>NZ_JXYS01000021.1 GCF_000949295.1 Acidithrix ferrooxidans
CCTAGAGCGCCTAGGGGATCAAAACTTAGGTCCTCTATAAGGAGATGATTGATGGTTTTGTCAAAGACGGATTGATCAGTGCTCCAGCGATACTCTCTCGAATAGAACCTTTGGGCTATAGCTCTAAAGAAACGACGATCCGTAATTACGTAAAATCTATCAAACCAAATATTCGACCTCACGCCAAGGCGACCATTCGCTATGAAAGCAAACCGGGAGCTCAGATTCAACTTGATTGGGGACTCTTTGGTTATGACGATCACCGAGGAACAAGGAGAAACATCGCTGGACTTATGGTGACAATGGGTTATAGCTAAAGGGTCTATCTAGAGTTTGCCCTAACAGCTGACATCTATGGCTTTTCTACCTGTTTGATCAATGCTCTTTATTACTTTGGTGGCATAACCGATGCATTTCTTACCGATCACATGAAAACAGTTGTCCTTGGTGGCTCAACCACTCAAGGATGGGACCTAAATAGTCACACGAGCGACTTGGCTAAATATTTAGGTATATCAATCAAGTTAGCTCCAGTGAGAAGACCCCAGACAAAGGGCAAAGTAGAACGAGGAATACGATACGCCAAGGATAACTTTTGGCCAGCACGTACTTTTACCAACTTAGCCGACTTGAATGAACAGGCTCTTTCTTGGTGTCGACAAACTGATACGAGAGTACATAATGGCCTTGGCGAGACTCCCCTAGAAGCATTTGCGAATGAGTCGCCCTATCTTCGGGCCAAAAATCTCTTCCTGGAAGATACGCATCGAATTGTTGCCTTCAAAGACGGTTGGGGTCACGTAATAACCCTTTGACAGCGAGCCTTCAAGCTCAGCCCTAGACCCACCGGTGAGGATGTTAGCGCCTTCAGCTTTGCCAATCTCAATATAGGAAAGATTTTCTCTAATTGGTCATTGCTCGCTTGAGCACCCATCATGGTCTCTGCGTCTAATGGATTCCCAAGCTTGATAGCTTTAGTGCGCGCAATTGCATCGACCATAAATTCATCGTACATCGACCGTTGAATCAGTGCTCGAGAAGAGCAGGTGCAAACTTCACCTTGGTTCAATGCGAACATTGTAAATCCCTCTAGCGCCTTCGAGTAAAAGGCGTCCCTCTCATTTGCGATATCGCCAAAGAATATATTTGGACTCTTCCCGCCTAACTCCAAAGTAACAGGAATTATATTTTGGCTAGCGTACTGCATGATCAGACGCCCAGTAGTCGTCTCCCCCGTAAACGCAATCTTGCGAATCCGAGAACTCGAAGCCAGCGGCTTACCGGCCTCGACACCAAAACCATTCACGACATTGAGAACGCCTGCGGGCAAAAGATCAGCGATAAATTCGATTACCTTCAGGATTGAAGTTGGAGTCTGCTCAGCGGGCTTGAGAACCACACAGTTGCCGGCTGCCAAGGCTGGTGCCAATTTCCATACTGCCATGAGAATGGGGAAATTCCAGGGAATTATCTGCCCCACCACACCCAATGGTTCGTGAAAATGGTAAGCGATCGTCGATTCATCAATCTCAGAGATGCCGCCCTCTTGGGCACGAATGGCACCTGCGAAGTATCGAAAGCGATCAACTGCCAACGGAAGGTCAGCAGCCAATGTTTCTCTAACCGCTTTAGCGTTGTCCCACGTTTCGATGACTGCAAGTTCCTGTAAATTCGCTTCAATTCGATCAGCGATCTTGTTGAGAATATTTGCTCGCTCGGCAACCGATGTCTTGCCCCATTTCCCAGCCGCCGCATGTGCCGCATCGAGAGCCAGCTCGATGTCCTCGGCAGTTCCTCTCGCAACCTCGCAAAACACTTCTCCATTGACGGGTGAGATGTTCTCAAAGTATGCTCCCTTTACTGGTGCAACCCACTCCCCTCCAATGAAATTATCGTAACGATCGTTGAACTTAGTAATACTTCCAGAACTGCCTGGTGCTTCAAAAACTGCCACGGCTCCCCCTTGTGACTGACAAATCTCAATATGAGAAATATTTAGTGCATAGTTCTTATCGAAAATACATCGTGATGCTAAGCCTCAAACGTTGCATGAGAGTTGCGTTCCATGTCAAGAGCCCGGACCTCACGAAAAAGAAGCCAAGGGCCGACAATCAAGAGGAGGAGTCCACCCTCGCACGAATCATCCACGTACGACCAAGCCTAAGATTGCTCTGTATCTGTGAGCCGTGCTATTTTGCTTATCTTGAATCTTCAATTGTCCATCAGTCGAGCTCAGTCAAACCACCAGCTTTAGCATTGCCCAGCCATTAGACGATCGACCTATTTGCCGAGGATGGAACCTTCCCATAGTCACAAATCGAAAGATTTCCGTTTCGGCTGGCCTAACTACCTAAGCGAAACAAAGTGTCCTATGCCATTGAAAGCCAGCCCAGAGCGACGTATAGAAAATACTGGAACCTTATCGATCTTTAAAGCCACAAGGTGGTCCTTGTGGCAAAGAAGAAATACCCACCCCAAGGTCATGATCGAGCGTTCTTGATGGTCATTGATCGTAGGGATGTGCTTGCTTGACGTATAGCACCTAAGGTGGCCGTTAATGGAACATTGAAGGAGTCCTTGCTTTCCACTCATTCATTATCCAAACATAGCATCTCGCCACACTTAGTGGCTTTACGCAACATGTCGTCTTTTTTGACAAGCGCTTTGAAGACTTCTTCGTAGGTGCCGCATAAATTAGGAATGCCTAAACTCAACTAGAGTCATGACGGCACTCATGAACCAATGGGTCCTACTTGGGCGACAAATCTAGGCTTTGCAAGATCGCTCATTGAGTAGCTAGAGTCGGAGTTAGCTCGTCTAGAAATTACCGTGGTACACGACTAGTCGGCGACCTTCTATGAGCAGATTTGCCAGAGATTGCGCCTCGGTGTGTCGGTACCAAAAATCTTAATAAAGGACGAGTTGACGACCGCTAGGTCCGTCAACTCGTCAAGCATTTTAGCTAATTTCGTGCCCGCATCATTACTCGTTGTCGATGAAGCTTTCGCCGTTCCCTCTCAGAGAGTCCACCCCAAATCCCGAAACGTTCATCTTGATTCAAGGCATACTCTAAGCAATCCCCTTGAACCGGACATTCATTACAAACAGCCTTAGCAGAAGCCGATGGAACCCCGCGATCTGGATAAAAAATCTCCGGATCCCAACCCTTGCAGCGGGCAAACTCCTGCCATTTTTCTTTACCTAAAGAGAGCTCGTGGCCAACAATGGTCACACCACCCCTCCTTCCCCCAAAGGCTCAAACTTAAAATGCAACAGACGAAGCATCTAGCGTCGAATATCAAATACTTGACCTTGAACTGCGACTATGAGTGAGCTTAGCTATCGCATCTAAAAAATCGTTCAATTCCAAACTAAATTTTTCTATTTCCCAAAGTAAGCACTTTTGTCCCGAAAAACGGGAATAAAACTCTCTTATCTCGAAATTTAATTAAGGTTACGAAGTCCGCTGAGCCATAAAATCGACGAGAACATATTTCCCCAAATCCGATGGATCACTATAGAAGACCTTGCCCCGATTGATCTTGGCAACCTGGTTCATAAAGTCCACGAGATAGTCGGTTGCATCCAACACAAAGGAGTTGATTGTTATACCGGCCTTTGTGCATCTATTCACTTCCGAAAGAGTCGCCAATATTGTCTCCCGGGCCGGAGGGTAGCTAAAAAATGGCTCGCCATTTTCTAAGATATGCGCCGTTGGTTCCCCGTCGGTTACAAGGATGATCTGCTTGCGTCCAGAACGCCTTCTAAGAAGCGTTCGTGATTGCCGCAAAGCATCCTCCATATTGGTTCCATATACATAATCCCATGAAACGCTAGGCAAATCCATCGGCTTTATGACGTGTGCCACCTCAGAAAAACCCACTATGGCAAGGTAGTCTTTGGGGTAAGCCGTAGATATCAGGGTCGACAGAGCAACTGCGACCTTCTTTGCGGCTAAAAAGTTATCCCGCAGCGGCATTGACAGCGAGAGGTCCAGACACAGCACAGTCGATGCGCTAACCATCGCTTCAGTGGTCTCAATTTCAAAGTCCTCGACCTCTACTTTGAGTGGAAGTCCGCCTCTCTGGCGAACGATAGTATTGGCTAAGGTCTTTCCTAAGGAGAGGTTTAGCGGATCGCCAAACTCATATGGCTTTGTCTCGAAGTCCTTGTCAACGCCTACCCCACGCCTCTTCAAATCATGACCACCCAAGCGCGATGCATCCAAATCATCAAAAACTTCCTGAAGCATCTTTTGCCCAATCGCTCTGAGTCCGCCGGCACTTAGGGTCAACCTCTCGTCGCTCATTCCAATCAAACCAGCATCCTCTAGCTGCTTCGTAAGTTCCGAAAGTCGCCGAAGCGAGGAGGCCTCTTTTTCGCCCAACAATTCAGAGATTTGATCGAAATCCAACCGAGATAGATCACCAGGAGTTCCAATACTTCGGAGATAACTCTCGATGGAATCGAGTTGGGAAAGTTCATCCAATACTTGGCCGGCTTGGCCAATAGACATAGGATCGCTCCCCCGAAAGGACCTTGGATCAAAGCGCATCGAGTCCATCATTGGGGACAAAGATCGCATCAGCTGAGAGATAGCCCAGGAGAGATCGAGATCACCATTGACATTCTGAGCAAGATTAGCCAATTCCATTTGCTGTTCTTGGCTCATAGCTCCAAAGGCGAGCGAGGCGGCCGCCATCTGCGTGAGAAGGTGGTCGAGTAACTCTTGAGTGTTAGCGATGCCAGGCGGAAAAGATCCACCATACCTATCCATAAACGCCTCAAAAGCTTCGGATGTATCCTCGTTTGCATTATGAGCCTCTATAAGGGAGTTGAGGGCGCCGATCATCTCTCGGAAGTTCTCTAAATCCTCTGGCGTCATAGTCGACAATGAATTTTTAGCAGACTCAAAGAAGCCTTCGACAAACTCTCTTTCGAGAGATTCTCGCAAATCATCAAAGTCTCTCTTCGCAGTCGGAGAGAGAAAGTCATAGTTTCCAAGCGACTGAATCTTCGAAGCAATCGAAGGTCCAAGGGAATCAAGCGTCAATTGATCGTTCAGATAAAGTTCTTCTGCCTGTGCGATCCGAGGAGCGTCCTTGGAGTTGGAAGCTGCCTCTAGATACTCCTCAAGCGCCCGACGTTCACTTTCTAGGATCGATCTAATTGCATTGTCAATCTCGCTAGCCTTGCCCGATGGGTCGTACTTGCCAAAGAGCTCAGAGCGCCTCTGTTTGAGTCGCTCAAGAACCTCTTTCAGCCCGAGGATATCACCACCATCTTTAGTTCTCATTCCGCGATTCATTAGCTCCCGCAGGGCAGACATGGGATCGCCGTGATAGAGCAGTGCGTCGGCAATCTCGTCGAAAATCTCAGATACATCTACCTCGATCTCTTGAGTCCCATCCCATCTTCCATAACGAACGGAACTCCAACTGCCGGGGCGTCTCATCTTGTTCGCTTTGCATAAATCGAGCCAGCATCGCCCTCGTACTTATTCAATCGCTTAGCAAGGTGCAACCCCTCCAAGACGAATTCAAGGGCACCCAACTTAGCCTGCGGTAATGCACTAGGCTCGATTCGGTCGATCACCAGTTGGGTTTCAGGCGAACTCTCCAGAGCCTTTGCGAGATGTTCATCACTGCCATCTTCTCCAACCGTTACCTCAAAACCTTCGTCAAAGGTCGCTACCAATGGTCGCAGTTCATCCAAGGTCACTAATGAGCGAAACACTTCAAGATTTGCGCGATCCACGAGCTTGGAGATGACCATGACTTCGTCGGTGTCATCAACCGTGTCAAGTTCAATCTTTCCAGACATAGACGAAGCAAGGACCCAAAAATCACAAGGTCGTACCACCGCGTCGGGTGAATCGGATATCAACGTACGTCGCAAGGCCGCTGCAGAAAGAGCTTCATAGTTTGCCACTGTAGCTCGTACCGACACTCCCGACTTCTGGTTTATATTTGGAGCCCTCCTGGCCAACTCAGAGACCAACGCGACTACCCCTCTTAGATGTTGGGGGAAATATATATTCGAATCCTCATCATCATAAAAAAGAGCCTCCTGGTCGACTATCTCCAGTTCAATAGCCGAAGAAAGTGGATAATGAGTTCGAATTTGAGAGCCAAATCTATCCTTTAGCGGAGTAATCAAACGACCACGGTTGGTGTAGTCCTCCGGATTAGCCGATGCGATCAGAAAGATATCGAGCGGAAGCGAAATTCGATATCCCCTGATCTGAATGTCACGTTCCTCAAGAATCGAAAGAAGACCGACTTGAATCCTCTCGGAAAGGTCCGGCAATTCATTGATGGCAAAAATACCACGATTTGTCCTCGGGACCAGTCCGAAGTGCATCGTCAACTCATCTGAGAGGTACCGACCTTCAGCGACCTTGATCGGATCAACATCGCCTATCAGATCGGCCATAGAAGTATCTGGCGTCGCCAATTTCTCGCCAAATCTCGCACTTCTATGGACCCATGCTATGGGTGTCTCGTCGCCGTTTTTCGCTATCAATTCCTTCGCATAGACTGAGACTGGATTGGTGGGATCATCATTTATCTCAGAACCTTCCACAATCGGCATCCATTCATCCAAAAGCGAGACCAAACTTCGAATAATCCGGCTCTTACCCTGGCCTCGCTCCCCTAGCAAGATCACATCATGGCCAGCTAAAATCGCCGTCTCTAATTGGGGCATCACCGTATTTTCATACCCGTGGATCCCGTCGAAAAGTCCTCTGCCGCTACGAATCGCCTCAATAGCATTCTTGCGCATTTCAGCAGCGATAGGCATAGAGGTCCATCCGGATTTATTCAATTCACCAAGCGTCTTTATCTTTACATGTTCCATTCATACAACGATAGGCCAACCATGGGAGCTATGTAGGGCGATCGAGGTCATTTAGGCTCCTTTCAAGTCCCAAAAATCGATAAATTCATCTGAGCTAGAGCCACCCTGGAGCGATCAAATGCGGTATTAATCTGAAATTTGAGACAAAAATGTGACATAAGTCACTGAATTAATAAAAAAATACAATTCTTTTGATCTTTTCTCGGTTACAGATTTCAAAAAGTCACCATTTCGTGTAAAGCTATATAGCGTGAAAGTCCATTACCACAGTTACGATGCGGTCATCGTCGGAGCCGGAGGCGCAGGCCTCCGCGCAGCGATTGAAGTTGCCGGAAAAGTTAAAACCGCCGTTATAACCAAGCTCTACCCAACCCGCTCTCATACCGGTGCCGCTCAGGGCGGTATGTGCGCAGCACTCTCAAATGTCGAGGAGGATTACTGGGAATGGCACGCCTTTGACACGGTCAAAGGCTCTGACTACTTAGGTGATCAACCCGCTATCGACATCATGTGCAAGGAAGCCATTGATGCGGTCATAGACCTTGAGCACTTTGGCATGGCATTCTCTAGAACCCCAGAAGGTCGAATCGACCAGAGGCGCTTTGGAGGCCACACAAGAAACCATGGGGAAGCGCCAGTGCGGCGTTCGTGCTACGCTGCAGACCGAACCGGCCACATGATCTTACAGACGCTCTATCAGCAGTGTGTCGCTCGAGATGTGACATTCTTCAATGAATTTCAGGTCTTTGATATTCTCTTTGATGAAAGCACAGGAGAGCGAAAGGCCGCTGGTATCGTCGCATACGAGCTCTCGACCGGCGACCTACATGTATTTGTGTCCAAGGGAGTTCTCTTTGCCACCGGCGGCTACGGAAAGATGTTTAGAATCTCCTCAAATGCCCACACCCTCACCGGTGACGGTCCGGGCCTCCTGTTCAGAAAACAAATTCCGATCCAGGATCTAGAGTTCTATCAATTCCACCCAACAGGCATTTATGGATTTGGGATCTTACTCTCCGAGGCTGCACGAGGTGAAGGCGGAATTCTAAGAAACGGCAGTGGTGAGCGCTTCATGGAGCGCGTTGCTCCAACTGTCAAGGATCTTGCACCCCGCGATATGGTCTCTCGTGCTATTCATGCAGAAATTCGCCAAGGAAGAGGAGCTGGGCCAGATAAAGACTATGTCTATCTCGATCTCACACACCTTCCTCCAGAGCAAATCGATGCCAAGTTGCCCGACATTAGTGACTTCGCGCGTACATATTTGGGCATAGAGCCAAAGACTCAACCCATTCCAATTCAGCCAACGGCACACTATGCAATGGGTGGAATTCCAACCAACGTCGATGGCGAAGTCCTTGTCGACTCCAACGAGACAATTCTCCCGGGTCTCTATGCGGCCGGCGAATGTGCTTGTGTCTCGGTACATGGCGCAAATCGACTTGGAACCAACTCACTCTTAGATATCGTCGTCTTTGGCCGTCGCGGTGGCAAAGCTATGGCAGAATATGTTGCCAAAGTACCGCACCCAGAGGTTGCCCGAGGCGTGGAGACTCCTGTTCGCGAACGAATCCAGGCGCTCAAGGATGCTAACGGAACCATGAAGGTTGGAGAGCTTCGAACGAATCTTCAGCAAACAATGACTCTCAACGCCTCGGTCGTAAGAACGCAGGAATCCTTAGAGGAAGCGCTCACAACGATCCAAACTATCAAGAAGCAATATAACGACATCGCCATCGACGACAAGGGTGAGGTCTTCAACTACGACCTAGTTGAAGCCTTGGAACTTGGTCACCTCCTCGATTTAGCGGAGGCATTTGTGATCGGGGCCCTAGCGCGCAAGGAGAGCCGTGGCGCGCACTGGAGGGACGACTTTCCCACCCGCGACGACCAAAACTGGATGACACATACACTTGCATATCGACAAGAAGATGGCAGCGTGCGCCTTGACTACAAGCCGGTCAAAGGTGGCAAATATCAGCCCATGGAACGAAAGTACTAAAGATATGACCGTTACAGATCAGAGTTCACCACAGATCGATTCACATGAGGCCGAGGTAAAGGTCCATTTGAAGATCAAGAGGTATAATCCAGAGGTCGACACACGCCCTCATTGGCAAGAATACGACATAATGCTAAAGCCTGGCGACCGAGTTCTAGATGCCCTACATGCTGTGAAGTGGAAATTCGATGGAACGCTAAGCTTTCGCCGATCTTGCGCTCACGGAGTCTGCGGATCTGACGCATTAGTGATCAACGGAGAGAACAAACTCGCATGCGTCAATCTAATTCGCAATATTGGAACCGACCTAACGATAGAACCAATCCGTGGGTTACCGGTAATCAAGGATCTTATCGTAGACATGGAGCCATTCTTTGCACAATATCGTTCGGTTCTTCCGTACCTAATAGCAAATGATGATCCGGGCTACAAAGAGCGTCTACAATCCCAAAGCGACAGAGAAAAATACGACGACACCACTAAATGTATTCTCTGTGCCTGCTGCACGACTTCGTGTCCTGTTTACTGGGCAAACGATGAATACGTTGGCCCAGCGGCGATCGTTAACGCACACAGGTTCATCTTTGACTCAAGAGATCAAGCAACGACAGAGAGACTCGACATACTGAATCAAAAATCTGGCGTTTGGCGCTGTAGAACTTCTTTCAACTGCACGGAAGCCTGCCCAAGAGGCATCTCTGTAACAAAAGCGATCGAAGAGGTAAAGCGCGCGATACTATATGACCGTGTCTAATATTCGCCTTGAAAAATTAGCGGATGAGATTCGGCTTGGGTTTTTAGAGACGGTAGATCTTCCTAACTTTTCCAAGCCATACTCAATCGCGCTCGAGATACACGATCATGACGATCATGCCGTCGTTTATCTCAATCTCGGCAACGGCGGTCCAACTGCGCTTAGCGATGGACCGCCGACTCTTACCCTAAAGGCAACGGCGGATATTGCAATTGCCATCCGAAACGGAACGCTTCAAGTAGCCGATGCTATCGCTGCTGGTGAAATTAAGATTTCGGGATCGGTAAGCGAGGTAAATACGCTCGCATCAGAGCTCACTTCAAAGAGTGAAAAGTAAGTGAGAAAAAGGCGTCGAAACCCCAATACTACACTTCCTGGTGCCGCTGGTTGGTATCGAATTGGTAATCCCAATGGAGAATACCTGCGATATTTCGACGGCTTTTTCTGGAGCAGCCAGACGCGATCTACCCCGTTTTGGCTCGAAGGACCAGAGTGGGCCGAACTTGTAAAAGTTCAAGCTGAAATCGACTCCGACGAGCCAAAACATGTGGTTAGAAGACTCCTAGCTCCGGACCACCGTCCACTAGGCGATACTCAACACACAAGGTCGCGGGTAAAGAGATCTCGACATTTGCTAGCGATTACACTCTTTTTAGTTCTGGGCATTGCCACCGTCTCAAGTTACGCAATGCAAATGTTTGGTGCCTCCAGCCGTATTAGTAAAAGCACTCCCGCTGTACCTCTTTTGAGCGAAACGACATTGGTTGCCAAACTTGCCTCTACTTGCACGATTTACAAAGCTTCATCTATTGCTCCGATTGGTGAAATCCTCTCGGGCCCTTATTCATCTTCTAAAGCAAAACGCACTGCGTTCATATCAAAATACTCCAATCAACTTACATCGATCTCTAAGGCCATGAACGCTATTTCAAATTATCCAGCCGATCAAAGTGCACTTAGTTCGTGGCAGGGACTATGGACAACTGCCGTATTTGATCTTTCCAAAGCTCAGTTTGATATCAAGACAGGCAAGCCCTACCTCAATGCTATAAAGACATTGCAAGGAGACCTTTCATTGATCGACGACTTCGCAATCGCAAATAACATCAATTCATGTGATGTTTTTTCGCTTTAGACCCTCGTTTGGGTGTATTATCGAGAAATTATCAACACAAACTCTTAGAACCTAGGAGGTAGCCTTGACCATTCGAGGTGTAATTGATGACCGTATACTCGCAAAATATCGCGAGCTTCTCGATGCAGAAGATACGGCCTTCTACGAAGTTGAACACGCCTATGAAGACGGCGACGGAAATCACTTTCAAAAGGACTTGGCAAATTGGCGGGAAGCAATGGCTGCAAAGCTCTCATTCTTAGACTCGTGCGGACTAGGTCTTAGAAGCTCCTGATCTGGCTTGGGGGATAAGTCTTTTTGACCCTCCCCCCAAATACGTCAAAAGAACGGATATAGCCCATAGAACGAAGCTAACGGGCAGGTGGTAAGCAATCGCCAGCCAACACGTAGCAATTGTTACAAATCTCAAAAATTAATGCGCTTGAGCCGTCACTAAAGCCCTACGAGATGTAGCGGTTTATGCAAAGACTGGGATCTTCTATTAGTTTCGCTTGAATCAACTAATAGAAGATCCCCATGCCCTCAATAGTTTCGCTTGAATTGGGCCGCCTCCTGAATTGGGCCGCCTCCTGAATTGGGCCGCCTCCTGAATTGGGCCGCCTCCTGAATTGGGCCGCCTCCTGAATTGGGCCGCCTCCTGAATTGGGCCGCCTCCTGAATTGGGCCGGGTCTTTACTTGGACTTTGACAATCTTGAAGTTTTACTTAAACTCGAACCATCGGCCTACTGGCTTCTATCTCGCGTTTAAGTCAATATGAAACTTACAGAGGAAAAGATCGGGCTGCAGAAGGTCGATTCGTAGTCGTTGATAGAAAATCCGCCATCAGCTGCCTGCACCTTATCGCATCCCGATAGTCACTTCTCGAATCACTTGGATTGCCCTAGAAATTTCTATAAAGGATTGATACAGCGGTGCAAATCCAAACCGAATGAGCGATGGAGTTCTAAAATCCGGAACAACTCCGTGATCAATCAACTCAGAAGTAATTTGACGTGCTCTTGGATGCGACAGACTTACGTGTGAGCCCCTGAGGCTCTGATCTTTGGGCGACGCAAGGCTAAAGCCAAGGTCCTTGAGTTCGACCTCAAATCCTTTGATGAAAAAGTCACCCAAGGCGTGACCTTTGGCCTCAAGAGCTTCAATAGTAGCCTCCGCTATAAGGTCAATTCCGGCACCTACGAGGTAGCTTCCGAAAATATTAGGAGTACCGGTGCAAAAGCGACTAATACCGGATTTAGGACTGTATTTTTCAGCCATTTCAAATTGATCATCCTGAGAAAACCAACCTTTGATAGGGTTCTCCATCGCCTCTATCAAATCAGAGCGCACATAAAGATAAGCAGGGGCACCTGGCCCTGCATTTAGGTACTTATAGGTGCATCCGATTGCGTATTGAGATTCCGTCCCCTCCAAATCAACGACTACCGCCCCACCAGCATGGCTCAAATCCCATATCACTCGAGATCCAACACCTTGGGCGATCGAGTTAACTGCCGCCATATCAATTCGAGCACCACTCTTGTACGAGAGCGCGCTGAAGCAACCAAATATGACATCTTCGTCGAAGGCCTCTTCGAATAGATCAATCGATATCGTCTGGGAGTCATCCACCGGAAGTGTAATAACCTCAAGTCCAAACTCTTGGGCCAGGGAATCCACTATGTAACGATCGGTGGGAAAGTTATCTGCCTCGATAACGATCTTCTTCCTCGCCTCCTTATCACCTCGTTGTTCTTTTATGATCGACAGGGCAAGCTTATAAAGATTGATAGTTGTTGAATCGCATACAACCACCTCGCCCTTCTTAGCGCCCAAAACACTTTGAGATAGTCGATCACCCAAAGTAGTTGAGAGATCGATCCAAGTCTTCCAAGATTCGATCAATTGCACACCCCATTGTCTGGCAATGACATCATTAGCAATCTCGATCGAGCGTTTTGGTAGGCGTCCTAGGGAGTTTCCATCCAAATAGATTAGATCGGGCTCTATAGATACAAACTCGTCACGAAAGCAAGAGAGTTGATCAGAGTCATCGAGAGACCGAGCCTCTGAAAGAAGATCCCCCATCGATATAAACCTCCAAAATAAGTTCTAGACTACGCGAATTAGCATTGGCTCCATAAGTTGTTAGCCTTCCAAGTAGCCAAGGATCAATCGCTGATCTAAAAAGAATACCCTAAGATCTACCTCATTTAAATCTTCGCTAAATATAGCCAATTGATCTCCAACGCATCCACCAAGTGCGCGATTCAGCGATCGGATTTGACCCACCTAGCAAAGCCCCAAAGCTTACAAGATTCAACTATTTGAAAAAGCCTCCCCCCCCCCCTAAGCTCTACAAATCCATTATCTCATTCCTCATAGATCCAATCGAAAGGTTTTTTGGACAAATTCGTAAAAATCGGCTCTAATCAAAGATCCAAGGACTGCTTGAAGGCGTAAACAAATGTGGAAAAGCCAATCGACTCCTTTCTGATGGGATCTTCCAAAGGACGTTGTTGGTTCAGGGTGAAATCTTATCAAGGAGTTATTTGCCGATACAACTAGATCGTTGGCTGCTCTGTTAGACAGGTACAAAAACGCAAAAACAGTGGGGTCGGCATTGAGGTCCGTCTATAAATTTCCCAATTGGGCTAGCATGGTTGCGTGCCAAACAAAAATTTAATGATATTTCCCCTTCTTGCCTCCATTGTCCTAAGTGCATGCGGCGGATCGAGCGCGCCCACTAACAACGGTATAGACAAGCTGAACGCGACTGCAGCTGAGAGCTCGGTCACCAAAGCAATTCTTGGCGCCACTTCTGTTCGTATGGTCATCAAAGTTCAGCAGGGAACATCCTCATCTAGCCAAGTTCTCGACGCTGCAAAGACGGGCGGAATAAGGACAGTTACGATACTTGGTCAGACCGCAACGATTTTAGTTACACCGACAAATGCCTATGTAAAGGCTCCAGAGGCAATCTTGGCTAGCAACTTCGGCCTTCCGGTCAATCTTGCCACCCAAGACGCCAATAAATGGCTAATAGTCCCATCTGGAAGCAGTGGCTATACGTCACTTGCATCTGGCGTAACAATGTCAAATCTGGCCCAATCCGTTGGTCTAAGCGGAGTAACCAAAAAAGCCCATGCCAACGTCGCTGGAACCAAAGTGATTGAGCTCGACGGAACGAGCGTAGGAGGAAAACTTGGGTTGGTCGTACCAACTGTGGGGTCACCACTCCCAATAAGCGGAATTATTAGTGGAACTTCAATCGCAGTAAACCTCCAATTTAGCAATTGGAACCAAACCGTAAATCTAACGCCTCCAGCATCAGCCATACCATTCCCGACAGCGCCAGCTTCACCCACGACCACTGCACCAACTTCGCCGTCTACTTCTGCGCCAGCTTCACCCACGACCAGTGCCGCTGGTTAATCCGCAGCTCGATTTGCCGAGCAAATCTTGAGGTTGGCCTTTTCTAACTTGGGTAAATTATGATTGAGTCGCAGCCAAAGCGTATTTGAGCCCGAAGCCTCGGGGCTCAAATACGCTTTGAACTTGTATTCGCAAAATGGTATTTCCCAAGACCATTAGGGTCCCAGAAATTAATCGAAATTTGAAGTATATCTTCTCTTGAATACAGATTTTCTTCGGCAAAAGCCCGCCTTGAAATGCTACAAATCACTCAACCACTCACTTGGCGTCAAAGATACCGTCGATGGCCCCCGGATTTATCTACCGAGCGCCATCGACAATTAGAGATTCTGATGATTTCCTAAAATGGCTCTAATCGCCTCAATGGGCACGTCTGCATTTGACACACATGGCGAAATTTGATCTTCCGCCAAAATCATCATTTGGATATTAGTAAACTCCATGAAAGCTCCATAAAGCTCTTTGCTCAATTGGCCATCTTTAGGGGTCTAAAGGGTCCCTGGATAAATGTCAATGATTTCGAATAGATTTTAGGCTACCTGGGTCTATCACGATGATTTTCAAATCGAATCGTCGGCTAGTTCATCAAAATTATCCGATGAAGGTGACTTTTCTTTTATCTTTGGAGCATCTCGCCGAAATCTTTGAAGCAGCCGATTCTTCATCTGATTAACTTTTCTTGGGCATCTTAAAAATATAGACGCCATAGGAGGAACGAAAATAAATGGGTCCAAGGAATCCACCAAGGTGCTTTAGAGAATCGGAAGAATCATGAAAGAATGCAAATGAGATCGCGTGGTCTTGATTGGTTGAGTTATCTCAACTCACAGATAGCTCATTATGGACAAGTGTGCCACCATAATTAGGGTTTAGGCCTCTAAAGCCCGCGTCATGGCTACATGACACCTCAGCAACGATCTTCAACAGCCCTATCCCTGATCTATGGCCGATCTATGACTGATACACCTTGTGAGCTCAAACGACCAAACTGCCCACAGCCATATCGTGCGGTTATGGTCAAAATGTCTTAAAACCTTGGCAAAAAATTTAATATAAAAACAACTTGAAAATCCAACATTTGATCGTGCGATGCGATAAATTGTACACAATTTCGATTAGTTCTTTGAGTTTATGGACTGTTGAGGCAAATTTATGGCATCGATTAGCGAAGACGTATACAATATCTTGCGATCCGAGATTCTCGATGGTACTTTCGTAGCTGGTGAATCATTACGCGAGGAGCAACTAGCAGGTCGCTATGGTACCTCAAGAACGCCAGTAAGAGAGGCTCTACGTAGGTTAGATGCAGAGGGGATCGTGAGTGTGATTCGCCATCGTGGAGCACGAGTGTTGGAATGGAAACCCAACGAACTCGGCGAAGTCTTTGCTCTACGTGGCCAACTGGAATCTTACGCCGCTCGAATCGCCGCTAGCCATATCTCCAAAGACGACATCGATCTTTTAACCAAGCTGGCTGGCGAGATGGAAGAGATAGCCTTTTCGACTTCATCGGAGGTCGTAATTGATGCAATCACTCCACTCAACAACCACTTCCACTCGGTAATCGTTGCAAGTGCTGGAAATGGTCGGCTATCTGAACAGTTGTCCTCTGTAATTCAAGTTGCTACAGTTAGAAATACCTTCCGCCGCTACAACCATGAGCAGCTGATACGATCTATGTCCCACCATCGAGAACTGATCGCCGCCTACATGGTTAAAGATGGAGAATGGGCGGAATCTGTGATGAAATCTCACATCTATTCAGCAAGAGCCGTTCTATCTGTGCCTCCAAAAGTTGAAGAGATAGCAATCTCAGATAGACGACCATAGCCATCGAGCCAAATCAATCATCATGCATATTTTATAGGTTTTCAATAGCCCAAAATCATAAGGAGAAAAGCTCACAATGGGCCAAAATGGCGATCTTTTAGGGACAAAACTAGGCCACGACGGTAAAGACACTCCGTTAAGCGATATTCGCGTAATAGAAATGGGCCAACTTTTAGCTGGACCCTTCGCGGGACAGCTCCTGGGGGACTTTGGAGCAGACGTAATAAAGGTAGAAGATCCCGGCGTAGGTGACCCGATGAGACAATGGGGGCGAGAAAAACCACATGGATTGAGCCTATGGTGGCCAGTCGTAGCACGTGGAAAGCGTTCTCTAACCACAAACCTCAGGACAAAAGAGGGCCAAGATATCATCCGAGACCTGGTCAAAGAGTCAGATATCTTAATCGAGAACTTTAGGCCTGGGACCTTAGAAAAGTGGGGCCTCGACTATGAAACCCTAAAGTCCATTAACAAGAAAATCATAATGGTAAGGGTCACCGGCTATGGACAAAGTGGCCCCTACTCCCATAAGGCCGGTTATGGATCGATAGGCGAAGCGATGGGAGGCCTGCGCTACGTAACCGGAGATCCCTCCACCGCCCCTTCAAGAGCTGGCATCTCAATTGGAGATTCTCTAGCCGCCACCTTTGCGGCGCTCGGTGCGATGATGGCACTTCATTCCAGAGATCGAACCGGAGTGGGTCAAGTGGTTGATGTCGCAATCTACGAAGCTGTCCTTGCGATGATGGAATCTCTAATTCCAGAATTCACACTGGCCAACTACATTCGGGAAAGAACTGGCTCAATTCTCCCTAACGTGGCTCCCTCCAATATCTACCCCACCAAAGATGCTGCACTAATTCTGATCGCAGCCAATCAGGACTCAGTATTTAGCCGCCTTTGCGATGCGATGGAAAAGCCCGAATACGTAAGCGACCCCCGATTTTCAACGCATTCATCAAGGGGTGCCCACCAAGGGCTCCTAGATGAGATCATTAGCGAGTGGACATCCCGCCATAGCACATCGGAACTTGAAGTTATACTTGACAAAAATGGCGTTCCTCAGGGAAAGATCTTTCGTGCGCCAGATATGCTAAGTGATCCACATTTTGCAGCAAGAAACGCCATTGTGGGCATCGAGCATCCAGACTTTGGCTCAATCCTTATGCAGAATGTCGCTCCAAAGCTAAGCGACACACCTGGATATATCCGTTGGGCAGGACCAGAACTGGGAGCACACACCACCGAAATTCTCCAAAGCTTGCTTGGATACTCACCAAATCAAATCAAGCAACTATCGACAAAGGGGGTTATCTAGGATAAGGTCAAAAACTACGAGTCAAAACCCAAAGGCACACGAAGTCAAAAGGCCACTAAACGAGGCCACTAAACGAGGCCACTGACACCTTTGATATCTTGGAACCTTCCTAATCAAGGGCTGTTGGCGAACCTCTCGATTCCACCAGCGTCTTTAACCAAAGATCATCTCAATCAAGCCTCAAAAAGCCGCTTTTTGGCATCGAGGTTGATCGCCCCACCGAGAATAAAAGATAACTCCAAGGAGGAAAATTGTCCTACATATTGGGCGTAGATGTGGGCGGAACATTCACCGACCTACTTTTAATCAACGAGACCAACGGTGAGACTCACCGAGCTAAGGTACCTTCAACACCTTCGGATCCATCCATTGGTGTTTTAGAGGGAATTTCCAAGATATGTGACCGTGCAGGAATATCTCAAGCCGACCTCTCACATGTAATGCACGGCACTACCGTGGCAACAAATGCCGTATTGGAGGGCAAAGGCGCCAAGGTCGGATTGATCGTCACGCAAGGGTATCGCCAAATCCTTCAAATCGCACGTTCGTTTGTCCCAGGTGGATTGGCAGGGTGGATAGTATGGCCAAAGCCAACGCCACTAGCTCTCCTTGAAAACACAGTTGAGGCAAAAGAACGAATCTCAGCAAAGGGCGAGGTGATCGAAGAGCTAGATGAACCAGCGATGATCGAGTCGTTGAAATATTTGGCCGGCCAAGATGTAAAGGCACTCACAATCTCCCTTATCAACTCATTCACCAACGATTCTCACGAACGCCGAATTGCAGAACTAGCCGCCTCTGTCATGGGGGAGATCCCGATTTCACTCTCTTCTAAAATTCTCCCAGAGATAAAGGAATACGAGCGAACCCTTACGACCGTAGCGAACTCTTATGTTCGACCCACGGCAGCGAAGTACCTCAAAAATCTAGAAGATGAGTTGACAAAGATTGCGCCCTCGGCACGTCTGCATATCCTGCGCTCAGACGGCGGACTTATGGGTGTCGAGACAGCCTCTAGTGCCCCGGTGAATATGCTAATGAGTGGGCCTGCCGGAGGCGTATCCGGAGCACTCTGGCTCGCACGCCAGAGTGGATACAAGAACCTTCTCACCCTTGACATGGGCGGCACCTCAACCGACGTCGCATTGGTTCAAGATGGCGAACCTCGCATTGGCCGAGAGACGACAGTGGGTGACCTCACCATCAGAGCTTCATCGGTCGATGTTCGAACAGTGGGTGCAGGTGGTGGTTCGATCGCCCACGTACCAGAACTTACTAAAGCCCTTAGGGTTGGACCACAATCAGCAGGTGCCGTACCAGGACCTGCCGCCTATGGCAAAGGTGGCCTAGAGCCAACGGTTACCGATGCAAATGCTGTACTTGGATACCTTCCAGTCGGACTCCTAGACGGAGAGATGGAACTCGATTATGAGGCCTCGCAAACGGCGGTGGCCGGTGTCGCGCAAGCACTAGATCTCGACATATACAAAGCCGCCTCCGGCATAGTTGATATCGTGAACGAAAATATGTTTGGTGCACTACGCCTTGTCTCTGTCCAACAGGGGTACGATCCTCGTGAATTTGCATTAGTCGCATTTGGTGGAGCTGGACCGTTACATGCGAATGCACTAGGGCGACTCATGGGATCATGGCCGGTCATCATTCCACCATCGCCCGGCGTCCTTTGCGCCTACGGCGATGCCACTACGAGACTTCGTTCTGAATCGTCGCGAACCTATATCCGTCGATTCAGCTCAACTTCAGATCGTGAAATTGAAAAACTTCTGGGTGAATTGCACCAAGAAGCATCCACGGAACTTTTAGGCGAGGGGGTAAGCGCCGATCTTCAAGAGGTCACCTATTCCGTTGATGTTCGCTATCACGGTCAGGGGTTCGAAGTTACAATCGGACTGAGCTCTAACGAAGTAAGCGGCGCCATCCTTGAGATAATCGGCGATCGATTCGCAAAGGAACACGAAAGACTTTTCACCTTTGCTCTCGATACCGAGTGTGAACTGGTACACCTACGCGCAGTCGTTCAAGGCGAACATCCCAAAGTAAGTGCCGAAATGATCGCCCAGGCAGATAGCGATGCCTCCAGTGCGGTAATCTCCACGCGCGAGATCTACGTAGATGGAGCCATGGCTAGCGCATCAATCTATGACCGTAGAAAACTACGGGCTAACAACGTGATAAATGGCCCAGCAATCGTAACCGAGATGGACTCGACCACATTGATCTTGCCCGGCCACGCTGGCAAACTAGACACCTTTGGAAACTTGATAATCAATCCAATTTCGGCTAACTAACAAGGAAAAGTTCTTCTATGGCACGAATAATCGAAACGAATACTGACGGATTCAAAAGCGTCGATGTCGACCTTGTTACCGTTGACATCATTGAAAACGCACTAAGAAACGCTCGTTATGAGATGGACGCAGTCCTATTTAGAACTGCCATGAGCCCTGGTATTAGAGAACAACACGATGAGTTCCCTCTGATAGCAGACCACAAAGGACGAATGGTCGTTGGACAATTTGGCTCCTTTATCGGGGGTTTTCTCGACAACTATGCTGGCGACATAGAAGAGGGCGATGTCTTTTTAACTTCAGACCCCTATTCATGTGACGGAGCTATCTCGCATGCAAATGACTGGCTAGTGCTCATGCCCATCTTTTTAGATGGTCGCGTAGTTGGATGGTCTGCAATGTTTGGACACATGACGGACGTAGGCGGAAAGGTCCCAGGTTCTCTACCAACCGATGCCCATTCAATACACGAAGAAGGGGTGGTAATTCCACCGATCAAGATCTACAACAAAGGTCAACTAAACACCGAATTGCTGGATTTGATCTTGAATCAAGTTCGGATGAAACAGTGGAATCGCTCCGATCTAAATGCAATTGTCGCAGCTTGTCGCACGGCAGGAAGAAGAGTGGTCGAACTATGCCAGAGGTTTGGAACCGATATCTACATCTCCACGCTTGAAGCACTTCTGGATAGAAACTATCGAGCAATGAGCCAACTCATTCAAAATACTATATCGACAGAAAAGCTCTCATTCACCGACTACATCGACGATGATGGCCTCGGAAATGGACCATACAAGATCCACTGTACGATGTGGCGAGAGGGGGATCATGTAGTCTTGGACTTTGAGGGTACCGACCCTCAGTCGATAGGTCCAATCAACTTCTTCTTGAACGTAAACATGTTCAAGATGTTCTTTGGAATCTACATGATAATGGTCTTTGATCCTCAGATCCTTTGGAATGACGGCTTCTATCCCCTAGTTGAGGTACGCATTCCAAACCGATCTCTGCTCAAGCCCGAATATCCGGCAGCCCTTTCCTGTCGAACACACGGCCTTGGACGCATCTTTGACGTATTGGGCGGCCTGCTTGGTCAACGTCAACCTGAATTTCTATGCGCTGCTGGCTTTTCTTCCTCCCCACACCTCATGTATTCGGGAACGGATCGAAATGGCGAATGGTTCCAGCTCTATCAAATTGGCTTCGGCGGGATCCCCGGACGTCCCTTTGGAGATGGCCCAGATGGCCATTCACTTTGGCCCTCATTTACAAATGTGCCTAATGAATTTCTAGAGGCCTATTTCCCATTGGTAATAGAGAGCTATGAGACCGTACCAGATTCTGGTGGTGCTGGCTTCTTTCGGGGCGGAAATGGAATTGATATTGCATATCGCTTTCTTGAGCCTGGAACCATCTCTATCCATGACGACCGTTGGCTCACCTATCCTTGGGGCGTAAATGGTGGCGAACCAGGAATGCGTAGTACGAAGTATCTCATAAGATCCAACGGATCAAAAGAGATACTGCCGTCCAAGTGCGACAACGTTGATGTTAACGTCAATGATGTGCTCCATTACGTCACATGGGGCGGCGGAGGATGGGGCGATCCCCTCATCAGAGATCCAGAACTGGTAGCGCTAGAACTAAAGCGGGGACTTATAACCGTTGCTGGAGCTAGAAACTATGGCGTCGTACTAAATCAAGACTTTAGCCTAGATGAAGATGCCACAGCAGAACTACGCTCTCAACTTCTCAAGAGTCGCCCTGGGCTAGAGGTATTCAATCGAGGTGGCGAGATTGTCGATCTAAAGGAGCGGTGCGAGGCCGAGACTGGCTTGATCGCACCAATCGATCCAGTCTTTACCTAAGCTGGCATAACCCATTCAAGGTCAAAGCGACAAACTGCAAAGGAATCCTAAAACGCACTTTGTCGCTTTGATCAAATGGGATAATCCCGTCCCAATACCTCTCATAGACCAAGACCACCTTAGACACCGAGGACTTTGCAATTGAGTAAAGACTTTTCAAAAGACGAACAAGACTACCAAAAAGCAGGCTTCAACGGAACTGTAGGGTTCGGCAATACCCCAGCAATCATCGTAATAGACCTGGTCAGCGCATATCTAAGAGAAGGTTCACCGCTTTTTGGAGACTACCAATCAGTGGTCGCGCATTCAAATGAAATCATAGATGCTGCACGCAGCCATGGCGTCTTGGTCGTCTTCACTAAGGTTGAATACCAAAATGATGGCCTTGATGGGGGTCTATTTTGGAAGAAGGTACCGAGCCTCTCTGCCTTTTTGCGAGGTTCGCAATACTGTGAATTTACACAAGAGATCAAGCCTCTTCCTGGAGATCTTATCCTCACCAAACAGTACGCTAGTGCCTTTTATGGCACTTCTCTATCTGCCACCCTAAATGCATCAAATATCGACACTACGATCTTTTGTGGCGTTTCAACCTCAGGTTGCGTTCGAGCCAGTGCAACTGATGCAATTTCAATGGGATTTCACTCCATTGTCGCTAGGGATGGCGTTGGAGATAGAAGTCCGCAGATACAAGAAGCCAACCTCTTTGATTTAAATGCGAAATATGCAGACGTAGTAACAACACCAGAGATCCTCAAGTACCTCTCATCTCTACAGAGATGACGACAGGGCAATCGACTCTGAGAGTTACTCATTCACCTTTATCACGCTACAACTAGGCCCTTGTTCATAAGACCATGGTTTCAAAGAGACCTAACCCTCTGCGCTGCCTCCGATTAAGTTGGATTTGATCGACAATATAACAAACTGTCTCTGTCTATGGAAAGAGACAGACCTTGATCGGCCATCTCAAAAGTACCGTTGCATCTGAATGATAAATGGTGAGTCTACTCACTAGATGCACCTTTTTCAAGGTTCTTCCTTCGGGCTTCATTCTCACTCGCCCGAGGGTCGTTCTTGCCTCTTTGAGCACCGCCAGTATTGCTAGCGGTCTTATGTTCTCTCTTGCGATGATGAGTCATCCCATCATCGCAACTGCCGCCTGTACCAAATGGCCTGGGAACGGGCAGGGCGCTGGACCCAACTGGCCCACAACTGATAACCGACCAGTCACGGATATTCAATGAAGCATTTTCATCTCGATCCACCTCAACATGACAAGTATCACAGATAAGTCTCTTTGCGAGCTTTGCACCCGTGAGTCTGCCTGTGCAGTTGTGGTGGATTTGCGACGAGGGAAAGAAGCGATCTACAACGACTACCTTGACTCCGGCACGTTCGGCCTTATAGGTAAGCGTTGGTTTGAAGGCTCCGAGTCCAGCATCAGATACCGAACGGCGCAATGCCCGTCTTCCCATACTTCGACCCATGGCAGCGATGTTAAGGTCTTCAATCTTAACTTCGCTGTAGTTATCCACCAGGTAACAGGTTAACTGATGGATACTTTCACGACGGACGTATACGGCTTTACGGTCTAACTTGACAAGCTTGGCTTTCGCTTGCCTGTGACCGTGTGATCCGGGTATCCGTCGGATGAGATTGCGCCCAACCCTACGACGCTCATTCATAGTAGCTCTGAGCGGAGCGGGGTTAGGAATAGCTGTCATGCTACCATTGCTGTCTGCGATAGTAGCAAGTGACCTTAGTCCTAGATCGACACCGGCGCGGGGGTCTTTCTTGGACATAGTTGCAGACGGTGGAGTAACTACGCTTGTCTTGATCGCGAGCTGGCAGGAGACGAACAACCTACCCCATCTCTGTGATAGAGTGCGCTTGAGTAGACGAGCATTGTTCTTAGCTAGGTGACGCTGTATTCTGCGCGTGTTCTCCATAGAGCGTAGCGCACCTATCATCGGCAGCACGATTGTTCGATGATCGTCCTCAAAACCCATAGTGCCAGTCGTAAAACGTACTCTGTTGCGGTCTTTTCTCTTGGACTTGAACTTCGGGAAGCCGA
>NZ_JXYS01000022.1 GCF_000949295.1 Acidithrix ferrooxidans
GTCCTGGTTTGGATTTGCGAGCTCCCTCGTAGAGCTCGCGCCGTCTATTTAGTAGCTCAATATGTTCGCCACTGTGTGCTTGTTGTGGAGTTACGAATTTGATGCCAGAGTGCTGATGGTCGTTGTTGTAGTGATCAACGAAGTCACTCATCCACTTACGCGATTCTTCTATTGTGGCAAATCCTCCATAGGGATAGCTTGGAAAGTACTTCACCGTCTTAAAGAGCGACTCAATATGAGCGTTGTCATTTGATACCCGAGGCCGTGACCTCGATATATTTACATCTAGCTCATATAAGTACTCAACTAGTGACCACCCCTTCATGGGTGATCCATTGTCGCTGTGGATCACCTTCGGGACCATATTCTCTCTAGCCATTGCTCGCTTTACGACTCTCTTTAGCTGCTCAGAGCTTTCGGATTCGTATACTTCCCATCCGACTATCTTCCTCGAATAAAGGTCGATGATCACATAGGCGTAGTAATAGATACCCCTAGCTGGTCCATTTAGCCAGGTGATATCAAGTGTCCAGATGTCACCTGGTTTTACTGCTGTGTGCACTGGTCTAGCTCTCTTCTTCGGCGGTTTCGTCCTGCTCCTGCGCTTGTTTAGATTGCTATCGGCTAGTACTCGATAGAAGGTCCTCTCAGATGCAATGTATCTGCCCTGATCAGCGAGCTTTGGAACTATTTGGGCAGGGGTAAGAGAGGAGAACTTACTCGAAGTACATACTTCGATGATCTCATGTCTCTCTTCCTCCGATAGTGCGTTAGAGCGACGTTTGTGTACAGCTCCTCGCCGGCGATCTGTAGCACCAGATTCCCATCGCCTAAATGTACGAGTGGATATCTTCAAAACTTCACAGGCTTTGTAACATCTAGCACCTGCATCTACTGCTTCATTGATTAGAGCTACAGCTTGAGCTCGATCTGAGGGAGAGACTAAACGTCCCCTTCTTCCCCCCAGATCTCTCGTACTTTTTTTTGAAGAACCAATAGAGCAGCAGCTTCTGCTAGCGCCTTTTCTTTCCGTCGAAGTTCAGCTTCAATTCGTACTCTAGCTTTACGTTCTTTATCAAGTTCCGCCTGGTGAGCCCTATTAGCAGCACTCTTGTTGTCAAGAGCTGACTCTAGGGTGTTGCGCCACTCCTCCAGGTCTACTGCTAGAACTCCATTTGATCTCAACCAAGAACCGAGTTCGTGCTCATTCATCGCAGCTGTGTCAACAACAGCTTTGATCTTGTTGATCTTATCGCTGGCTGAATTTGCACTAGCCTTGCGCTCTGAGTTCCACTGGTAGACAACGTTTGCATTGATTTCGTTATCCCTTGCAATCTTGGCGATAGCACCAGGTGTAGCATCTCCTGAATTGTCGAGCTCATATAGAGCTGCAACTACTTTTTGCTTTAGTTCTTTGGGGTACCTTTTCATGACCATTCCATCTTCGCCCTCTTATAAACAAAAATCAAGCTAGGTGACAACAATCTTGGCAGAGAGGGTGTTTCAAGATCAGAAGAAGGAGCAACCAAACGAGCACATATTACAGCTTTAGCAATTGCTGTCTCTTTTTCACTAAGGCCACACCGTAGTAGTTGCTCTTTGATCTTCAATCTGTCATAGAAGCTACTAGCTATTAGTTCAGGACCTAAGCGCCTAATATCAGATGCCTCTAGAGATGATGTATTGACATTTAGGAACTCGGCATCTTTTGTGATTACTTCACGATCAGAGCGAAGTGTTTGAGTAACAGAAAAGCTAGATAGAACTTTATCGGCGATTGACTTTAGTTCTAGATCACCTTCAAACAAAGACTCAGAGCCAGCTAGTCTCATCGTCAATATCTGAGCTAGCTTCTTGTAGTCCTTAGGATCGATCTCAAGTCGTCCTAGATCCATAACTATCTCTTGGCGTACTTTATCTCCTTCGCGATAAGACCTAACTAACTGATGCTTTATATATTTAGTTCCAGTTGCCTTATTCTTAGTGGTCTTCTCGCGAATGAACATATAACAAGTATACCAGATGAATTACCTTGTAGGCCAATATACCCAGCTAATACTCAGCTTAGGGCACTACATTCGCCATTTGAGAAAACCGAACTTCATCTACCAGCATCTCCAAATAGGGGTTACCCCCAAATAGGGGCTAAAAGGGGGCTTAAACGGGGTCTTGGGGGGGGGATTCAGCCGAAACTGGGGTTAGAGAAATGGGCGCTGGCTCCGTCCCCCCCTGTGAATAGGAACGGAGCCAACTTTGGTTCAATTTGTTCGACGAGAGCCGCCATTCTCATCACAAAGATGAACCAATACTACTTTCGGTGTTAGTGGCTCTCACCTTGAGTGTTTTTACACCGAAAAATCTTTGTACCCAATTTATCGTCAATACAGATGCCAACTTAAAGACAAGTTTCACTTCGATCCTAAAAATCGAGCGCTATGTCGATAAGCCCGAATGGATTACAGGATCAAAAGGAGCCCCGATGGCACCTACGGTCGTACAAGACGCTAGCTCCAGAAGATACTGTCGATTCCCTGTCTCGCCCCACCTCGAACCAGCCCTTGCTTCACCCTGGTGATCCCAATGAATCGAGATAGATCCAAAACTCCAGAGTTAACCCACATAACGAAATTTACAATATTTAAATCACCTAAACAATAAACTCCTAATCGGCACTCTGTGGCATTCAAGGACACCACGACGGTTACTTCTACAAGGCGATCGATATCTTTGGTCCTTATCTGAACCCATAGTCATGCAATTTGCCTATCAAATAAACGCCCGCCCATAGTGAAGAGCTCAGCGTCAAAGTGTCAACAACCTGTCAAGGTTCATAGAAACTCGAGATTCAGAGAGGATAAAGTAACTGCAAACCGACTGCCTAGCCTCATTCTCCAAAGTGCAGTTGCTTCCTCCGCTAGGACATCGGCGGAGTAGCAGCTAACGTAAATGAAACCTTGCAGATCTCAATGGCCCCTAACAAGTTATAGGGAAGTTCTCAACTGTATGAATCGGAACATTGTAGCTTAGAGACCATCAGTGGAATATAATTTTTAAAAGCCACCTCTTATGCTCCAAATATGAATCGCAGAAAGCTGCGATTCATTTGAAGTCGCACCTAGCCCCTTACCTCTAAACGTGCCTTTACGATGACCCCTCGCAAAGGCTACCAATCAATCGCATGAACTCAAAGCTTTGTTGGTCGCAGCTTCCAACCACACTCGCTTTTATTGAAACGATTTCCAAAGGACACTCGATGATCGATACGAACCCTAGATGCGATTTGAGCCGCATCTGCGATCTAAATGGGGTTACCTTGATCCGATCGAATCCCTTAGAAGGCGAATTTCAATGGAGCAATAACTAAAGCACAGGAACGAGCCAACGAAATCTTCGAGTTACTAGAACCCCTATCTATCGCATTATGGTTACCTTTACATTTAATGCTTTCGCAAATCGTAGGTAACGCAAATTACAAAGATAACCCGACATGCAAACTTTATTCAAAGACGACTACTTGCGCGCTATTAAACCCTAAATAAAAGGTGCAATTCCCAGTTTTAAAATGCTATTTAGTCATAAATCGAGTTATTGGTCGATTATTTATAGAAGCATAGGATGGAAATCAACCCGGATATCCAAAATATATAAAGTAGCAATGAACTACTTCAACTTCATCCTGGAATTATAGTTACCGAGTCACCGGCCAATCTGTTGCGCTCTCTAAGGAGGAATCCTCTTCCTACGAGCATCAAAAGAGCCGCCACTACACCAGCAATACTCGCCATTGCCCATGCCGTCCCGAATGAATTATGATCTACTACATAGCCAAAGATCAATGGCCCGACAACGGATCCGACAAAGGCGCCAGATTGAGTAGTTCCAGTAGCGCGACCTTCTGCTCCTGGGTGGTTGACAATAATTGCAAAATTAAAGACACCGTTCCATCCCCAACCTGCGGCATAACCAATAACGGTAGCAGGAACAATCAGGTATGAAAGTCCAGTTGCAAATCCTAAATAGCCAATGGATCCAAGACATAACATGGTCGCTATCACGACCAAATGGCGTCCACCGCGCCTATCCGCGAAGTAACCGCCGGCCAAACGTGAAATCAAACTAGTTGCCGAACCTAGTGCGCCCAACAATCCTGCATTACCTGGTGTCCAGTGTGCATGCACTGCATTCTCAACCAAAAATGCACCAAGAGCATTTGCCACTCCAGCGCCGATAGCCATTGCAAGCGTAAGCATCAAAATTGGAGCAAGAGCGATTTTAGGCCGGGTCGCCTTGTCGACCTTTGCAATTATTCTTTCGCCTTCATGTGGCTCTCTCGGAATGGCGATAACGACCAAAAGGGCAAAGAGCGCGCCCATGGCGTACGCATATCTCCAGCCGATCGTCAAAGCAACAGAAGGCACCGCTAGACCTGCTAACAGGGTTGCTACTGGGATCGCGGCCTGCTTCACCCCAAGTGCAAAGCCACGGCGACTTTTGTTTACAGAATGAATGACAAAGAGATTAGCCGCAGGTTGATTAGCACCATTTGCCATACCCGCAATAGCCAAAATAACAATCATGGTAGATATCGAATGCACAAATAATGATATCGATGCCATTGACAGACTTGAAACCGACACACAGATACGCATTATCGTGGGTCCGCCTGCACGTTCAGCCAAGGATCCAGAGGCTAAAGAGACGATCGCTGCAGATGCGAAGAAGACAGCTACCAAAATACCGAGTTGGCCGATGGAAAATTTAAGACTTTGACGAACCTGCACCGCCAATGCACCGGTAAGAAATACAGGAAACACAGTTGAAGTGGTCGTTGAGATTGCCACTGCGACTCTGTACCCACCGCGAGAACGAAGTTTTAGGGGTTGAGTCGAAGTCAAATGAACCCCACCTCTACTTCTTGTAGAATCAAAGCTTTGTGACTAGCCTGATCAGTAGCGGATCCAATTTCAGATTCCATCGTTAATATCGCCTGTTGTATCTATCCATAACAGCTTAGTCAGTTAGGGTAGATTGCACAGACTATTGTAATGTGCAATGGATTACTCGATAGATCGAGGTGTATTCCGGTATTCGATCCAACCGAGACGATACAATACCGCTAGTTGTCTACAATTTTAATTGCGAGCTCTGGACAAAGCTGTACGGCTCTTTTGGCAGATTCAAGATGAACATCTCGAAGTTTATCGTTATGAACTAATGGGTAGTGCCACTTGTCGAGCTCCATATACTCCTCCAATAACGCAGCACACGTTCCATGGCCGTGACAGCGCGTAGGATCAATGACGATTCTCATTTTCCGCCTATGGACGACATGCCGCTATTCATCTTCGGCGTCGGCAGAAGAACCGATCTATGGTTTACGCCAACGACCGAACAGTTCCCGGACTTATGAAGCTTGATCTCATCTCCAAAGGCGCCTACTGTTGAGCGGACCAATCCGATAACACCATCTGGATGCTGGCAGCCACCTCGATGCTCGACGAGCGGGATTACACTTCTCAGCTCAGCTATACCTTTTTCAACATTTGAAGAGAGGGCAATACGTGCAAATGCCGTCGAAATCTCGGGGAGACCAAAGACGCAAGGGCCACACTGTCCAGCGCTCTGTCGTGAAAGATATTCAACAATTCCAGCAGCCTCAACTACTGGACATGTGTCCTTGGATAGGACGCCTATAATTCCTGCTCCGATATTAAGCTTGCGATCCGCCAAAGTATGATCATCGAAAGAGAAATTAAGATCACTTTCATCTCGGACATTGATCCAACCACCAAAGTAGCCGCCCACCAAAAGAGCCCTGACGGAGGAAGCTCCGGCCTCCCGTAATAGTGCAGCCACAGAGACACCTGGGTTCACCTCATAGACACCCGGCCTAGCCACCGAACCGGATATGGTAAGCAGTCTTGTTCCCGAGTCATACCCAACACCACCACTACGATACCAATCGCCTCCAAAGCGAAGTATTAAAGCAGCATTTGCAAAAGTCTCCACGTTGGATAGTAGCGTTGGCGCCCCTTTAATACCCGAAGTAGCGAGTCGATCTGTTGAAAACCTAGGAAGAGCAGGTCCGCGCTCAATGCGTCGTACCACAGAGGTCTCCTGACCCGAAACGTATCCAGGTGGGGCCTCTACGACCGAAACGCGTACCTCGTTGATTCCACGATCTCGACGTTCGCGAAGCGCAGCATTGATTGCTACGTGGGCCTCTTTATCTTTGACGTAAATATATCCTGCTTTAGCGCCCAAGACCTCGGCAATAATGGACATCCCATCTAATACCAAATGAGGGTTGGCTCGTAGTAAAGAAGAATCCTTCCTGGACAAAGGTTCTGACTCTGAGCCATTGGCGACGATATAGATAGCCTTCTTGGTTCGAGCGTTCGCTACAGCATCTATCTTTCGATACATCGGGAAACGCGCACCACCGCGACCGGTAAGGTTCGCAACCCTAAGTGTCTCTATAATCATATTCAAACTAAGCCCAGTGGGAATTCGGCCATAGTTTGAGATATGTTCAGCCAAAGTAACTCGAGATTTTGATCGGAGTTCGAAATCACCAGCATAGGAAATATCGGGATTGCCCGTTCTGAGCGAAGTCTCCCAAGATAGGCTCAGGCGACGTGAACCCGACGGTGCCATAATGCTAGTTGAAACGCTTTCATTCATTACTTCAAAACCTCCAAGATAGTAAAATATCCCAATAACCTTTAATGTCCCTCGGAAGATCCTGAGAATTGGAAGGGAGCGCTAAAAGTACCGCTAAAAGTACTGCCGCTTAAGGAGACATTCATCGAAGCAAGGACCTTGCCGCTAGGCCCGCTCAAAGAGAGAACTAGCGAAGAACCATTTGCTTGGGAGACCGTGCCAACATAGGTGTTGGGTTTGGCGACTGTACCAAAGTAAGCCGTGCTGGATTGCAATACAAGTGCCCCATTTTGAGGGACACCATTCAACTGCACTTCAACATAGTCCTGCGAGTTGGCTACCGAACCACGCAATGTCAAAATAACTACACCAGCACTTGTCTGGCTTTGAACCACCGTTCCAGATATCGACCCATTTACCGGCAAAGCAACCGAGGGGGTCGTAGTGGGTGAAGAAGACGAGATTGCGCCTGTCGTAGCGACCGTTGTTGCACTCAATGAAGTTGACTTAGGCAATATAGAAAAGCTAGACGAGGACTTCGCCCACCCTGGCTTTAACGGACCTTGAGATGCCCACGCCAAAATAGCCAGGGGAACTAAACTCAAACTCGCACCGGCCACCAACTTGCGAATTGGCGTCAAACCGCGCTCGCGCGAAGTTCTGAAGATTCCAAAGGCTCCAACTCCCAAAACAAACGCCACATAGATGATCTCGACGATCTTGATCTTGTCGTCAGAGCCTGTCCCAAGCGCATGAAAGAGAACCAGGCCAACCACTGCCCAGGACAGATAGTGGATCTTTTTCCATCTGGAGTGTGGAAACTTATGCCTAACGATAGACGTCGCAATAATGATAAGCATCAAGTCAAAAGATAAAGTCCCAAGGCCGACCCACAGCGGACGGTATTTAGAGACAAAGGGAATAATGGTTGTGGTAATTCCAATCTTTACAAAGGGATCCAAGATAGCAGTTACTATATGAACCCCGAGGAAGATAACTGTAGTAAGCGAAAGTCGCCTATGTAGATCTGGCCCGATAAACTTGCCAATTCCAGCTGGAGTTGACTTAGTGGCCGTCATTATTCCAAGGATTACAATCGCACCTAAAAGCAAAAGTGCGATAATACCGGTAGCACGCGTTATGTACCAAAGCAACTTCGGATTAGATACAATTGATCCAATAAGATTAACATGGCTCATCGCGCGCCCACCAGTGACGACTGCCCTTTGTTTGATAGTTCATTACTAGGCCAGCCACCCAAGCCAATTCCAATCCCATCTGCGGTGCGAACCAAAGCTGGAAGTCCAAAACGAGCCAACATCGCAGGAGCCTCATCTTGGGATAATAGAGCAAAGAGGGTGTAGAAATTGGCCAAAGTAGCACTGGAAGCTGCGACCGTGACACTCGTGTAATCACATTTTATGGGACTCTTGTCGCCAAGAACAATGTGTTCGCGATCATTTCCAGCCCTATCAATCCAACGTCTTGTGAGCCTAGATGATGTAGCCACCCCACCTAAGACAATAGAAATCAACTGACCAGGGGCATCCGGAGAAAGCGAGAGATCGTTTGTGACTTTAATAAGCCAACCGCCTTGAGGAACTTCTCCTTCTACGCGAATATCACCGCCTAGATTGACCAAAACGCCTCCACCACCAGCCTCTATGATTTTGATCGCAAGGTTGTCGGCAATAAACGATTTACCCAAACCACCAAAGTCAATTAAAAGTCCAACCGGACGAGTGATCAAATTATTTTTAGAATCGATCTTGACATCGCCAAAGGTAGCTTCACCACCGTGGGCATTTTGAACAGCAAATTCATAAAGAATAGAATTGTATGGTGCTACTAACTCAACGAGTTGGTGACCAACAGCGGCATCGATTTTGGACTTGCTCTCGCAATATGCCCAATCGTAGAGCTCCAGCAACTCTAAAAGTTGTTCTGAAACCGAAACGGTCTCACTTCTAGCGACATTCAGAGTTGTAAGTTCGGAGTCTGAACGATAAAAGCTAGCTACCTTGTCCATCTGGCGAATGTAGGAATGCGCGGTAGAGATAGCTAACTTCGAATCAGTTGATTTGTACAGAATTATCTGACAGCTAGTGCCAAGCGCGTCAAAGCTCTCAACGATGAAGTCGCTCTCAGACATCTCAAGATCCCCCAGTTGCTGCTACTGGAGCTTGGGCAGCGGGAGCTTGGGCAGCGGGCGTTCCCGCTACGGGAGCCAACGTGGGCGAGGTGCTATTGAGTGCCGACGAACCCGAAGCAGTAGTTCCAGATGAAGCTCCGGTACTGGCTGAGGTTGACGAGGTTGGCGCAGTTGAGACGCCCGGGTTAAGCCTAGCTAGAACCAGCGCAAAAGTTGCTGTTACTGCAATTGAGACCGCCACTACGGTACGATGTAACCTAGATGACCGAGCAAGAGCCACTTCACCGCTCGATCGTCCTGTTGGTCTGGCTGTTGTGTATGTGACAGACATAAATTTCCTCCATAAACTTCTGTGCAATATGTTGTGCTTGAAGACAAGCGCAACGGTTCACTGATAACGTTCTAATTGCTTCAATTGAGATCAAACTGAATAGATCTAAAGCTGCTCTTGGGTCGTGCTGTGAATTCAGTGAGTGTTTCTGCAAAATCCCTTGTTGAAGTGCATTTATGGCTCCCGCTCGAATGAGACGGATTTCACAGGCTCAATTAGATAACGTCGAAGAACCCGACCGCTTCAAAACGAGCTTCTCCTAAAGAATCTTTCCTCCAAAGAAAGAGCCAAGGGCCCCATTGTTTCAGAAAGGGCGAGCTGTGCTTCGAAAGATCATTAGATCTGGCGACGACTCAAAATGAACGAGCAAGATTGCGCTTAAAAGCAAGACAATACTTATATCCAAGATCCAAGGAGGCTAAAGAGCAAAACCGACCATCCTAACATTCATCGAGAGGGCCTTTATCCAATAATCCCCCGCTTGTACCAGTCTTGATTCAATTCATCGAATAGGGCGATAAACTGCGAACACCTTCGAAAAGGTGCATCATTTTGAGTGGTCTCACTATTGATCGCGCTGGTGCAACGGTTGAAACCTCTTGTGAATCTATCCAAACCGTCGCCTCAAAATGTCGCAATACTACATCTCAAAGGTAATGCAGCAAAAACATTACTAGAGGCTCTATTGATCACAGTACTCCCAACTGCCATAATTGCTGAAGCCAACCGAGCTGGCAGTCCTTGAACAAAAAGGGGAAACACCACCCATAAACAACCAATAATCATTTGTTTGATGGGTATTAATATTTTTCACCCATTAGCGTCAGCAAAGAAGTTAAAATGTCGCTAAGATTTTCAGAACGTAAATTCGATTGTCGGAGTGGCGGAATAGGCAGACGCGCTAGCTTGAGGGGCTAGTGCCCGCAAGGGCGTGGGGGTTCAAGTCCCCCCTCCGACACCAAATCATGGTGCTTTTAGCATCGGTTCAAAATAGCTTTTTGTCTTGGTGAATCTCCTTTGAGTTCAAATACTTCAATCTCGCCCAGGCCCATATGGTTGCCATTCATACAATAGTGTCACGCCAGAAACAGCATCGCACTAGTAACTGGGCGTTCGACCTTCGAAATCTTACTTAAGCATTTGGTCTTTTAGATTTGGCCCTTTGCACTGGCATAGATACTTGCGACTCTTGGTAGGCAAGTTATTTAAGTGCCACAAGATATTCATGGTAAACAATTCGGCAAGCCAATAAGTGAACTCGAAATTACCTTTGAAAATTGCTAGGCTGATTTCAACCAAAGGATTACCAAATCTATGGCAATCTATGATGCCTTGGAAGTTCCATTTGACGATCGAGGTGTGCGCCACGAGCAAACAACCTCGTCGAAAAAATTACCCAAAAACTAAAGTTGCCAGAGAAGTCTTGCACATCATTTCGAATCCTCATGAAGTTGTTCAAAGTTGCCTTCATCACCCTCAAAAAGCTTTAGTTCAAACGCTAGAATCCATAGTCGATGCATCCTCCCGGAGCGCTTTGAAGTATTCCCGAGAGAGTCGCACGAGTGTTGACAAAACAAGTCGAATTCGATTCCAATCATCCTCTTCTAAGGTTGCTGATCATCCATTAGAGCATTCACAAAAAGAATTCTTTCGAAAATTGCGTTATCAATCGTTGCAATTGCAAAAGTATCTTCAAAAAGAAATAGTTCTATTTTCCATATTTGCTAATATCGGTAATCAGCTTCATAGGTCATAAGTCATAAATAGAGGCAAGCGGCTTGTCTGTCGCGAGCACATCACTACGATAAGCAATTAGACACCATTTAAACAAATCATCTTCGATGTCGTAATGCATCAACCTTTATAGTCTGCAAAAAGCGCAAATACAAAAGATACCGCGCAACTCTCCTGTAAGTAATCGAAAATTTCCTCAAAAAACAAAATGAATATTGCTTTGATGATCGCACAATGCAAGACCCAATTTTGATGAAATTGATTGCGATAGATAGATCAATCAAATAAAACATTATACTGAGATTAGCTAGTCATAAACTAACTTATTCTTACAATAATAATCGATGCTAGCCTTCGATTATCAAAATTCCACGAAACATACTAAATGCAATAATAATGTAACTTCGAGAACAAACCTATAAATATCGATGACAAATCCGTATGCAAGTCAAAATCCAAGGTATCAACATAGAGAACCTATACAGCTAGTTTTTTAATCCGATTCTGCTTATAAATAAGTAAGGTTATCGATGCTTTGGGGAAAAGGTTTCTGTACGAAATTTTCACACTTATCATCTATCAGCCAACTTGATAATGACTCCCAATACTTTTAGATCAAGATCAATGATTGAAAGCGCCTAACTCTGTATGAGATATTCTATCACTTTCAAAATACAAAACTAACCCGGTAAAACTTATTTGAATTGAAGATCGCGCTCAAAGCTACTCTTCACCCTCGCGCACTTTATCGGCAAGCCAACCCAGCAAGCTCCGGCTCAATTCTCTTCGACGATCACGATCAATTCCACTGTGGATCTGACGGTGACATTCATTGATTTCGCTATCATGATATCCACTTATGGCGAGAAAAGCATCTACGGGACATTCATTGGCATCTGATTTAGCAGTTGCTCTTTCAAAATAAATATATGCCATATGATAGGCAAGAGCACCTAAGTACGAAGAGATCTCGTTGAACCGCGGTCTTTGCCATTCCTTTTCGGTGACCCATTTATAAATCATCCCAGCAGGCATGGGCTTAGCGATCTCAAAACCTTGCGCAATCGTAGCTCCTAGAAGATGAATCGCTTCTATCTCCGCTCGACTTTCCAAACCCTCCACTATTACATAGCGATCGAAGTCGTCGCCAATTTGAATTATCGTCCTTATCAAAGATAAGTTAGCAATTGGATCATATTTTAACGCCCGAACGATTGACTGATCAACTTTTATAACATCAAATGGCAAACTTGCAAGCCGCTTTAAGCTCGAATATCCTGATCCAAGATCGTCGATGGCCAATCGAATTCCAATCTTAGAAAGCGTACGAACTGCATCAGAATGACGGTCGCCCGCGATCTCCTGATTCTCTACCAACTCAAGTGTGATCCTCTGAGGATCAATTGAATAAGTGTCTAAGTGTTGCTTTAACCAAAGGTTGCTTTGGGGATTAAGCACTGTCGAGGGCGCGATGTTCATTGAAAGATCTATCTTGAGACCCTGGCGATCCCATGCTTGTAACTGTCGTAACGACTGATCTAACCCTTGTAAGAACAAAGTGTCCAAATCGCCATCGCTGAAACTGGGCAGAAATTGTCCGGGCGTTATCACCGAGCCATCAAAGCTAGTCAATCTCGCTAGCATCTCAACCTTGATCGTGTCGCCACTAGCAATATCTACAATGGGCTGAGCGTACATCGTCAAAGCTCCTGAATACAGCAATTTTCTAAAAGCTTCCCCTTCGCGCACCGTCAAACGATTGGGTTTCTCGCCAATACGACGAAACAATTGACTCCAACGCTGACAAAGCTCCATGGAAAACGAGGCACTCCACTTGCTGGAGAACTGATTCGGGTAGGCGCCATGGAGTACGAGAACTGAGCTAGGAGAGCCACGATCTGCAATTGGAATTGCAACTACGGAATGAACACCTAGAGGGTGGAGCAGGTCGTGCCACGATACTGTACGGGGATCTGAAGAAAAAGAACTAGAGAATGTAATCTCACCGGACAACATTGCGGCTGGCACCAAACCCGCGCCTGTTCGAAAGCGACTGTCAAGGCGCGGCAATATTGATCTAGCCACAACCTCTTCAATGGCTCCCTGCAAAAAACCCACGTTGATGTCCGGATAAAAAACTCCCTCTAAATTGGGCCTCCACAGTTGGCATCCCAAAATCCCGGTCAGCCCTCCAAGTACTCTGGCTTCGCCCAATATTACATCCAACCAATTTTCGCTCATTTGCGGTAATGGAGACGAAAGAACTGAACGATAGCTTTCGATGGCTTCGTCCATGGCTGTGAGTTGCATTTGAAGGTCCAGTTGCAGTCTGGCCTCTAACGCCGATTGAGTACGCAGACGATCGATGGAACGAATATTCATTTCGTCTAAGGCTGTATCCATAAATTTTCTATATAGATTCGTTATTTCAATCAAAGCACTACTAGAAGTGCCCACATAGGCATGTACTGCACCAAGATGACGCGAAAATTCCTTAAACGGTTCAACTCCGCTGGAGCAATCTATAAGAGTAGTTAGGGATTGAACTTGAATGGCCTTTAGGGATTCCAACTCATCCGGGGAGATCTCATTCAGGTTTTTCGAGATGGAACCATCCTGAATCAACCGATCGTAGAAGTCAGATACGAAACTTTGGATTGAACTGGCGACCGTCTTCGAAAGGTTTTCCAGCAAAAAGTTGGCTTCGCTGCCGTATGGATCAATCGTAACGATCTCAACCGCATCTTCAATCTTAGAATCGGCAACCAACCACCATCTTTTGCGGTTACCTTTAAGCTTTTTGATAGCGAACATCGCCGAATCGGCCATCCTAACAAGAATGTCCGGCTCGTCAATAGTGGGGTTTGAGAATGATATCCCCATTGACATTCCAACATTCACCAGATGGCCCCCATCGATCTCAAACGGTGACTCCACAGTCTCGTATAAACGCAGAAGAACTGTCTCAAGTTGTGATTCCAAAGTCTCCTTGCTTAGGCCCTCTAGAATCACAACAAACTCATCACCTCCTAGCCGCGAGGCAAAATCCCCCGAACGCAGGACACTCTTTAGACGTCTAGCAAACTCTTTTAAGAGTTCATCGCCAGATAAATGGCCATAGACATCATTAACTGGCTTGAAGTCATCTAGGTCTATAACGCCTACGGCGAGATGTCGTTCATCGCTACGTGCTCGGGCAATTGCCTCCTCTAGATATTGATGGAGTGCGCGTCGATTCGGAAGATTAGTCAAGGAGTCGAAGTTCGCAAATCGACGTAGCTCGTCGTTGAGTTGATGTCTCCCCGTCACATCTACCGAGGTCCAAACAACCACTTGACTTTCGGAGTCGCCACCATCAAGATAGCGGCCGTGAATATCTACGTAGATTGTCGACCCGTCTTTTTTAAGAACTTGAAGATCGCTCAGGCTCCCCTGTCCGCTCGAGAGGACCGATCGACTCAAAGCCGCCATCCTCGCGTTCTCGGAGTCAAGAGTGTAAAGAGTCGAGGTATTCATTCCAATTAGCTCGGTTAGATCACCATATCCCAACATCTCCGCGAACGCTAGATTTGCCTCAATGATTCGACGCGTTGGGTACTCGACTAGGTCAATGCCCGCAACTGTATTGTTTAGCAGGACGTCGCGCATCTTGCCAATTTCGTTACGTTGACGATCGGCCTCGACTCTATCAGTTACGTCAATCTGTGTCCACACAATTCGAGTAATACCATCTCCAAAGTTCAAAAGTCGACCTGACATGTCAAGAAATACCTTTTCACCTGTGATGGTTCGGTAACCAACAGTATCCAAACTCCCAGAGCCGCACATCTCGACAAGCTTGGCTAATTCGCCGACCCGCTCAAATTGTTCATCATCTAGGTACAGGCTGCGAACGGGCTGGTTCCTGAACTCCTCAAGGTCCTTTGCCTTTGCAATATCCAGCAACTTTTGGTTTGCAATCTCGATAACCCGCTCTGGGTATCGAACGACATTTATGCCCACGCCAAGGCTTCCGAGTAATGTTTCATTCATTGCGCTAGTCTTTAGATCGCGTTTCACGAGTTCGATCCGGTGGATCCCTCGCATGAGATCGTTGGCGATCTCGGCCATAAGCTCTTTTACAAATTGATTCGCTGGAAAGTGTCGTTTGTTGTCGAAAGTTACAAGAATCAACGCACTGGGATTCTTTAAATAATTTTTCAAAGGCAATACGACAGCCGTACTCTTTCCCTCAAAAACTCGTCGCCAAGAAAAAATGTGGCGGGTCAAAGTTGAAGGAAGCTCCAAAAAATAAGGAGATCCGGCGTCTAAACCAATACGAACTGCTGGCTTTATAGCCTCAAAATAACCTTCAAAAACTCCAGACCCTTGCGATTCAAACACTAAATCGAGCTGATCAAGCTCACCATTCGTCAATTCAACTATTGCCGACGTTCTAAAACCGCCATCTGAAACGGCGAGATCACAGGCTAGAGCTAAAAGTTCACTCTCCTCATGAACGTCATTAGCTATCTGATTCAGTCGCGCTATATATTTACTCGATGCGCTAATCTGCTTCGCGGCATTGGCTTGACTCCGCTGTTTGCGAAACAATAGGTATAGAACGAGCGAAAGGATTATCGCCAAAAGCGCAATTCCGCCCCTTTCTGAAAAAAAAGGAAATCCATACTCTGCGATAGTCAAAACCAAAGAAGAAGAGTGCCACGCCATCCAAAACGAGTAAAAACTATGAAAAAGAATCACCATAAGCGCCTGGTGGCTAGGTAGACCCTTTTAGCAACATATGTCAGCAAGCAGCAAGCCTCTAGGGTAACGTCTCGCCGAGCGAACTCACCTGCACCAACGATCAGCAGATCCATTTCATCTTCCAGTCAAACCGAGTGCGCTGCGATAAAATAACATCGATTCGAAGTCACAAAACGCCACAACCTCGCCTATAAGAACTCAAATTCTCCACAATGCAACCAGAGTATCGATGGCTACTCGCAAAATCAAGGATTGGAGATTTCACAAAGTTGAAAACCCCCTCCTCAGTCCGAAATACAACCTTGGATAACTCAGTAAACATTCAAAATACCATCAATTTGCCGATTGCGATTGCGAAATCTCGCTCCGACAGTTTGCTTCGACCATTCTGGAAAAAAGAAAGACAACTTCCAGCTTGGCACCACACTCTTACACTAGCAAACTAATTCGTAATTGCGAAAATTTGCAATTGCATATTTACATTAATATCGAATGAATCCATTTCAATCTTGAACTGTTCAACCACAAAATACCGAACATACAAATCAGCTTCCAAGACAAAAAGAACGACTAGGGCAATTTACGAGATGGAATCAGGTAATAAAATCCTGATTCAGCCAATGGGAGATCCTGTGAAACTTGATGGGCTTTGACTTAGACAGGCTTAGGGAGCATATCTTACGCCTGGAATTTGAGCCAAAGAGCCCAAACTCAATCTAGAGACCGGCCATGAATGAAGTTCACGCACACGCATCAAAAGGAGTTGTGACATTTCATAAGTCTCACAACTACCAGCACACAAAGTTGACATCACCAGTGCAAATTAGAAACTCTGTGCGCCTCTTGGAGCTCAAAGCAGTCATTCTGTCAAGGGGTTAAGCAAATATTTTAAACCAACGACAATACGAACATTCAAATACGACCACAGCACTTAGATCTAAGTTGTTAGGGCTGAAACCTTTCGATCCGCCGCTGGTCATCTGGCCACTTCAATAAATGACAGACAAATAAATCTAAAGTCTTCTAGCTGGAAGTCACTCTGGTGCATTCGAGAATAGTACCGCTATGATCGCTAGCGATCTCTCGGCCTATCTCGACTAAGTCAATCACACGCTCATCAACGACTCGATAGTAGGCAAAATGTCCCTCACGTCGAACACGTACAAATCCGCAATTTACCAGACACTGTAGGTGAGACGAGACCCTGCTCTGTGCAAGCCTTACATGGGCAACACATTCATTACCAGTGTGTTCGCAGGAAACGAGAAATTCAAGCAACAATAACCGATTGGGATCGGCAATTGCCCTAAAGAACTTCGCTAAAACCAACCTCGTATCCGAAACTCCCGGTATCGAAAGCTCCAGCTCTTTTACATCATTCATAACTCTCAACACTTTGCGAAATTTGACATCGGTTGACTGCATATTTTATATCCGCTTATACGGATATACTTAGATCAATCAAACCATAGAAGTCATAATACCGGAGATTACGCATGAAGAACCTACTCAGTGTCACCGTTATCATAAGTCAAACGAATTACCGCTACGACACCATCTCTGTCGTAGCGATGCTCCTAGAATCAGGTGCAACTTCAATAATGCAAGATGAATCCAAGCACAACATCCGCTTCCTCCTGCCAATCGACAAACCGCTAAGTGAGATAGAAGCCGCATTAGGAAGACTTCATGTTGAGACAATCTCTATCGAGATTGACAATTCAGCTCCTGTTGATGAAAGTAATGACTACGATTTCATCGCGATCGGGAGCGGCTCAGCATCATTCGCAGCTGCAATAAGAGCTCGCGAAGCTGGTCTGTCTGTTGCAATAATTGAAAAAGATGTGGTTGGCGGAACATGCGTAAACGTGGGATGCATTCCGTCCAAGGCGCTCTTGCGCGCTAGCGAGCAAATTCAAGAAAAGCGCCTCAGCTCGAATGGGGCCTTTCGGGTCCAATTCGAAATTAATCAAATGATCAAGAATAAAGATGAATTAGTCAATTCCCTGCGAAGATCCAAATATCTAGACTTAGCAAAAGATTACGGCTTCGATATTATATATGGACACGCATCCTTTGTTGCAAAAGACAAAATCGAAGTAGGTGATCGCGTTCTAGGGGCAAAATACTTCCTAATCGCTACTGGGGCTTCGCCGTACATTCCGCCAATTCCTGGATTATTCTCTACGTCTTATCTAACCTCCACCACCGCGCTAAATACAAAGTCGATCCCCAATCGCCTTTGTATAGTAGGCGCTGGCTCGATCGGACTAGAACTAGGACAGCTATTTATGAACCTAGGTTCCCAAGTCACCTTTATCGAAGCAGGCGAACAGATTGCGCCCCAAGAAGAGGCTGAAATCTCGGCCATTCTAAAAGATACTTTGATCAGCCAAGGTGCAACTATCTATACCTCTGCTCAAATTACAAGAGTGAACGCGAAGGGCAGCAGTCGCTCGATTGAGCTCACATCACAAATGGATAAGGTCACAATCGCATTTGACAAGATACTTATAGCCACGACAAGAAAACCCAATACAAATAGACTTGGATTGGAAAAAGCCGGAGTAGAGGTCACTAAAGATGGCGCAATCGTAGTAAATCATCTCCTACAAACTACCAACCCGCAGATCTACAGTGCGGGCGATGTGATTGGCGGTCCACAATTTGTCTACGTCGCCGCCTATGAGGGCGCACTCGCAGTCGATAATTGCGTCTTGGCGTCGAATCGAAGTCTAGATCTCACGGCCCTTCCAAGAGTCACCTTTACCAACCCTCCTATATCTGGGGTAGGACTTAGAGAGAGTGAAGCTAAAATCTTGGGCCTCGATACCATAACGACCATTCTGCCCCTCGATCAAATCCCAAGGTCCTTGGTGAACGGCCAAACCCATGGAGCAATAAAGCTAGTTGCCGACAAATCCACTAGAAAGCTTTTGGGCGCCAATATCATCTCTGAAGGAGCTGGTGACGTGATACAGGCGGCATCTCTAGCGATCAAATACAACATTTCAATCGATGACCTAGCCTCGAGCTTTCATCCGTATCTAACAATGGCCGAGTCGCTAAAGCTTGCATGTCAATCCTTCACAAAAGATGTAACTAAATTATCGTGCTGCGCATCGTGACCCAGCAATAGACAAATTCCTCGTGTGCAACCGACCGAATTTGGAAACGCTTGACCAAAATGGCCCCAGCACGTTTGAGCTAGTGGCCCCATTCAACTTTCAGTTATCACGACAACCAAAAGTCCAACCATTTATTCCAAAGGTGAAATCTCGGTCGACGCTATATGTGGGGCTAACTCACACGTTCAATGCATCAAATGAATCAATCTACAATGGTAGGAACCGACGCCCCCATATGAGTTGAACTAGAAGGTTCACAACAAATCGCGGCGGGTGTTACTTGGAACTTCATAAACCAAACATCTTGGCTCACTCGAAAATCAAAGGAAGTAAAGTCAACAACTTGAACAATCGAGTCGCAAGAGTTAATTTTGGAGTATCACATTAAACATCCATCGAATTCCAAATCTATCTAGACCTGCCCCCCATAGGGAAGTCCAAGGGGTCTGCGATGGTTGAGCGCAGAATATTGCCCCTTGCGACAGCGCTTCATGGAAGTCCCTGGCCCCATCGACATCGTCAAGTTCAAGATTGGTAGTTGTACTGTTTCCAATCGATACCTTTTGGCCCAAGGAATCGATCATATCGCCAGCCATTAGCAGATGACTACCAACGACAGACAACTCCATATTTACAAGCCCATTTCTCTCAAAATCGCTTAGGTCGACTTCGCTACCCCTAGGAAATATTTCGCCCATTCTGGCAATTGGTGTAATGTAATCTGTGTCAAACACGGACTTGTAGACGTCAAAGGCCTCTTCAAATTTACCTGAAAGTTCAAGCAAATACTTATCATTGCCATTTCAACCCCTTGGCTCAAAGCCAAAACGATCATCAAACAAACTACCGAATCGTCTCAGCCACCGCATCATACAGAAAATTACGACGGCGCACGGCACTCAAGCCTTGGGATGAGTCGTTATAAGTCGATCCATGGCGCCTCCGATGTCACTTAGTATTTCCGTCTCTTGGAATATCAAGACCCTATCGCCGATTGGGGAATTATTCATAGAAAATCTAACTCACCACAGACGCCCAAGTCAATAAGTTCAGAGATGGTCTTTGATCTGTAAATTTGAAAGCCTCCCAGAGAAGGTACATCTGCTGTTTCAACGCCGACATCTCAAAAACAGATTTGACCACGTTAGGGGTCAATCTCTCCTGCCGTCTTGTCTTGAGCAGTGGGGTGAAACTCCAAAGTGATAGGATTTATATGTATCTTACGATCCAGACACTATCGCAGTTTGACTTAAAAACGCAATCTAAGTCAAACCGCAATTTGGGCAACGGTATCTATTCCCTAGTGTGGTTGTAGTATGAACGTTGACGTATTGATCAAACGAAATTCCAAATTGACACTTTCCTCCGCCCAAGAATCAATCGGAACCGTCTACCTGGGGGACTCCCTTGCGGTTTTGCCAAAGCTAATGCCGAATTCGGTTTCAATGATTTACATCGACCCACCATTCAATACCGGGATACGCCAGACAAGAACAAACAAAAAGATGGTCCGAGACCCAAATGGCAACCACACCGGATTTCAAGGGCAAAGCTACAGAAGTGAAATTACCTCTACGGTCTCCTACGATGACTCCTTCGATGACTTTATAAGCTTCCTTCGATTGCGTATAAAACTTGCACATAGACTGTTGTCACCGACTGGAAGCCTCTACCTTCACCTTGACTATCGAGAAGTCCATTACGCCAAAGTAATGTTAGACGAAGAATTCGGTCGCGAAAACTTCATCAACGAGATAATTTGGGCCTATGACTATGGCGCCCGTTCTAAGTCAAAATGGCCAGCAAAACACGACAACATTTTGCTCTATTCAAAAGATCGATCCAAATATTACTTCAACTCTGCCGACGTAGACCGAGAACCTTATATGGCACCTGGACTGGTGACACCACAAAAGAGAGAACTAGGAAAGCTTCCAACCGATGTGTGGTGGCACACGATCGTATCTCCTACTGGCCATGAAAAAACCGGCTATCCGACTCAAAAACCCTTAGGAATACTAAGGCGCATGATCACAGCCTCTACCCAGCCTGGCGACACTGTCCTAGACTTTTTCGCCGGCAGTGGCACCACTGGGATAGCGGCAAAAGAACTGGGTAGAAAGTTTCTCCTGGTTGACTCCAACCCAATGGCAATCGATGTTATCAAAGCACGATTTGGCCCTATCGAAGGAATCGATTTTATCGATCTAACAGACCAAACCAACTCAAGCGGTGACTAACACTGAGAACTACCAGCCAGCAAAGATGATCGGAGTCCTTCCAAAAAGTAACCTAGGAAAAGTCGCCTGCTACCGACGGTCCTATAAAGATACTTATAAATTGTTTGGCTATCGTCGAAACATCTCCCAAAACCAGACCCCTTTTTTCTAAAACTCCCATATCCCCCTTAGAAAAAAGATCGCATTTTTGATACTCGAATTGAGAGCGCCTCATCAATCGACCCCGAATACCAACATAGCCCATCGCCAAATTCCCCTTTTAGATCGACGTTGACCCTATCTATGGTTGCAATGGGCTTCAACCTTGGGCTTTGGGGGTTGAATTCAAAAATGCGATGCAGACCAAGTCCGAAATTGCATCTAGAAGATAATGCAGGGACTCTCGATTAAATTATTCACTGCTACTCCAATGAAGTTCGTCTTTACAATCCAATGGTTGATTTGGATCATTCACTCAGAACGATTGGGGCCATTGCAATCGAGCGTTCTCCGCGGCGCCACTATAAACACAAGCAGCGATCATTCAAAAGTCAAAATCGAATAGTTCACAAAGAATAGTCAGAGACGCCAACCCAGATAGGAGCAAACTTTTAAGAAACAACATCTCTTCAATCAGCTTGAAATAAGTCTCAACTTCAAAAGAACATCACCAACTCCAGCGCCTTGTCCCTGTACCCATTTCAACCTAGCGTAATAAATGCACTGGAGTTCAAATTCCCACTTGTTATCAATGTCAAAGCTGCATGCAACTCTTCACTAGAGATCGAAGATCCAAAAACTACCTGCTGTGGCACCTGAAATAGTGGCAGTGCAGCCATATCACCCCATATCAATGCATCAATTTTATTATAAAGACGAGAGGAGTTCAATGGATAGACTTGCGCACCAGCCGATCTAACTGTGTTCTTTGTCCCTACTGGAGAGCTACCTAGAATAGATGAATAACTTGCTCCAGCCAAGGGTACAAACGGTTGCACCAAGGGAGCCACCGCTCCTGTAATTGGGATATCAACTATGGCCGCAGTAAATGCTCCAGAAGACAGCGCATTGTTCAATGCACTCTTGCTGTTCTTTGGGTCTAAGGTAACATTCAATCCATAGTATCGCCAGACACTCGCAATCATCGTTGCCACCTTGGAATCCAGGGCAGAGGTAGAGTTGTACACCAAATCGATAGTTGACGAACCTGACGTTGGGTAAAAGATCCCATTGGGGGAATATGTATAGCCGGCCATAATCAATGAGCGCTCAGCTCGAGCGGGATCCCCCAGCATAAAGTATCCTTGTTGATCCTTGTAGTCAGATTGCCCTTCCATGAATAAATTGTTTCCAGGTGGATTGTACTCATAACTAGACAGAGGACTATGGCCGAAAAGATTGCTCCAAAGCGCCCTTCTGTCGATCGCATAGGCCAAGCCATTTCGCATAGTTAGAGAGGAGGCAGTTGTATTGAATCGCAATGAGGTGAGAGTCGATCCGCTCACAAATCCAAAAGTACCAGAGGCGCCAGATTGAATGACTCCCGGCGGATAGATATTGGCGCTTAATGATCCAGACGAAGGCGATACCGCAAGACCACTTTCAAAGGTGACCCCAGAGAACGAAGCAACTGCTCCCTTTTTTGCTTTGAAGCCAATAGAGGTAGAAGAGTAATCAGCAATTCGGTAGGATCCGATAGTTGGAAAGGCTAGTTGTCCCAGAGACATAGATGCAACAAATCCATTGGCCTGCATATACCGAGCCGGAAAGACTGGATTAAAAAAGCTCCGCCAGGACGAATCTGGATGAGACAGTGTAACCGTTACCGCACTCCCTGTGCTGTTGGAGACGACTGATGAGATATCGTTGTATCTTGTTGGATCGACCAAGGAAGATAAGTACTTGGGCACAATCCCGCGAACCCCCGCCTTTTGCGACTCCCAAGTGTAGATAAAGTCAAGGGCGGAAAGTGGGTGACCATCGCTCCAGATCGACTTCTGATTTATTTTATATACAATCACCTGAGGGTTCACCGATACGATTTCAGCTGATGTCACATAAGGAGTGTTAAGTACAAGGTTCCCCCCGGAATCAAGCAAAAATGCGCTTGGCAGAAAGAGTGAATCGACCATCTTCGTGATCGAGGGATCTCCAGATGCTAAGGCCGGATTCAAATTCGAAGGAATTGAAGCAACTGAGATAACCAACGGCCTTCTTGCTACTGGTTTAGCAGACGAGAGCAATGAACAGCCTGCCAAAGTAGTGAGCAAGGCTAGTAAGACACCCACTTGGGCAAATACCCCTATCCCTTTCGGACTTTTGCCCAAGATAAAACCTCTCGGCTCAATAACCACTTATTCGGCCGAGACCATAACGCTGGAGTGTCTTCGGCTCAAATTACTTACCTAAAAATCTTGCGATAGCCTAATATCTTCAAATTCGAAGCGAGAGAGCCACTGCCGAAAACATAAAGACAAGTGCAAATGTGATAGTAATACGGTCTAGGTTACGTTCGGCAACCGTAGAACCTGCGGCTGAAGCTCCAACGGAGCCTCCTAACAGTTCAGACATTCCCCCACCCTTGCCGGAGTGAAGCAAAATCAAAATAATCAAAGCTAGTGCTGAGATGATCTCAATGACCACCAATATTGCGGTAAGCACTCAATTTCCTTCCAAAAACAGACAAAACCAAACCCTAAATTATTTAGAGCATTATTTAGTGCCAAAAACTATCCTCGGATAATTCGGGCAAAAGTCTCAGCATCCAAGCTAGCACCACCAACGAGGAGACCATCCACACCTTCGGTGGCTAGAAGTTCCGGAGCTGAAACAGGAGTCACGGAACCTCCATATTGAATACGAACTGAGTTTGACACGCCTTGTCCAAAAAGAGTGTTGATCTCTTGGCGAATCAGCTGTGCCCCACTTGCGGCATCGTCTGATGTGGCTACCGCACCTGTTCCAATTGCCCAAACAGGTTCGTAGGCTACGACAATCTTCGAGGCAAGCTCACCTGTAAGTTCAGCCATAGCACCTCGAACTTGTCGAGTTATAACTTCATCCGTCAGTCCATCCTGGCGTTCTTGTGCAGTTTCTCCAACGCACAGAATCGGAGTCATTGCTTCACTAAAGACACTCTGAACCTTGGCGGCGACAACTTCATCAGTTTCACCAAAAATTCGACGCCGCTCAGAGTGACCAACAATTACGTATTTCACGTTCAGTTTCGAGAGCATCGACGCTGAAATCTCCCCGGTATAAGCCCCGGAAGGCTCATAAAAGCAATTTTGGGCACCAAGACTAAAGCGCATCTTGTCGCTCTCTATTAGCAACTGAAGAGGTCTAATTGAAGTTGCTGGTGGATGAATACTAATCTCGCTAAAAGAGTAGTCCACGTCTCTCAAACCAAAATAGAGCTTTTGTACAAGCTGAATCGCTTCAAGGTGATTGAGATTCATCTTCCAGTTGCCACTTATTAGGCGATAACGACCAGTTGCTGGATTCGGCTTAAGTTCATAGCCCTTTTTTGCCGACAAAGCTTCTCCTCAAATATAGATTAGGTCAACCACACCAATATAACATTCCATACTACAAGGGCCTAGCAATTACCTGTTGGTCACCCAGTCCTAAAGGAGTTCTCAGTTATAAAACAAGCCCATGCCGAAGAGCAGCGAGACCCGGAAGATCACCCTTCTCTAGAAGTTCTAGAGATGCGCCACCTCCGGTAGATAGGTGACTGATACGAGGCGCCAAGCCGGCTGCGTCAATGGCAGCTGCGGAATCCCCTCCGCCTACCACTGAAAATGCACCACTTTCGGCCACGGCATTTGCAATGGCCAAAGTTCCTCTTGAAAAACGGTCATCTTCAAAGACGCCCATCGGTCCATTCCATAAGATTGTGGCTGCATGATTGATCTCCGCAATAAAAAGCTCAATACTCTTGGGACCAATATCTAGGCCACGAAACCCACTCGGGACATCTTCCCCTAGGGAGACGGGATCGGCTCCTGATTCACCCCGTCCAAATTTTATCGAGCTTTGAAGACCAAGAAAGTCAATCGGGACCACAAGGGTATCGCTACCGGCCAAAAGAGCTTTGCATTCTTCCACCAAATCCACTTCGAAAAGTGAATCCCCTACGCTATGACCCATCGCTGCCAAAAAGGTAAATGCCATAGCGCCGCCAATAAGGATCTTGTCGACCTTCGGTTCTATCGCGCGAATCAATGCGATCTTATCCGATACCTTTGCCCCGCCTATAATCGCTACAAATGGCCCCTTTGGTGCCTCCAAAAGACCGCTTAGAACATTTACCTCTTTCGACAGTAGACGACCAGCAGCGGACTTTAAATACTTCGGCGGACCAACCACAGAGGCATGAGATCTATGGGATACTCCAAAAGCGTCGTTTACATAAAGATCCTGACCAGCGATTAGAAATTGCACGAACTCCGGGTCGTTAGCCTCTTCACCCTTGTTGAAACGCACATTCTCCATCACCTCGATCTCTGGGTAGATGGCTTTCAGGTAGTTGCGCACCGGAGCCATGAGATATCTTGGATCTGGAACTCCTTTTGGTCGCCCAAGGTGCGAACAAACCGTCACTCTGGCCCCATTTTTTATGAGATAATCCAAGGTAGGCAAGCTAGAGGTAATTCGAAAAGGATCAATTATGCTTGCATCCAAGTCGTCATCATATTGAAGCGGAACATTCAGATCCGACCGAACCAGCACTGACTTACCAGAGACATCGCCCAAGTCTTCTAGCTGGGGAATATCCATCTAAAAACCTCACCATTTTTCCAACTCAGTATTACTGAAGAAGATCTTTAATTCCATAAAAACAATACGACGACCTCAAAACTCACAAAAAGTCAGATTTTCAACGATCGCAAAAAGCAAGGATCCCCAACTTAAATAATTTGGAGCGTACTTGAGAATCCTTGCAATTTCTAAAAATAATTAAATCGAAGTCGCCATAATGCGAGCCAGATCAACGAGGCGATTTGAATAGCCCCATTCGTTGTCATACCAACCGAACACCTTAACGAGGGTTGTTCCATTATCTAGGTTCATCGCCATAGTCATTGCTGCGTCGATAGTACAAGAAGCAGGTGTTCCGACAATGTCAGATGAGACCAATGGTTCGGTCGAATAAACCAGAACCTTCGACAATGGACCCGAGGTGGCAGCCCTTTGATAAGCCGCATTTATCTCATCCTTGGTAAACTCGCCATTCAAAACCAACGTAGCATCGGTGATCGAACCATCTGGAACCGGAACTCTAAGCGAGGTTCCATCAAGGCGACCTGCCATTGCTTGAAGCACAAGTCCCGTAGCCTTAGCTGCACCCGTAGAAGATGGGACTATATTCGATGCGGCCGCTCGTGCTCGACGTGGATCTTTATGAGCTAGATCGAGAAGGTTCTGATCGTTCGTGTAGGCGTGAACGGTGCTCATAAGTCCCTTATGCACGCCGAAGGCATCGTCTAACACTTTAACCATTGGTACAAAACAGTTTGTAGTGCACGAAGCGTTCGAAACTATGTGATGGATTTTTGGATCATAATCACCGTCGTTCACTCCGACCACAAAGGTCGCATCAACATTAGTTCCAGGCGCTGAAATGATGACCTTCTTGGCTCCGGCATCGATATGAGCCGAGGCTTTATTTCCATCAGTAAATATTCCGGTACTCTCGATTACAACATCGCATCCGAGTTCTCCCCAGGGTAGCGTCTTTGGATCACGCTCAGAGAATACTCGAATCAAAGACTCTCCTACGATGATTCCTTCAGGACTGACTCTAACGTCCACTCCTAAGCGACCATGCGTCGTATCGTACTTAAGAAGATGGGCGTTTATCTCAGGCGACGTCAAGTCATTTACTGCTACGACCTCAATATCGACGCCCTGCTTGGCTGCCGCTCTATAGAAGTTTCGCCCAATTCTACCAAAACCATTGATTCCGACTCGAAGCGCCACTTAAAACCCCCATCTTCAGACCTTTTGGTCATTTAATATTAAACATCCAACAACGGCTTCCACAATATATCGAAATAACAAGAATCAGCCACTACGTAACTAGCTTCCGCCGATATGTTGTCTATCACTGATCAATGCTTGTGGGCATCCGAGGATAGGCAATAACTTGCATATTCGCCAATGACTCAAATTTCGGGACGTGAGCCTAAAAATCGCAGTCACGACATCCACTCAAAGAGAATAGATGTCAACCAAATCCAAAATATCACGGAGACGATCTCGAAAAACCCCGACACTGCCAAATGAGCACTTGAAGGAAATCTTCAAAACCAGTCACCTAAAAAAGTTCGAGCAAGAAAGCGTTCAATCATCCCGTTAATACCAATTCACTTTATCGGCGCGATAAATCGATATTAGTTCGACCTTGGTCCACAAAAGACGATTTCTGCAAATATGAAAAATCATCCTTGAGGTAATTTCCAATGGTGACCGAATTGCTCTGCCAAATGGCTCTGTCATATTGCTCTAAGGCCAAGAGTAACTAAAGCTAGTGGTTTAAGACAATTTCAAAACCAAAACGCCACGTTACCGATGGAATTGTATTTCGGCTTGAATATCGATCGCACTATTTAATGTCACAATGAAACAAGGTTAAAGTTCAAATGGATTCAAAGATCCAGCTACTCGTCCACTCACTATACAATAACCGCCTCAAGATATTTCTGAAGGCGACTAACGTCGTGAATTCGGGTATCATCGCGACAACCCAAGGAGGCGCGAACCAGGTTGGTAGGATCCATCATTTGGATGTCTCCTAATTCGATGGATCGATCATCGTATAGAACTACATCAGGAGTGACTCCGTATCTTCCGATTGCACGAATGTGGTCCACTACGGTCATATTTTGTGCCTCCCCAACCTGAGATGCAAGATTTGCGACATAGACCAGCCTTGCCTTGGAACGACTAAGCGCCTCTCGGATCTCATGAATTTGACATACTGCAATGACACTCGTATAAATCGAACCAGGGCCCAAAACTATGGTCGTAGCGCGTTCAATTGCCTCAACGACAACCGGGGCAACTCTTGGATTATTTGGAAGATGGTGCAACTCCTGAATCCCTGCGGTATTCGAGAGTCTAGCTTGCCCAAGTATTTGTTTACCTTGAAATTCACCCACCAAAGTTATGGGGTCAAGACTCGCTGGAAATATTCGCCCTGCAGCATGTGTCAGCCTAGCAAGCTCCAGTGCCGCTATCATTGGATCCTGGTTTAGAGTTGCCAACGCGGTGAAAATAAGATTTCCAAGAGCATGGCCCCGCAACTCAGATTCACCAAAACGAAATTCCAGCAACTCGCGCCAGAGCGAGTCGCTAGGCACCAACGCTGATATGCAGCGACGAAGGTCACCTGGAGGGATTTGACCGAAGGCTTCCCTCAATCTTCCCGAAGAACCGCCGTCGTCCGCAACGGAAACTATACCTATCGGGAAATGGCCACCTCTGGCTAGAGCATCTAGTGTCACGCCCAAGCCATGGCCCCCTCCTATAGCAACTATTCGACTCGATGAGTGCAAAAATTGGGGAGCAACATCTTCAAGGATCACCTTTCGACATCCCTATGGATTACCTTAGGAATCAGTCCCTGTTCTCTAAAATATCTGGCCAAGACCTCGGTTAGTACTACAGAACGATGCCTTCCACCTGTACATCCAACAGCCACAGTCAAATAGGACTTTCCCTCTTGAATATAAGCTGGTATCAAAAAGTCAAAGAGATAGGTAAGTCTCTTTATAAATTCATTCGTATCCGCCTGCTCTAGAACATAATCCCGAACGGGTTCTTCGAGGCCCGTATGTGGTCTCAGCTCTGGGATCCAGTGCGGATTTGGTAAAAAACGACAATCAAAAAGCAGATCGACATCCCTCGGAGTTCCATAACTAAACCCGAACGAAACAACCGTCACAGTAAGAGTAGAGCTTGATACTGGACCTGAAAAAAGCTCGTTTAAACGACGTTTGAGCTCGTGAACATTGAGATTCGAGGTGTCAACTATGATGTCGGCGATGTCGCGCAAGACCAAAAGCATTCTGCGCTCGCGCCCAATAGCATTTCCAACACCTTCCTCGCCGATAGGATGCCGTCGTCGGGTCGATTCAAAACGAGTTATTAGCGCTTCATCGGTAGCTTCAAGATAGAGCACCTTCACAGTTGCGCCGTTAAATCTAAGCCGCTCAATCTCCGACACCACTCCATCAATAGCCTCATACCCAAAACGTCCTATCACGAAGGCGAGTCGATCGGCATCACTATTTCGATCTGCCAGGTCAGAGACCTTTGATATCAACTCAACCGGCATGTTATCGATCACGAACCAACCAAGGTCTTCCAGCGCTGCCCCAGCAGTAGAGCGGCCTGCACCGGACATTCCAGTAATAAAGAGATACTCTGACATATGGTTCCTCGCCTTAAAAAACACGGCTGTAAAAGAATCGAACCCAACTCGACACGCCTTGAGTTTTAGATATCCTTTCAAAAAAATCTAGTCCATGGTCCAACCATAGATACCTAATCAAGATCTTACGAGTGACAATCAATTTTCCAAGAAGTTCGACCTGGAGTGCCCGGTAAAGAACACCTACGGCTTCCTAGAGAGCATTCATGAAGGACAACGGGTCAATGGACGTATTAATTCATGGAATGCACGACGAGGTACCTTGGAATTACTAGATCTCAAAACACTAAACCAGCCATCTCTATTGATGACTAGCGCCAGCCATCTCCCAGGTTATCAAAGGAACTAACCCATGAGATTTGCGGATCACAAAGATTAACAGTCAATTAACAGCGATCTGGTACCCAGATTACGAAGGACGACCCAAAGTAGAATATTTAATAAGGGTAAAAGCAGACTCAAGGATAACGAATCGACGTGTTCAACCGCCACGTGTCTGACACGTATCGACGCCCTAACCTCATGATCGCCACTACGACTTTTTGAATTTGACTACTTTGCTGTCAGTCAAGCTTTCGGTAGATAAATCATCGCAATCTGTTGAGAAAAACACCGCCTTAGGAGGTGAGTTTCGAGCTGAAAATAGCCTCTACGCTAACTTCATTCATAGACACCCTAACGATGTGTTGCTAGCTCTTTATGAATCGAAGTGCCAGAAGTCGCGGGACGAATCTGGCCTCGTAATACTCGGGTGCAAGATCAATAAAACCCTGTGGTGGAGCCGGCTCCAGCATCTGTGCTAACGACAAACTTGATGAAATGGCGGCATTTATGTAGTGCGAAAGGGGACGATGTACAAATGGAATAAACACATCTTTCTCCACTTCCTCCACATTTTGACTAACCTGAAGATATTTACCAATTCTCCAATACTGTTCCCCAAATGTCGTATCATCAACCCAACCTGAGTCAGGCGTTTGAAAAAGAGGGTGATTTAAGAGAAAGATAAATTGCCCACCGGTTTCCAGCAGCCGAGCAACCTCCTCGAGTGCTTTGGACAGATCCATTATGTGTTCAAAGACTAAACATGCAATCACTGTGTCGAAATGAGCATCCGCCAAAGGAATTGAGGCAGCGTCGGAACGGATGTACTCAATCTCTCCGCCACGCTCCTTTGCTAAAACAAGCTGCTCGGGCGTTGGATCGATTCCAACTAGAAGTTTGCGCTCGAAAAGCTTTGAAAGCGACCGAAGAATTTGCCCCTCGCCCGTTCCCACTTCTAAAACACGCTGCGAGGCTCCCGTCCAATTGGCGATGATCGGGAGTATCTGTTCTACATACTCAGGATCTGCGCCTTCTGTGAACCCCTCCTGCCACCAAGCGGCGTTGTGACTCCAAAGCTCGGCTGCGATGGGTGCGAACTCATCACGTAAATAGTTTTCCTCGAAGCTCATATGCCCATCACCCTTGGTTAGTAAATCAATTCAAAGTCAGCATGGAAAATTATTTACGCCTTCCAGGCTTGTTATGCGAATTTGTTCATTCTACTCTTATCGCAAAAACCCTAGCAACCAAGGGAAAAATGTAACTGACTACACCGACTCAAAGAACAAGCATCTCCACACCAAAAAGACAGATGGAATTTAGTGGAAATCAACCAATTAGAAGCCACACGGCTACCCTAGGGGCAGCCGTTCTATCTTGTCAACGCATTAGTCGACACCTCTCAATGCGCACTCTCTAGGCAGCCTATGGTATAGCAGATAGAGACGGAGTCGAGATCCAACGACCATTTGCGCAATTGAGAATAGATCTTGGAGATCACATTTAAATTGACCTGAAAATACTCTTTATCCAACAAATAAACATAGGACTAACTGGGCAGGTCGTGCAAGGTCGAATACACTGCAGCACCCACCTCACCTGGTAGCCACCTCAAATTGGATAGCTCTTCGAGAGATGCAGTACGCAACTTTTTAATGCTTCCGTATTCATTGAGTAGTCGCTTTTTTCGTATCGGCCCCAACCCGCGGACATCATCCAAAATAGATTGCGTCATCTCCTTATCACGTAACTGACGGTGAAATGAAATGGCAAATCTATGCGCTTCATCTCGAATCGATTGAAGTAAAAAAAGTGACTCTGAAGTTCTAGGAATTCGAATCGGCTCCGACTCATTCGGACGGTAAACCTCCTCAAACTTCTTCGCCAATGAAATCACAGGGATCTCGTCCTGCAAGCCAGCTTCGCAAAGCGCTTTGTACGCCATCGAGAGTTGACCTTTACCTCCATCAATTACCATCAAAGACGGTGGATAGGAAAACCTTGCCCTTTTCGAATCATCAACCATCGCATCGTCATTGGCATCATTGAGGCGGCGCAAACGTCTAGTAAGAACCTCGTACATAGCCGCAAAGTCGTCATTTTGTTCTATCGATACCTTAAATCGTCGGTACTCTGACTTCTTAGGAAGACCATCTTCCATCACCACCATCGAACCGACGTAATTAGTTCCACTTAGGTGGCTCATATCGTAACATTCAATTCGAAGCGGAAAGATTGGCAAAGATAACTCATCAGCCAGAGCGGTAAGGGCTCGCGATCGGGCATTATGGTCTGATGCCCTCTTTAGGCGATGGCGTCTAAAGGACTCACTAGCATTTGCATTTGCTCGATCCAAAAGTGCCTTTTTATGGCCACGACGCGCAACCCTTATTGACACTAAGTTACCTCGAAGTTCACAGAGCCAATCCTCTATTATCTCAGTGTTCGTTGGTACAAACGGGACGATCAGTTCCTTGGGGAGTTCGGCCGGAGAATCAAAATAAAGTTGCTCAATCAAGACCTCTAGAAGCTCATCCTCCGATAACTCCTCGACCCTATCAACCGTAGTGGATCGCCGTCCACTGACTCTGCCGGCACGCACGACCAGAACGTCTACCTGACATTCAAGTTCATCAAAGCACAAACCAATCACATCAAAATTGTCGTTGGGATTGCCGACCATCTCCTGACGTTCAACAGCACGTTCTAGAGCGCCTAGACGATCCCTTAGCCTGGCAGCGCTCTCAAAATCGAGTTCACTTGCAGCCTTGGTCATATCAGCTCTCAGGCGATCGACAAAGCTTTTAGAATTACCCTTTAAAATCGATTCGAAGTTAGAGACTATCTCGGCGTATTCACGGTCACTTACGAGATTCACACAAGGTCCGCTACACCTTTCGATATGGTACAAAAGACAAGGCTTTTTAACTTTCGCTGCCCGTTGAAACTTGGAATCGGAACATGTTCTAATTGGAAATGTCCGAATAAGGAGGTCAAGCGTCTCCCTTATCGCATAGGTATGCGGATATGGGCCAAAGTAACGAGCACCCTTTCGATGAGGCGATCGTGTTATCACCGCTCTTGGCCAAAGCTGATCAGCTGTAACCATCAAGTAGGGATAACTTTTATCGTCTCTAAGACGAACATTAAAACGCGGTCGGAACTTCTTGATCAGACTAAATTCAAGCATGAGAGCTTCGACGTCATTTGAAACAGTTATCCACTCGACGTCAACTGCCGCTGTTACCATTGCAGCCACCCGGGGATGGAGGCTTTCGATAGGCGCGAAGTAATTTTGAAGACGCGACCGCAAACTCTTCGCCTTGCCGACGTAAATTACTCGACCGTCCTGATCCTTAAACTGGTACGAACCAGGAGAATCCGGAATTGTACCCAGATCAATACGATTTATCAATCCAACTGCTCCAAATACCGAAATATCGCCATCGGCTGCTCACTTACCATCACAGACTAACAAGCCCACCTTGTCTATAAATTTTAGATACCAAAAAATCAATAGGCAAAGCAGTCTCCGACCTCTCTTTGAACAACCTAGCGATTCGATCTTTAGTTGTCATCATCGGTCGAATTTGAAAATTACCTGACAAATCCATCCTCCGAACTTCAAGCACGATGCTTATCTCTCTAATTGCAACCCAATTCGCTATCAACAACCATTAAACTAAATCGCCTTAGAGGGTAATCCACAAATAGCAAAGACAAAGAGCCCTGCCGGCCAAGGAAATAATGCAACCTCGTAGTTATTGCCTTTGCGAAAGCAAGAGGCGTCTTTACCTAACTACAAGGCTCTCATGCAAATGATTTCAGGGCTTTCATGCAAATGGCAATAATCTTCAAAGAAATTGGGTTTACCAACTGTGGCAAATGAGCTAGTAGTAAAAGGTGCAAGAGTACACAACCTCAAAGAGGTTGACCTGTCGATACCACGAAATAAGCTAGTAGTCTTCACTGGACTATCCGGGTCAGGCAAGTCGAGTTTAGCCTTTGACACAATCTTTGCGGAGGGCCAACGAAGGTATCTAGAATCCCTATCCTCTTATGCACGTCAATTCCTCGGCCAATTGGACAAACCTGATGTAGACCAGATTGATGGCCTTTCTCCAGCAATCTCCATTGACCAAAAGTCAGCACCGCGAAATCCACGGTCGACCGTTGGAACTGTAACCGAGATCAACGACTACCTACGTCTCCTGTTTGCACGAGTAGGCATCCAGCACTGCCACAAATGCGGCCAAAGGGTTGAACGCCAAACACCTCAGCAGATTGTGGATCAACTAATGAAGATCCCAGATGGTACTCGTTTTATGGTTATGGCGCCAATTGTTGAGGGGAGAAAGGGAGAATACTCTGCCCTTATCAAAGAGATTGCACGAAAGGGCTACTCTAGGGCGCGCATCGATAACGAAATCGTGGAGATACAAGGCGATAGCCACATTGACTTGGCACGCTATGAAAGCCACAGCATTGACGTAATCGTAGATCGCCTCAGTCGCCGAGACGGAATTCAACCACGACTAACCGATTCGGTTGAGACCGCTCTCGAACTTGGCACCAGACGTCTCAAAGTCCTCGTATTAACGGACGAATCAAACGCGAACTCTGAGCATGAACTTGTATTTTCAGAGCTTTTAGCGTGCGCAGACTGCGGTATCAGCTTCTCGGAATTAGCGCCAAGAAACTTCTCATTCAACTCTCCTTATGGCGCCTGCGAGGCCTGTTCGGGCATCGGAACGATGATAGAGGTAGACCCAGAACGAATCGTTCCAGACCAAACGCTGTCGCTATATCAAGGCGCAGTGGCGCCATGGTCTCATATGCGCAGCGACTTCTACCTTAGTGGCCTCGAAGCTCTAGCAAAGAAGATGGACTTTGACCTAACCACGCCTTGGTCCGACCTCCCCAAAGAGGTAAAAGACGAGATTCTCCATGGGAGGGGCGGACTCAAACTAAAGGTGAAACTCGGCTCGAGATATAACAAAGGTGAGATCAACCTAAAGTGGGAAGGTGTCATTCCGTGGCTTCGTCGCCGCTTCGAAACTGCATCCTCTGAAGGAGCAAAAGAACAGATAAAGGCTTACATGAGTGATGTGGCCTGCGAGTCATGTCACGGAGCACGTCTCAAACCCGAGTCCCTTGCGGTTTCAGTCGAGTCGCACTCAATTTCATACCTCTCTTCGCTTTCAATTGCCCGTAGCCTCGAGGTGATCGACTCCTTTCATTTTGATGAGCGACGTGCCATAATAACTACACCGATTCTAAGGGAGGTGCGAGCTCGCCTTAAATTCTTAATGGATGTCGGCCTTGAATATCTAACCTTAGATCGAGGTGCAAATACCCTAAGCGGCGGCGAGGCCCAGCGAATTCGCTTAGCTTCTCAGATTGGATCGGGTCTAACCGGCGTACTATATGTCTTAGACGAACCATCGATTGGACTTCACCAACGCGACAACCATCGCCTTATTCAGACTCTAGAAAAGCTCAGAGACCTAGACAACTCTGTAATAGTTGTAGAACACGACGAAGACACCATTAGAGCTGCTGACTATGTGGTAGATATAGGTCCAGGGGCTGGAGAGAACGGAGGACGCGTCGTAGCAACCGGAAGCGTCCACGATATTATCAACTCCTCCGAGTCTGTAACTGGTGACTACTTGGCCAAGCGAAGAAGTGTCGAATTCCCGGCCTATCCGAGACCGCGCTCCGACAAAAGGATTGAGATTATCGGTGCAGCCGCAAACAACCTAAAGGGAATAGACGTCGAGATACCACTTGGTTGCTTCGTAGCAGTAACTGGTGTTTCGGGCTCTGGCAAATCAACCCTGGTCAACGATATCCTGCGAAACGCGCTGATGCTGAAGATCTATAAGTCTAAAGTTGTCCCAGCAAGACATCGCGAGATACGAGGACTTGAGAATATAGACAAGATCGTAGACATCGATCAGTCGCCTATTGGACGCACTCCACGGTCAAATCCTGCTACATATACCGGGGTCTTCGACAAGATACGTGCCCTCTTTGCAGGTACTCCAGAATCAAGAGTTAGAGGCTACGAGCAAGGACGATTTTCATTCAATATTCGAGGCGGCCGTTGCGAGTCCTGTTCTGGCGATGGGACGATTCGTATCGAGATGAACTTTCTCCCGGACGTCTATGTCCCCTGTGAGCAGTGCAAAGGGACCCGTTACAACCGCGATACCTTAGAGATCCTCTATAAAGGAAAATCCATCGCTGAAGTCCTTGACCTTCCAATTGAAGAAGCCCTCTTCTTCTTCAAAAGCCTGCCGTCCATCGAACGCCACTTACGAACCCTTTCCGAAGTCGGTTTGGGTTATGTTCGTCTTGGCCAGCCCGCTACAACTCTTAGCGGCGGTGAAGCACAGCGCGTGAAATTGGCCACCGAATTAGCCAAACGCCCAACCGGTCACACCTTTTATATTCTAGATGAGCCCACTACGGGGCTGCACTTTGAAGACGTAAGGCGTCTTCTGGTTGTTCTCCAACGTCTTGTCGACAATGGCAATACCGTATTAGTAATTGAGCACAATCTCGACGTGATCAAATGTTCCGACTGGATAATTGACCTTGGCCCCGATGGTGGCGACAAAGGCGGATCAGTAGTCGGCTGCGGCACGCCACAAGAGATCGCTAAGTTGCCCCAAAGTCATACCGGTCGATTTCTGGTTTAAGGTCAGCGCCAATAGCCACAATGCGGTTCAATCAATAACCAAATGTCCGTCAAAAAACACCGCGGCATCTATAGGGTCGCGCCCGGATTGGAAGTCAAGTGCACAAGATGAAGCAAACCCAATCGCCAGAACGAAGAAGGAGAGTTAGACGAGGTGGCAAATCTATTCGTAGACCTCAGTCCATTACGCGACAGTAAGAATTTTCGCCTTCTCTTTATCGGTCAACTCATCTCCGGCCTGGGCGACCAGATCACGATCGTTGCTATCTCATATGAGATCTACAGATTGACCCACTCGTCGCTTCTAGTTGGCTTGGTAAGCCTCGTTCAGCTAATTCCCCTTCTTTTGGCCTCTCTTGGAGGAGGGCCGATCATCGATAGGACAGATCGCAGGCGACTACTCATTTGGGGCTTCGGCGCGTCTACCTTAGCCGGGGTTGTGCTCTATCTAGATGTGATTCCTTCACACCCGTCAATTTGGCCCATCTTTGCCCTGAGCGCCTTTAGCGCTGGTGTATCAGGAATCGTCAAACCCGCACAGAGCGCAGTAATTCCACAAATGGTCGCCAGGGATAAGGTCACTGCAGCCATAGCCATCCGTCAGATGATGTTCCAAATTGGATTAGTCGTTGGTCCGGCAGTTGCTGGCATACTCATCGCGCATTTCGCCGTAGCAACCGCCCTGGGCATCGATGCCCTGACCTATTTAGTCGGAGCAATAGCGTGCTTTTTTCTACCCCCATTGCATCCCGTCGAAAAAAGTAAGAGCAGAGGATTAAAGTCAATCAAAGAAGGGTTTAGCGAAGTTGCATCAAGCCAAATTCTAAAAGGAATCTTCCTAATTGACCTGGTAGCCATGGTCTTTGGGATGCCCCGAGCCCTCTTTCCTGCATTGGCTTTAACACACTTTCATGACGGGGCAAGCGGACTTGGGTACCTCTATAGCGCCTTAGGAGTTGGTGCCTCAATCGGAGCGGTTACCTCGGGATGGGTCACAAACATCAAACGACAGGGATTAGGAATAATACTTTCCGTCCTATCATGGGGAACTGCAATAATTGTCTTTGGAGCTATCAACTCAATCTCTCTTGCACTTTTACTTCTGGCGGTGGCTGGATATGTAGATCTGGTCTCGTCAGTTCTAAGAAATGCAATCCTACAGAGGATCGCGCCTCCGGAGATGAGGGGTCGACTGTTCTCAATACAAATCTCAGTGGTGACTGGTGGCCCTCGCCTTGGCGACCTAGAGTCCGGCGGCGCTAGTGCGCTCCTTGGAACCACGTTGGCCGTAATTACTGGTGGGGTCGCCTGCGTCGCTGGTTCCTTGGCGATCTGGAAGTTACTTCCAAAGTTTTCAAGGTATTCGGCAGGCGAAAAAGCACCATAAATATGTAGAACACTTCAACTATCGGAAAGTAAAATTGGAAATAATTACAACCCATGTGCGCCTTCCACGATGGCTTGTTTGAACAAAAACTAAATTATTTAATCACATCCGGTTGGTTCGAATTACACTTAGTTATTCGACTTGAGATTCATCGCCATCGATTTCCTAACAAAATTGGACGCTTCGAAAGATATCCTTGCGATTCAAGGTGAAAAAATAGCCTTCGAGCCAAGGCAATGACCTAGGAAAATCTTGGAACAAAAGAACATAAACAAGAGGCTGCTAAAGGTCTCCCTAATAACTATGATAACCGCGGTTGCATTCGAGAACCTCGCAGCTACTGCAGACCTTGGAGCCATTGGGGTACACTTTCATACCACAAAGTCACTCGCTCTCATTCTTAGTTTTTTTCTTGTTGCCGAGATAGTTGGGGTTGTCGCTCTATCGGAGCTTTCCAAAGTCCGCGGTCCAAAACTTGCAGTGCTTGTCGGAAGCACACTATTTCAGGTAGGGATAGTACTGGTCTCGCTCAGCCCCAACATTACCTTCCTAATCTTGATGCGAGGCATCCAGGGCCTTGGAGGGGGCGCCTTCGGATCGGTTGGTTATGTAATCATCAATGATTACTTCGATACAACCGAAAGACCAAAGATCTTCTTTGCCTTCTCACTAGCATGGGTTGTCCCGTCATTGATATCACCTGGAATCTCTGGATACCTAGCACAAAACTTTGGATGGCAATTTCCATTCCTAGTAGTACTCCCGATCTCTCTGATAGCGACCTTGGTCCTAGCCCTAGCGCTACCTAAAAGGTCGAAGATAAAGCCTCGAGTACTCGAGTCCAATCCTCTCCTACGAATCGTCTATGCCACAATTTTCGCCGCATCGATCCTTGCGATCCTCCTAGCGCTGGACTCTATTCCACGTATCACACCACTCTTGATAATCATCCCGGGCATCGTCTTCGCTGGCATCGCTGGAAAACGCCTCCTTCCAAAAGTTGCGTTCTCGCAATTCCCAGCCCTTCGAAGGATCATTCTGCTGCGGGTTCTGACAAACTTCGCCTTCTTTGGAATCGACGGCTTCTTACCCCTTGCCCTCTTTAGGGATAGAGGATACAGCCTGGCGTTAGCCGGATCAACTTTGACCCTAGCAAGCTTGAGTTGGAGCGCCGGCTCCTATTTACATTCACGATTCACCAAGCCCAACCATCGAGGAACGCTCTTTCGGCGCGGAATCGCAATAGCTCTAATAGGGGTAGCAATGACAGGGATATCCCTCTATTTTCAAGGTATTGGATCATGGTTCATCCTGGCAGGGTGGACGATTGCTGGCCTTGGGATGGGCATCTCCTACGTCTCGCTCTCTGTCGCCTTACTTGATGTCGCACCTAGAGACCACTTAGATGAATCGAGCTCCGCACTCGCCTTAGCTGACACGACTGGTGTTTCGGTTGGAACTGGCGTCGCAGGAGGACTTATCGCGACCGCATTGGCCATTCATGGCTCCAGGTCTATATCGCACGGACTCGCCTTTGATGCGATTGCGTGCCTTCTAATCTTCGTCATCTCCTTATCGATCGGAAAGAGCATCGACCACAGCGCCAGTCAACCTACATCATTAGCCTAAGCTACCCCCATCCAGAATCAAGGTGAGGGCAACCTTGGATTTGCCAAATAAGCAAATGGCTCATCTCTTCAAGGTCGACAATAGAGGAAAAATTGCTCCCAATTTAGAGCCAACCACCACACATCCACCTAGGTTCAGCTCAGAGAATTATGGGAGCTGCTTTCCAACTATGTCGCTAACCTTGTCCTTGGACTAATCTTGGGTATAAAATTGAAATTGCGTGAATCCTAATTACCAACCAAACCAGATTGCAATCACCGAATATAAAGATGGGATCAGGGTTCCTTTTTATATCTCGACTCGAAAATCAAGAACTGAGATCACAGGCATACGAGAAACAGCAATCGCGATATCGCTCACATCACCAGCCGTTGAGGATCGCGCAAATCAAGAACTGGTAACATTTCTCGCCAAGGCACTTTCAACTCAAAAATCTCTTGTAAATATTGTGATGGGTGCTCATAATCGAAATAAAGTGATCGAGATCACCTCTATGTCACAATTCGAGCTTCTAACGAAGCTGGGGTTAGCCAACAATTAGATCTTGTCACACCCCAAAAAGATGACTACCGATAAATATCACCACCAATTTTAATTTAGAATCTCTCACCCTTTGATGGGTCCTGAGCTTCGTAGCTACACATTCATATAGTTAGGCATAGCGGTCTATCCTGGATCTTCGGAAATAAGCGGTATTCCGGTACCAAGATCGACCAGGAATCGGCAAGTTATTGAGCGTTCTGAGGTGATTGGCCAGATTGAAGCCGTCATTCGGAGAGGTCTAGGCTACACAACCCGTGAACGGGTAAGAGGGGCCAAGGGGGTTCTCCCTGGTGTCTTACTTATTGGGTTGGTTGGTTCCTGTTACGAACCAAGTGCGCTAGAGATCTGCGTTGTCACCGGGGTAACAGTAGCTAGTAGTGACCAGTCAGGCTTACCAGCCGCCAAGAGCGCTCTGATTCTAAAGTTCGCAAAGTTCGTCATCCCAAAGGCGATGCGCTTAATCCGCTTAATGAGGTTGTTCATCGACTCTGTCGGTCCATTGGTCACGAAGGACGTGTGCCAGGCCAGGATCTCATCATGCCAGCTTTTCAAGGTTCTCCCAAGTAGTTGGACCTCGGGGGGTCGTTGGTTGTCGGTGAAGTCACTGATAAGAGCATCGAGGTGGTCACTAGCGAGTTTTGGGTCACGATAGGTATAGAGCTCTCGTAAGGACTCCTTGGCTCTCCATGCGGTAGCTACCTCGTTGTCTGGGTCACCTAGTTCAAGTAGGTGAGTAAGTTTGGCGTTGGCACCCTCGGTGAGTCTCTCCTTGGCCATAGTCAGGAGTCGCCGGATGCGATAGAGGGGATCCCCACCCCTGCCTCTGTGACCAAGGATGTTCTGTTGTACCCTTCTTCTCACCTCATCAAGGCGAGTGTTGGCCAGCTTTATCAGGTGGAATGGATCGGCTACCATGGTAGCGTTTGGTAACGCCTCTCGAAAGACCGCCCGGTAAGAACCAGCTAGATCAAGAGTTCCCCACTTGATATCATCACGCCACTCCTTGGACTGACTGGCTATCCACTTCTTTGGCTCCTTTCCCTCTCTACCAGGCACGACATCAAGAAGGGTTGGACTCGTAACGTCCACGATTGAGGTAGACCACTTCTGGGTCCGATAGCGACCCTCGCGACAAAACAAGGTCTCATCTAATCCGAGTGCACGAACCTTACCAAAGCGACTTGGATCCTCTACGAGGGGAGTCCCATAGGCAATGACAGCGTCATTGATCGTGTGCCAATCACAATCGAGCTCTCTGGCTACCGATGACACCGATCGACCATCTCTACCAACCACTCGGGTTGCGAATCTAGCTGCCCTATCGGTGAGCTTGAGTCTTGGAGCTGCGATCCTAGTGTCCACGTCACTCCACGACGGGGCGGAACAGTTCCCATCCTTGCACTCCCACCTGCGTTTGTGCCAGATGAGTCTGACGGCACGGCCAAAGCTTTGTAGATCAATCAGCTCTACTAGTGAGCCTCCCTTGGAATAACTCATCCCATTACATACTGGGCATTTTGGTCGTTCGCCTCGACACTCGATATGGACCCGAAGGGGTGTCTTTGAACCTTGGTCACCCAGATCCTCGATGCCAATCAAATTGACATCC
>NZ_JXYS01000023.1 GCF_000949295.1 Acidithrix ferrooxidans
GGTACACGTTAGCGAGCAGTGGTGAAACCGATGCCCCTTGTGCTGATCCTTCGGTCGTCTTTGTGCACTTCGCATCCTCGATGACTCCTGCGGCCAACCATTTGTCGATCAGTCGCAGGATTCTTTTATCCGCAATGCGATGCTCGAGAAACTTCCTCAACCACGTCCGATCCAACTTGGAGAAGAAGTCGCTGATATCAGCGTCGAGTATCCAGTTCACCTTTTTCTCTAAGATCCCGACCGCCAGCGCATCAAGCGCATCGTGGGGGCTACGTCATGGTCGGAACCCGTAGGAGAATCCGAGAAAGTCTTCTAGTATATAGCGTTCAATACCTCCACCACCCAACGTTGGATGATCTTGTCCTCCAGCGTTGCGATACCGAGTGGGCGTTGTCGTCCATCTGGTTTTGGTATGTATACCCTACGAGAAGGGCTTGCCCGTTAGGCACCGTTGTGGACCCTTTGAAGAAGATCCTCGAGGTTCTCCCTCAGATTCTCTTCGTAGGAGTGCCATGTCACGTTATCGATTTCATGGCGCAGCCTTCGGGTTAATCGCTAAATAGGCGGCCTTCAGGCGGTCTGAGTCGATGTGGTGCAATAAGTGCTGTGAACTTTGCTTGCTTGTCCTTTCTTGCTACTTCGCGCACACGATCCAGCCCGTTTGACACACCTTGTCCGCAAGTGGGTCCGGTTCTGAGTCCGGGGCGTGTTAGGTCGGTCGTGTTCCCCTTGGCCAACCCCCTTTCCTCCACTACCCCCTTTCCTCCACTACCTCCTTTCCTCCACTACCTCCGCTACCGGTCCCCCGGTTTTGTTCGACAGCTTCGTAGGTAATATGGGGTTGTCTGACTTCCCGCGCTCGTTCATCTCAGGCGTACGACCTTAGCCTTTCCTGAGCGGCCCACTGGGTGATCAACCCGACTGGCGAGCGCGGGATCTCCCGGTTCTCGCGCATGGAGGTTCCGTAGGTGCCATGGTTCTCTGACCGCGCGGGGCCCACAAGCAACTTGCGATAGCGCTAGCGGTGGTGTTGCCTTCCGCTTCCATAGACAGCGTCGGCACCTCGAATTCTCTGATTACGCGCCTCAATAGCCTGGCCTGCACGTGCCCCTGTCAACGCTTCGCCTGCGTCCTCGCGGACGCCGACGCATGACTCGGGGTCATCGTGGTTCGCTAGACCTTCGATGTAGGGCTCTTTCATCTCTTCCTCCATACCGGTTTATCCCGGCGCACCTACTGGATGGTCCGTCCCCAATCCATAGGCATTTGGTACTTTCCCTCTTGTTGATCTGCAACTTGTAGGTTTTTCCTCATCATTGGGCTTAGCCCATGTAGGTTTTTCCTCATCATTGGGTTTAGCCCATGTAGGTTTAGCCTCATCATTGGGTTTAGGCCATGTGGGTTTAGCCCATGTAGGTTTAGCCTCATCATTGGGCTTAGGCCATGTGGGCTTCGCCAAGAACGTCTAGGACTGGGTTCTCATGTTCCACATAAACGCCTGATGTTAAGGTCATGCCACCTACACGCCGGATGGCACCATATAGCCAAAGGGAGCACTAATTGGGTTAGTCTCCAAGTTGTCCCGAGAGTTCCTAGTCCCTCGGTTTCGACATCATCTATATCAATTTCGAGACACTTGCCGTAGTTGATGAAGATGGTTCGTTTTCACTCGTCTTCTTAACTCATACCTGAAAGAGTCATTGCTCTAACTTTTCCGTACCGCTTTGGACAACAGTCTTTAGCTAATGCCCCGTACGGTGGTTTGGAATCTCCTCCCAAAAGGCGATCCCGGAGGGCGTAGTTCCATCATCTATGTAGCATTGCAGTGTGATTGTTATCAGCTTCTAGGTGATTTACAACCTCTTTCATTCATGACGCACTGCGAAAGATGGGGCTAAGTAACTGGGGCCACGAACTTCTGCAAGTTTCATTCAATACTGTTAAAGGCACAAAGTTCTTATCGCAGAGGCGTCACTTATCAGTTGAGGGGGTTGGAGAACCACATAATGGTTGGGAGAGCCGACATACCTGGACCCCGCTAAAAGCTGAAGGTCCAACTCAGAGTCCACTCGACCGAGTGAACTCACGGGATTATCTATAAATAAGAAGCATCGTTCTTGCGACAGTAAGTCTGTTTTTCATGCACATGGTTTGAGTAAGACACTTTTAGTGGCACTATCAGATGCTGATACAGAAAAGTGGGCACTCTTAGCGAGTCAGCCATTGCCCGGAGACCTTTTTTTGGTACCTAATGATCGACCAAATTCAAACGTGAACCACGGAGTAGTCGCTAAGATTCGTCAACGTCAAAAGCGGTTAACCTACCTCGAAGTAAACCAAGTTGTAGCTGCCTACTTCGGAGGATCGACTACATACGAAATCGCAAGCCAGTTTGGACTTCATCGCCACACAGTTAGTCGGCATCTCAAGGATCGCGGCATTCAGCTCGGTCGACGACGTTAACAGTTCTTTCTCGACGAAATCTTTCGGCCGACCAATTGTCTTCAACTAGGTTGTCAGAAAAGATGTTTTGGCGAAGTCTATTTTTACATTCTCGAGAGTTCATAATGCACATTTAGAGTCGTTTTGGCTTAAAGAGGGTATGGTGACATCTTCATTAGTAACTTGGAGTCAATATTCACGCTAATAAACTCAAGCTCTCGCCTTGTGCCTTTGTTAGCAGTCATGCTGATGGATGAGGTCTAGTCAGCATCGTTCATCAAAAATTAGTCGCTGTTCGTGTTCGCTTGCGGCGTTCTGTATGGTTAACCCCAAATACGTCACCAGTGTTTCCACGATTACTTCCAGCGGTTCAGTAGCATCGAGTACGATGTCGGCGATAATAGCGAGGCCAGATATCTCTTCTTCCACAGCGTGCCTTGGGACTCTCAATGCTTCACCTCGTTGGACAAGCCGTCCTTCCAACGTGTTGGCGTCGCAACTCAGGAATACAAGGACTACTTGAGTGTCCCTCATCACGTCACGTATGCCTGACAAAGCACCAATATGGCGAATCCCATCAACTATCAATACGTCAAATCCACCTGGAAGATCAACAAGCAGTTGGGATACGAACGCGTGCCAACCTTCACGGATCATGGCCGATCCGACTTCTTGCAGGGATAGACGCGTCGATGGCAGCCCTTGTGCTTGGGCTCTAGCGCGCACTACGTCGCCAAAGGACCGCACGTGGCAACCCGACAACGTCTCAGCCAAGGACCAGCAGAGCGTGGTCTTGCCGCTCCCAATGTGGCCACTCACGCATATGACGTGGGTCAAAGCTGCGAATCCTGCTTTTCGCCGCTTTGAGGCGATTGACGCAGGACGACCCATCCACGCTTATCGACTTTAGATACACGAACGCGTGGAAGCTGTGTTGCCATTTCCACCCCCAGAAGCGTCACGTAGTGCTTTCCAATGCGTTGCCGCCAAAAGTCCGAACTCTCAGCACAAATAGCATTAGAATACGTCATTCGTATTAGATCAAGCTCTTTCTTATTTTGGAGGGTTTTACAATCGACCGATGACACTGTAAAATATCCGACCACTGGCCCAGCTTTCAAGAAAACTAGATCACCTACCAACACTCGGTTATACGGAGCAATTGCGTGTTTTGAAAACCTAGATTCAATGGTCTTCTTCCCGCTCAAAACTAATGACAAAAATGGCTCGACAAAAATGGCAAGATGAATGCCCACCGCATCATCAGCGAAACGTGAGCCTAGTTCAGCCCACTCATTAGAACTATCCACTGCGGACCGCAAGTCTGACATAATCTGTTCCGTCGTCATTAGCCATGTTCTCGATCCATGTGTTCCTGAAGTTTGAGTAACAACACATCAAATAGTCGCCGACTCACAGAACTCGAGAAACCGATGCGTCGCCCATGATTAATAATATTGGACAAGGTGAATTGCATATGTTTAAGATCATCATTACACATTTCAATCAGAGTTTCAAGTGGCTTAGGATGAGCAACACCGAATATGCGATTTCCACTTGTCCAGAACCCGATTTGTTGGCGCACGGGATCTCGGCGACTTACCGTTTTCAAAACGTTCCCTGGCACAAGGCTCATTAGGTCTGTCGGTACTCCCGAGGAACGGATCTTTATTCGGACAGGTCCGAATTGAACCTCAGACCATTCCTCCCTTTTCGGAGGCGAAAGGGTTAAAGACGTGGGCCCTACTTTTGAGAGGACCAGTAGATCTCCGTGCCTCCAAGTGTCCGGTACTAGTACACTCACAGATGAGGCTCGTAGTGACATCGCTTCGAAATGCGGTGTTCTATATCCGATAGAGCGGATAATCTCGTCCACTTGGAGGAGACCTAATGCTGGCAAGAGTTCTAATAGCTGCGCTCTCTCTGACATCACGCCTGGACGTGTCGCTAGGCTCGGTTGGCAAAGCAGGACAGATGCGCCCATGCTACAAACACGAGAAGCGGCATCCAGGAACCACAGAGTGTCGTCAAGGTACCAAGGCGGATCGAGAATCGCGGACTCTGCCTGGAGGTATGGCACTTCGTCCTTTGACAGGTCGATAGCGAGAATTCTATGATCTTTACCATTAATCGTTTCTGTCAGATAACTATTGCGATCCAAGAGCACATGATGGTGTTGGGGAAACGTCGATACCCCTAGCCGGTATGTGCTATGTGTGCCAATGTGCACCACGGTCGATAAGTTACTTAGGCCATCAACTGCACGGGATACGAGCTCAGCAGAGCTATCGATAGTGAACCGCCAGTCTGCATCAAACGGATGAGATACCGGGAGAGGCTTATGTCGCGTTGTTGGCCCAGCGGATGATAAGGAAGGGAGATGTCGTCGTTGCGTCTCAAGCTCCCACAGCGTGAGTAGCGTGGTGGGATAATACCCTGGAGAGATCTCAAAGACAGCTTCTAAATCCACTATCGTGCTATCATCTAAACTAGTAAGCCAAACCTCTGCCTCTTCACGGAAGGCCTTATCCTCAAGGTCGAATAGCAAGACTAATCAGTCCTCAGCGATACCAGTGGCATTGACATAAGTAGCTCGTCCTCACGAAATCGCATGCGAAGTTCTTCATTCCAAGCTTGCACGGCCTCCTCCTGTACTGCCAATGAACGGCGGTGTGTCTCGCGAAGGCGAGGTTCAACAACGCCGAAAGGCTGAATTTGCAAAGGAACAAGTCTTAGAGGTAGGTTCTTGTGAATAACCTGCAATCGATCTACAAAGTCACCCATATCTCGTGTAAGTGATGGTGCTTCTGGAACGGTGAATGTGGCATAGGCGTACGTATCAATGCCAAAGTCCACCAGCCGCTTGAAGAGCTTAAACTGGCGGGCGAATAGTGTCTTATCGGCTTTAGTATTAAAAGTGAAGGAGGCTTCATTGAAGCCCTTGAAGCATCCAACTCGGCCATAAAGGCGATATTCTCGCACTAATTCTCGTTCAGAAGGTTGTAGAAATCGCCAAAAATAGTCGTTGCTTAGATTGTCGTCAGACCAAAGGTAGACTGCGTTATCCAATCCGCGCTTGCGCAAGGCCGTCATCATCCAGACGAGCCATTCAGGGGAGAGGTCAGGTTGACCACCAGAGCAATCTATTATTAGCGGGCGATCCGGCTCGCACATATACAAGTCCACTAGCTCTTGTGCCGTGAACCAGCCGGACCTAGTCTCGTTGGCTGAAAGCAAATTGTACGGCACGAAACAATACCAACAACGCCAATTGCATGCGGCAATCTGGAATACCTGCGCAGTCATCACATCTGTTGGATCTAGTGCCAGGCGATACGAGGCAGGTATGATTGGCAATGGATTGGCAGGCCAAGGGTGTGGTGCGCCAATCCGAAAGTGGTGCACACGCCCGTATCCTTTGCAATTTGTGGGCTGCGAAAGATCCTGTTCTTGAGCGGACTGTTCGATACGTGCCAGGAGAATCTCCTGTGTCGATATCCTTACGGCCTTGCTGCGAAGCCTTGCCGAGATTTGTTCATGGTCTAGTGAGGTCATGGCACTCCCAATTTGGTTGGCTTGATGTCTCGTCTCGGCACGGTCTCAAGGACTCCAACCCAAGCACTCTGATTGCTATCTTGCGTTCTACTCTGTTTCCCAATTCCGTCACCTTCACTCGTTGAACTGTACCAACTTGATCCCTAATTGGTACGATAGTGCACGCATCCTATATATGGGTGCTCATAGGTGATAAACCTACTGGTAGTGAGTTTCCTTTATTAAAGACACGCTATTTAGTTATCAGCATGGCATGATTCTACACCGTGTTAGTATTTAGGTCCAGTTAAGCGAAGGAAGTTATAAGGATCATGTGTCCTAACTGTATGTCCGAGAAGAACTTGTCTGTCAAGGAAACTCGACGTACGTATTCGGCGTCGATTTGGCGACTGCCTATACGATTTCGTAACGATCGAGCAGGTCAGTGGCGACCAGTTTCAAGTTCGAGAGCCTGACGGTCACGAAGAGGCGTTCGAACTTGCAAAGCTGCGCAAGGGCAAAGATGATGAACTTAGCTGTACATCCCGGGAAATAACAAGTCGTTCCCGAGAATGCGAACAGAGCCCTCTCAGTCCCAGTCCTATAATCGCGCTGTCCGGGAGGTGCCATTGTTCTACGAAGCCAGTCGAGACATCGTGTTGAGCCGCGCCACAAAAACGCCATTAAATTTCTGGACACCAAAATACATGGCAGATGAAACTTTCTTGCGGTGCAACATTGCAGATTACTTTAGGAAAATGTACAGTGCTCTTACAGCCGTTCAAATATGAAACCTTTTAGTCCCCAGTCCAAGATTGTCAAATGCTTGGCAAATTTATCATTAAACCAATTTTCTCTATCACGATCTCTACGGCCTATGGGATAGCGAGTAGGTTGAGCTTCGCTCGGAGATGGTAAGTCCCTGCTAGCAATACCAAACGTATCTAGGTTTGGATCATCGTAGCCCAATCGCCTCTGTCTCATAGTCTTCGGATGACCTAAACAACTTTGCGGTACTTGAAAACCTAAGTGCGGCAATATGGTCTACTCGACGCAAACATCGAATAACTTCGGCTGCGATCTGACTTGAAGTCACAATCGCCTGACCGCGAAGTTCCCTCTCAACCTCATCTGCGATTTTCGTTGCAAAAGTAAAGACCGTATTATCAGATTCTCCTCGGCCCTTTGATGCCACTCCAATAGATCGTTCCAGCTTTTTCCGATCGTAGCTTCTCCGATCCCCATTCCTTTTCACAACGTAATGAAGTGTAGTATAAGCTGGAAAATGCTTCAGTTCCGGGTAGGTATCGTGAAGCCAACGTCGGAAATCGTCAACGGTCCTCCAACCCCTCGTAGGCTCGCTTCGGTCCAAACGGCCTATTTGGGTAAGTGCATAACGAATATGCCACACATCATTAAAGGCTCTCAAATGAATGAGCACGATATGGCCAAGTTCCTGGCTTCCAATCACACTCTCATGAGAAACCCGGCGAGCCTCTAAATAGATGGATTCAATTAGTTCAGTGAGCCGTCCGTTGTTCGCTACCTCTACCGCAGCTTTCACTATTCCGTTTCTCAACTTAACACGGTCAAACGGCTCTTCCTTGCCGTTCCTCTTTCGCACCTTCAGCGTTATCTCGCTTACATGTTCCACGGTGGTAAAATCGTAGTAACACCCTCCACAGCGTCTTCGTCTCCGGATCCCGCCGTCAGCTGATCTCCGTGTTTCTTTCACAGACAAGTTCTTGCTGGACCCACAATTCGGACACTCCATGCTTCTCTCCCCTAATTATAACTATCACTAGTGTACTGTTCTAACCTACAACCTATGCCCCTACTGGTAGTGCACAACTAGATATGTGAGGTACTAGTTATAGGTTTCGCAAATACGTTCCACGCTTACTAGAGCTGCCTCGGATAGTATGGCGATTGGGATTAGAAACGATCCCAGTAGTAGAGAGGAAAGTAGACATGAACAAGGACCAAGCAATTCAGGCAGCACAGCAAGCGGGTGTACGGCCAGGAGATTACATCACATTGCAAAATCTAGGTCAGATCGAGCACGACCACTGGCATGCTGGTCGGACTTCAGGCCCTACGCACGTAGACGGCTGGAAGGTAGCCAACATCGGAGGCGACTGGCAAGCAGCAAAAATTCATAGCGACTAACACGCCATAGAAGACGGATCTTCAAAGCAAGAAGATCCGTCTTCTATTTTGGAAGCACAACACGTTGACATCCTTGTTCTTCGATTATAAAATGAAAGTTATTCTCATGAATAAATATTCAACCGAAGATGTAATATATAACAACGAACTTCAAATTGTCGAGTCGCTTTTCGCATTTCATCCACAATATTTTTCGATGATTGACTCCCGTCAGCTCGATGCTCTGTCCAGATACTATTTATTTAATAAGCCGTGCCCTGAGAACATATTCGCATATCGCCGCAACCTTGTAATACACGACCGCCTTATCGAACAAACAGCAAGAGAGACATTGTCGAAATTAATGCAAATTTCCGGAATGAATTGAGTCATTGTATATCACTGCTTGAGCGCGTCCTGAGTTGAATAATTCTTTAAGTTCCAAATAGCTGGTTTCTTCTTTCGCCCTAGATACCGTTATTTTCTATAGATATTCCGCTGATGCGATGGCAGAAGGTACGCTATGTCCTTTTACTTCCCTAGGGTCATTACACAACCATTCAAGATGTTACTCATTTTCTATACGACACTTTAACTCTTTATTTCTGAGCGAGCAATTCTCAAGTTTTCTTTGGTAACTTGTGTGGGTGACATCGAAATAGGGGGCTTAAGCTCTGGACTGAAGAACATCACTTCATTACCTCGATAACGATTAGCGGCACTATAACTTAGAGAATACTGGATTGATTGATACCCGCGATATAGGTCAAAGATCGGTGTAACGGCATCATAAGAAACGATCCATGAACTCCGAAGACTTGTTACTCGTATCGCAATCTCTTCGTGGTGCTTATGTTCATAAAAGTTCTTATAGAGACCTCTTCCTTTTTCGTAATACGGAGGATCAATATATGAGAGAGTGCGTTGAGCCGAATCTATTGACCCTGTCTGAAGGAAATCTTTAGCGTCCGCTTGAGTTAAGGTGATTCTATTTCTGAACCGGGCCACTTTTCTAATGCGCTGGATCAAATTAATTTTGTTATATCTTGCATCGAGTTTCCATTGACCATGCTGATCTTTCCCGCCTATTGGTCCACCTGTTATGATTCCCGATCTATTCGTTCGGTTGAGGAAGAAAGTGGAAAACGCAAGGTCTAAATTTGTCGGATCACTGGCTAGTTGTACATCGCGCTGCCGTTCCCATTCTTCAAAAGAGACCTCGGTATCATAAATTTTTCGACAAAGGTCCTCTGTGCAGTTGAGAACCGCATCCCAGAATGCAAAAATGCTCCGGTCCAAATCATTGAGATGAATAGCATTTACATATTCTTCGAAAAGAAGTGCCAATCCCACTGCCGCGCCACCTGCAAAAGGCTCAATATAGTCACATCCAATTAACTGGTTTTGAACGATTAAAAGCTTGATGAAGTTGGCTAGCTTTCTCTTTCCACCTGGATAACGCAGTGGCGACGGATATGTGATCAGAGAAGCGTAATTCAAGCCCAAATCGTCTCTAGAAAAGGTTGAAGTGTGTCCCATCCGGTCCTAATATCAGATGGAGTGGGATTAACGTGAAAATTATGAACATATTGATTGAATGTTGCAGTCGAGGCTTGGATCATGTTTCGGTCATTGTTCGCTACAAGCTCTATAGCCTTTTTAAGCTGATCATTGATTTGCTCTCTCACATAAAGATGCCCAGCTAGGACCTTCATTTTCTTCGCTAATGGGTCAGTTGACTGATATTCGTTGCTCAACTCACCATTGGATTGCAGACTATGCGTAATACTAAGTTCGAGGAACAATCTAAGAAGAATCGCGCCTGCATTAGGATATGTTTCAATATTAAGGGTCTTCAGTTCATTGTAGATCCTATTGATTCTTGGTGGCGGAATATTGAGCATGCAAGAAGAGGGTATAACGACGGTTCGTTCGACCGTATTGCGATGACGGCGACGTTTAGGTGTTTCAACTATTGGTGTGATTCGTCCAGTAACAAGTTCACCTAGCAGTGCAGGTGACTCCCAACGTTCGCTTCTTGGCACCATTGAATTAGGTATATTTTCTGCGAACTTTTCTCGGTTTGCGGCGTGATATACGTCATGCACGTTTGAAGTCCCACTTAGAAAACTTTCGACCACATACGAAAGTCCGTCGACCAGTTCGCTGACCGGATAATAACTTACGATTTGACCATCAACGATTTCAATGCCTAGCTTCTCTCTAACGCTTCTGCTAGAAAAAAGTCTCTCGATATTTGTCAGAATCTTCCGCCCAGAATTTTGTAATTCGGGTTCGAGTGATCCATATTGCAATACGAAGTCAATTACTTGTCCGGCAGGAGATCGGCTCCCGCTATGGCGAGCAGCAAATCGGTCTTTCTCATTCGAATTCCATTCAAACAAACCGGCACCATCATTTAGACCGGTGTGTCTAAGTTCAATCCAGTGATCGGCTTCTTGAGGATTATCAAAGAGACGTGCTTGGATTGTATCGATCGGCTTTTCGTGGAAGCGTGCTGAAAGCGTTCTCAAACGACGCTGATCCTTCGAGGATAGACATTGTTCTAAAATTGATGGCGTGTCTAACGCCTTGAGAGCTAAAACTCGTCTATTCCCTTCGATTACCTTGTATCGCATTTTTTGGTCTTTAGTGGGAATAATTGCAATTAGGTTCATAGGATCTAATCCATTTTTAATTATGTCGTCTGCAAGAACCACTACCTTAGTTCCAAGCATCTTGCCGAGTTCAATGTATACATCTTGCTGTGAATTTTGTTTTTGTCCTAGGCGGGGATTTTCTTCGTCAAGTAGTAAATCACTTACAACAACCTCGACAAGTTCAGCCATCGTTTCAACCCCCTGTAAATCGAACTTGACAAAGCATTCTGATGGTTCGTGATCAACCATCATTCTGCCACAAACCATTAATCGTTTAGATTCGCAGAACAGCTTATTCGTCCGAGAGATGCCAATTTGAGATTTCCGTCGAATTAAGAGTATTGCGTCATCAAAACCCAGCGATTCGGCGCTATGGCGAAGAATTGTCGCTCGAGAGTATTAGCGAACAAGGAATTCTCAATGCCAACGGTCTCAGATGAACTCAGGCTTAGTGGCCTGCTGATATAGGATACGTATCCGCATAAGTGGAAATCCTCAGATAAGAAGAAAGGACAAGAGCAAACTTTGTCATTCTGACATGCCTGATAGTGGCTTACCGGTGAAGGACTTCGTACCTAAACAGATACAGCATCGCTTGCATGCCGACGAGATTATTGAATTGATGGCAGCCTACCAAGCTGGAATCCTAATGAAAGATTTGGCAAAGCGCTACCAGATTGATCGCCGAACGGTATCAGCGATATTGAGGCGACAGGGAGTGGATAAGCGCCCTCGGCGGACCCGTTGATTGATTTGACTGAGAGATCTGTGGAGAGGTCAAGCCCCGCGGCACACTTCAATCCTAAGTCATCAATCATCGATCTTACAAATACCGCAGATTTTCCAACATACTCGCCGATTGCTAAACCAACCCTCAACTCACGAGCTATCATGTCTTTGCAGTACCTCAGGTGCATCTAGCTCCTCGGAGATCAGGATCCCTTGACACTGACTTGGGAGATGGGAGATGAAATATACTATGCCCCAGGCCAACATCGGATCGCTTCTTGGTGACTACCTCAGCGGGTCCTCCACCTACAAGCTCGCTCTCAAATATGGTCTAAACCGCCATACTGTCAGCAGTATCCTCGGAAAGTCTGGCATTCAGCCCGGTTGCCACCAACCCAGCGGCTGATCTTTGCTGAGTTCCCTAGACACTGGCAGAACGAGAGCCTATAAGTCCAGGCTACCTCGGAGGAAGAAGCCCAGTTGATCAAGACCTCGTCGCTACTAGCTCGAACCTCCTTCCATGTGCTGTCCGGCCTCGAGTCACAGTTCCGGAAAGAGCAACTAGTCTTGCAGTTAGGAACGCCGCGAAACGTGGAGTGTATGTGGGGTGTTAGTCCGCTCGATCCATTCGAAAGTTGAATATAAGCACTGGACCAGAGGCTGTCTACACACAGTCGCATTTGGAGGTGATTCTTGCCTCAATTGATTATTGCCGCAGGCAAGCCCTATTTGGTGATGCAGCCCGAACATCGAGCCGACCTTGAGAACCTTGTTTCCCTGCTGAGATCCGGAGGTCTCAGCGCCGACCTTCAGATAACTGAATACGATCCGGGGCGTAGAGGAATCAGTTTCAATCAGGCCGAAGCCGTAGCTATCTATATCGGTGGTGCCATGACCGTAACGGTGATCGCAAACTTGACAAACGATATTTACGACAGGGTCAAGAACTGGGCAATTGCACGCTTCCTTGCAAAGGTAAAGAATGATCCCAATGGCTTGCACCGTCCAGAGACTTTCACGATTTACGGCCCTGACAACGAGATCCTCAAAAGCTGGACGATCGACGACGGAGGCGAACACGAGTCCTAGCGAACGGTCTTCCATAACGACTTCCGTCGATAAACACTCCTGTTAATAGCTTCTCAGCGATTCTTTAATCAATCCGAACCCAAAGCTACTCCGCAACGACGACAAGTGCACGACGCAACGCACCAACTGCGTCGACAACGGCATTCATGATATCCTGATTGCCGTCCCAGAAGCCCAATGGCACAGGATGTTCCGAGGTTCTAGTTAGCGACTGAAGCAGTTCAACTAACCCACGATCCTCAAAGGTTAGTGCCGGATCGTTTCTTTTTCCATACCCCCGAAAAAGTCGCAGTTTCGGTGATCGAAAAGCATCGCCCGCGAGGTCGACCTTGAAAGGGTGGTCAAAAGCGAACAGGTCGTGAAACGCCTGATTCCGGGCATCAGCAATGACTGAACGATATCTCTCTAACGATGGCTTTCCCTTACCCACGAGCGAAAATGGCAACTTGGTGAAGCAATGGGCGAGCTCCACCTGCTCGAAAACTGTTAGCCAGAATATTAGCGGCTTGAGATCACAGATTCCCACCATAAGGCTTAGGAACGCGCGAGCACCGTCGGCAAAATTATAAGCCACCCTCAAGAGTTCGTTGTAGACCTCATCGTCGTCCGACTTGTCGCGGTGGATGAATAGCGCTTCCGAAAACGCTTTCACTTGTTGCTGTATTCGAACGAGCATGTTGCTGAGGATAGATGGAGCCTCGTCCACTATGTCTGTCAAGTCAACAGGACGAGCGACGGTCTCCTGGAGAGCATGAAAAGCAGTCTCAAAGATATCACTCAAGGCTGTGATGTCGATCTCGTGGTGAGCAGCTGTCGCTTGCACTGCCGCCCAAGTCGAATCCAAACTAGTAATGTCACCCAATATGATCGCATCATTCAACAACTCGGCCGCAGAAATTTGGTTTGGCGAATAGCGCAATACCTGAGCCCAAGAAACTCCGACGAGATCAACTTCTGCGGCTTCTGGATCGCCTATTCGACCAACCAAGCTAAACATAATCGAACCCAGCAGCGGCAATTGTTCCAAAATCGCGGTTCTAAGATCAGCGGTATCATACTCTCCAATCACTTTTGCCGGAAGGCGCTTGAATTGCGAAGTGATTCGACTTTTCATTGTTATGATGATCGGTGGTAAGAGGAAGCCCCCATTCTCGTCAACGCGAATCGCAAGATAATGAACGTTTTTGATAGTTGATTGACCCTCGCGAAGTAGAAACGAATTATTGAAAACTATGTGATCGTTAGGGCGAATGGACTCGGCACCCTTCCAGGCGTCGAACGCGTCCGACGCAAGAAGTAATTCGCACTGATCAACCACTGCTCGCTCAATGCGCTCGACTCGTTCCATCATTACCACCACCATGTATTTTCATAATTACTCTTGACACAAGATTCAGATCTTGTACTTCTCTTTGCGTTTCTGAAATGCCTCTTCTCCGCCGTCAAGAATTTCGCAGGCGTGCTCGCGAATGCCGTATCGACCGAGAGTTGTCTTGCTCTTCTCATTCTTTGGTTGGCTATGTTCAAGTGAACCAGTGAGGTACTCGAACGTTCGAGCGTCCCTGTTGGGGCGGTCAGCCCCATTACGGTTCGCCACTATCACCTCTTCGGAGTCAGCACCAATCACCAGGTTCGCGTTGTGACTTACCATGATGATCTGTCGCTCACGCTTCCGCTCAACGAGGTAGGGCACGACCGTGTTGTAGATCGACCGACTATCGAGATCGTCCTCAGGCTGATCGATCAGAAGTGGCCACGGCTCCTGCGACTCATTGAGGAGTAGAGTCAATGCGAAGAGGGCCTGTTTACCTGGAGTCATCGATGATCGACCGAAGCCGCCAATCTTGTCTTCATCGAGTTCTGCTGTAAAGCGAACTTCAGGAGCGGTCGCGAGAACGTTCACAACCGTATCGACGACGGCGTATCCCTTATTGAGCTTTTGCGTGCCGGAGCGAATCGCGGCTAGGAACGATCCAGGATCATCCTGCGCCTTCACGTAGTCAAGTGGCTGCCCAACTTTCTGCACGTAATCAGTGATCTCATTCTTGTTGAACGCTAGTGACAGAGACGTTACTGTATCAGGATCGACTTGAGCTTCCACTCCGAACACGAGGTCTTCCAGAACGCGTCGTTCCTTGGTGAAAGTAGACTTAAGTTGAACGAATGCTTCGCTTCGGGTATTTAAGCTCTTCGCTATCTTCGCCGCCTCATCAGATTGCGCCTTCTCCTTCTTGGTGCGGCTTGACTCTTTCTTGTCAATCTCCCCGAGCGCCTTGACTTGCTTTTTGTGAGCTTCGCTGAGCTTTTCGAGCTCAGCGTTAGCCGTGTGCTTCGCGATAAGCTCAGCGTTATCCCTGGTGATCCGCTCGATTTCGGAATTAAGCTTTGTCAGCACACCGAGCGTAGTAATGAGCGCCTCTGTTAGCTCTTTTTCGACACTCGCATTGAGGGCATCCTTTGATCGCCGACGCTGGTATTCTACCTTAGCGGCAACTACATCTGGCAATTGATCGCCTGACGGTTCCACTCTGACTGAGACCACGACTGAACCTGGCATCACGCTAGCTTCGTCATCGCCTGTCTTCACGGTATATTGAGAGAGCAGACGAACCTCCTCGTCAATTTCAGTCAGGCGAGTATGCCTTTCGTCGAGCTCTCCCGCTATGATTAGATATGAAGCGATCTCTTCGTCAGAAAGCTCTGATTCCTTCTTGATCTGGTCAATCTTCGCCTGAAGGTTGTCGCGTTCAGTCATAATCGCGTTCTTATCGCCAAGGTCGCGAATCGAGGCGCTCAACCCGTCCACGGCAGCTGCTAATTCGAACCACATAACAATGCCGGCACGGATGTCGACGTTTGCGGCCCGGACTTTTGTCAGAGCCTGATCATAGTCTGTCTTGAAGTTCGGGTAGTGACGAAATAGTGACGGCACGATCTTCTGCGTGACCTTGTCGGGGTGTTCGCTGATCACATAAAGTGAGTTCTGCGGTATGTAAATAACCTTACCGCTCGTCACTTCGGCCGACCCCCACTCGACTGAGCACACGACATCACTAACGTCTACCCAGCTCTTTCCAGCGGCCGGACCCACCATGTTGCGATCACCATTCGACACATCTATCTGCTGTTGAATCGTGTCTTCAGGATCAACAGCGTGAGCAATGAAGGCAAGCAATGCCGATTTACCAGATGATCGACTACCGATAATGGAGTTGAGATTTCGGTTGAAGACAATCTCCGTCGGGAAGTCTGCAGTGTTAGAGAACTTCACTCGCGAGATGTATTTGTATGGTTCCTTAAAATCAGGCTCGTTCGTTTGCATAACAACCCGTTGCGCCGGTTCGATGAGGGTCTGTAAAAGACCCTCATAAGTTAGATCTGCCTTAATCCAGGTAATATTCTGCCGCTGTCCTTCGGCATCGCTCTGCTTTCCCAATCCGCTTCGAAGAGTGTCGAAACTGTGGGCATCACAACCACCAAATACAGGCTTAGGAGTAACTTGTTCGTCCGATTCGAGCCGATCAGTGCTGAGAAAATAATCCCTAGATGCAGGTCCAGCAAAGAACGCGTGCGACATCTTGTCAGTCTCATCGCTGAGATTGTTCTTGCGCTTCTTGCTGCCCTTACTTTTATTTCCGGGACGAATGCCGTCTCCTTTGGCCGAAGTGACAATTAACACGTTGTCTTGGAAAATCGCACGCTCTCCGAATGTTTGCTTGATCGCGTGCTCGATACTCGCTCGAGAAACTGTTGCACTCTCAAATTCATTCGCGCTCTTGAGTTCGGCGCAGAAGACGGGCTTCTTCGCCTTCCCAACCGTTGTCTCCGTCTGCAGCGCCATCAGAAACTTGCGTGCATCTGACGCACTAAGATCGGGTCGGAAGAGTAGGTGAATATTTACCGACTGCCCAGCATCATTGAGTACCTCAGGCAGACGGAGCTCCAAGTTCGGGAAGAAAGCCTTGTCAATAAAGCCCGGATAAAAGGACTCGTAATGCTTCTTGAACTCGAAAAAACTGTCAAGCGAGAAGTAGTCTGTGATGCCCACTCCAGCAACATCTGAATCATGAATGACCTCGCAGAACTGCTTCCAGTCAAGATCTTTGTCCGACTTGGTGTACGCATCGCCCGACTTCGTACCCGGCGTGTGGACATGCAGATCCCACTTGCGCCACTCTGATCCGCGCGGAAAGTCCATTAACTATGCCCCTCGTCCACGTCGTCGAACTCATCTCTTCCTGATGCCACTAAGGGCACCTGTAGTGCAGGGGCGAACGACGATCGCGAAGGCGGGTCGAAATCCTCTTCGGCGGAAGCGACACGTGCTTCGATCCGCGCCAATGCGTCCTCCAATTGACATTTGACACCAGGATCATCGAATACTCTCAGGTACGCGGAAACAGTGTCACGAGCAAACTGGTAGCGTTCGGCGGGGCTCACTTCACTGTCGTATCCATCAGCCGACGAGTCGATGAAATCGTCGAGATCCGGTAGGCACTCCTCCTGGAAACGCACGAGTAACGCACCACTCTCCAACTCGGAGAATAACCCAACGACTCCAACATCCAACCAGGAGTTATCAAAATCCTCTATCGCAAGTCGCTCTAGCAATTCCACTGCCTGTAGCCGTAAGTGCTCTGGAAGAACTCCGGCTCGATGTAGACGTGCTAGGAGAAGCGGACGCCAAGAGACGCCCATAAATCCAGCGAAGTTAAGCAGTGTCTTCAAATCTCCGACATGGTCACCGACCCATAGTCGGAGGAAGTCGTCGGAACAACGACGACCGAGAAATTCAGCAAGAGGCGAATACCAGTTATCGGTATCGAGCGTATCGGTCAAACAAACGCGGGCTGACACCTTCGTATAAAGCGAGGCAGGAACAACCACGAGCAATCCTTGCTCTCCACCACCGCAATCGATCTGTCGGAGCATCTCATCGTTGGTCAGTCCGTCTAGAAGAATCTCCACCGCATTGGGATCGTCGGCGATCATAGATGCAAATCCCTCTCGAATGGTGGGATGTTGAAAGCGCCACAGCTGGTTTCCATCATCCGTAGACGACAAGGCCAAGAACGTCCCTCGCAGATGCTGAAAGGCGGTCAACACCTCCTGCTCGGTAGACCCCATTCTTGCCACGGCATGCAAGGCAGTTTCAGACAGATTAACTGGAACAGGAAGTCCATCTCCGGCCAGGTAGACGCATGCGAGTGCGGCGCGATCCTGGTCGGCAAGTTGAAACAACACATCCTTGAGGAACTGTGCCGGATGATCAAAGAAGTCCATCAACTTCCGGTTGTCTGTGATTGAAGTCGTGAAGCGAGTTTGACTCAGACGGCGAGCAAGTTCTGGCTGAAAGCGCTCGGAGACTGCTAGGTCAGGAAGGTTTGATCGCCAACGACGTAGTCTCTCACCGGGCTGATTTCCAGCCTTCAGATGGCTATAGAGTATTTGCCGCTTCTCGGAGTTCGTAAGTTGTGCAACATCTACGACAACCGCTTGCTCGTGTAACAATGGGTACACATACTCCTTCAGGTGCACTCTGGCTTGTCGATATATGTAGTCGCGGCTCGTGAGGATAATCTTGGCGCCGCCTTTCACGGCGGTCATTACTTGGTCCATACGCCGGGACCACTGGTCAGTCAATTGCGAATCATGCCGAATTGCACCAAACGCATCATCCACCCAAAATAGCTGGTCAGGTTCGCGTGGATTCCATGCAGCAATGAGTTCTTCCGCTGAGTCAACCCTTCGTACTCCACAACGCCATACGTCCAGTGCTACAACCGATAAGGTCGCTGCTATCGTCGACTTCCCTGCTGCGGGCGCTCCGAGCAACAATGTAAAGCCGTGCCCAGCCAGGGCGTCGGCGGCTTGCCGATAAGAAGCTGTTGGAACGAAGGTTGCAACGTCGTCGCCCAGCCGCGACAACAGTGCAATAGCCTGCTGCAACCGCCGATTATCTAGAATTTGACCTAGATCACCCAGGCCATAAACCCGAGGGACGTATCGGCGAAGGCCTGCCTCTTTGCTGATCTGTTGACAAATCCAGTGACCGTCGAACACTTCGACGGCATTGATTCCCCTCGCTCGTAGTTCCTCTTGGATCCATCCCTCGGTCTTGCCGGTGACTCGCAAATTCGTCATAAGTATGTAAGCATCACATAACCCGCGCTCATGAAGGCTGGCGGCTTTCTCGAGTTCCTCTGCAAGCGCACTGGGAGTCAGCGTTTCTCGGCCGGACGCACTGAATTTGCACTGCATGACAGTCGCGGCTGCTGGGGCAGCTCTGCTCGCTGCTCCCACCTCGGTCCCGAATGTCGTGGTCCAATTCCCGTAGAAGGCGCCATCACGACCGCCATCGTTACTGTCGGCAAATGTTTTAAATGTCGCGCCGAGGACAGTTTGGAGTATAACCGCGCTCAGATCCTGGAAGGCACGCCATCCAAGCTTGTGTAAGTCATAGGACAGCGACTCTGTCATGCAACCGCCCCCACGCGGTTGATAATCTCGCTAAGGACTTGAGGTACGATCCCCTTAGATTCCAGTGTCACCGTGCGGTATGCAGCCTGGTTTTTATTCAGAGACATGACCACTTCATTCTCCAATTCCTCATACGCGGCTATCCACTCGGGCCAGTTAGTCTCCAGGAATCCCTCGAGATGGTCGGATAACACCGCAACGGTGTTAGTCACCTGTTCCCCTGGAAAGTCAACTTCCGGAAGCACGAAATACTTGAGCAAGTTCCGGTTGCCTGTGATATGAGTCGCTCTCTCCGCGTCTATCTTCTCTTGTGATTTATTGATCGCATGGGCACGTGCCTCAAATCCGGAATCTCCATCGAATAGGGAATAAGTGGGAATTCCGAGCGATGTGAGGATCGCATGGGCAAGCGGCAGATTGGCCTTGCCCCCAACAGCCACGATCGAAGTCCCTAGTGCCTCCAACGCTCCAACGGCCTCACGATCACCAATGCCATAGAAGACCGCAACTTCGGTCAGCCCTTCCACTAATAGCACTCTGGTGGCAAAAAGTGCGACTGAGAGCTGGTTCGAGATTGTCCCGTCAAGTTGCCGATCAACCGTCGTTGGCTTCACGATGGTCGCCAACGCAGCCTTTACCTGCTTAAGAGACGATGAATGAACTGTGACTACTGGGTGTTCTCCAACTGTCCGAGTAAGTCGACGCACCTGTGCAAATTGCCGAGCCTCTACAAAATATGGACTATGTGTGGCGTAGCAGACTTGAATACGCTTGGTGTCGTCTTCGGCCAAAGAACGAAGGACTTTGGCGAAGGCTTGCGCCTGGATTGGATGCTGGAAGAGTTCTGGCTCCTCAATTGCAAGACAGATGACACCGTCGCTCGAAGCCGCTCCGGACTGCGCGAGTAGCTGAAGTGCAGAGATGAGGAGCGTCCTTTGAAAGCCATGCCCCTGGCGTTCGACCGCAGTACTGGTTACACCGTCGAGTACAAACACGTCGAATGTAGTCCTTGGTGCCTTTAGCTCGACATTTGAAGGAGTAATCGAGACTGAGCGCCCCGGGGCATAGCTACTAACAACATCATTCAAGCTAGCCGTCATAGCCTCGAGCTGTCCTTTGAACTTCTCGTCGTAAACCTTCTGTTGCGCGAGCTGGCTTTCTTTAACGATCTTGCCGATCTCTTCGTCGGCGGCGGCTCGATCAATGGATCGCTCGAGAATCTTGCCTATGATACTCGCCTTGACGTCCTGAGATTCCTCGCTTGCTCTCATATCGGCCGTGACTAGTACAAAGTCGAATAGGCCGCTCATCTTCCCGCCACTGTTGAAGCCGAAGAAATTGGTTTGCAAGCTTTCGGGCACATCCTCAAGCCTGTCAGTGTTGGACGCTTCCCACGTGGTTAGCGCCGAGTCAATCGTCGGCCCGGTGGATGCAGAGGGGAGCTCGAGTCCCGGCTGAGCCGTTCGAAGGGCGGCATAATGTTCCTTCTTTGCCGTAACCGTCGCTGCCGCTTTGATTTCGTTGAACACCGTATAGCCCTTTGCGTTCGCAGACAAGTACTCATCGCCCTCAGGAGTGCGGCGTTTCCACGCCGTAAAAGTATCGACTCCGTCAGGCGCATACTTACCAAGCTCGGCGCGATCAGCGTCGCTCAAATTCCCAAAGGTAACTTGTACTTCGATGTCTTCATCCACTGCTCCAAAGGAGCAGTCCTCCTCGGTGAGATCTCCATTCTTGCTTCCGTTGAAGAACCAGTTGAGCGCACGCAATACCGTGGACTTGCCGGTGCCATTGGGTCCAATGAAAGTAGTGACGACGTCGAACTCAATCGAAACGTCTTTCAAAGTCCGAAAATTCTTAATTCGAACATATCGAATTTTCACAGGACGCTCTCCTCGTTCGACGCAAACATCTCTGCCTGCTCAAGCACCAGTTCCACAGCCTTCTCTGACCGATCCGGCGGATAGTCGTACTTAGCGAGCAGTCGTCGAATCTTGGCTCTCATCGCTGCACGTACCGATTCCTTCAGGTTCCAATCGATGGTGGTACTGGTCCGAACTGCCTGGACAAGTTCAGCCGCAATCTTCTTGAGTGTCTCATCACCAAGCTCAAGGACTGCTGAGTCATTCTGGAGAATCGCGTCGTAGAGAGCTGCTTCTGGGATAGTCAGTCCCAGCTCTTTGTGACGCTTACCTTGATCTCGCATATCCTTGGCAAGCTTGACTAACTCAGCGATTATTTCCGCTGTAGTCAAGGACCGGTTCGTGTATCGGTTGATCGCCTCCTCAAGCTGCTCGGAGAACTTTCTTGCCTGGACAATGTTGGTTCGCTGGATGGTTCTGATCTGGTCGTTGATAAGCCGCTTTAGCAGTCCCATCTGAAGATTGGGCTTGTCCTTGCTGGCGAGAGACTCAAGAAACTCATTCGAAAGAATCGAAAGGTCGGGGGTCTCGATACCAGCGAGCTTGTAAATGTCTACTACTTCATCGGCAGCGATGGCCTCATTGACAAGTTGACCAATAGCGGTGTCAATCTCAACGGTGCCTGAGCCACCCTGTCCCGAATCAGGGTTCTGGATCTTTATAATCGCTGCCCGCACGTCAACAAAGAGACGAATATCGTCTCGGAGAGCCACGGCTTCGTCTCTGGCGCCGCAGAGCGCGTACGCCTTGGCCAGCGCTAGCACCTGATCGAGATACCGCTCGGTTCGATCGGGGTCTGCCATTACAAAGTCGAGCACCTTGGCGTGTTGTGATAGTCGGTCGGCAGAGGAGAGATTTGGGGAAGAATCGAAAATGCATCCGTGGAGAAGAGACAAGATAACGTCGTGCTTCTCCTCCATAACGGCAACAATCTCGTCGATCGGCACACCAGCTTGATCCCGATCGCTCGGCGAGTACTCGGCCAGGGCATCTTGGAGATTGGTAGCGATGCCGATATAGTCGACGATCAAGCCACCCGGTTTATCGAGGAAGGTGCGGTTGACTCTGGCGATAGCCTGCATAAGACCAGCGCCCTGCATTGGCTTGTCGACATACATCGTATGCATCGAAGGTGAGTCGAATCCGGTTAGCCACATATCCCTGACAATCACGAGTTCCAGTGGATCCTCTGGATTCTTTGCTCTTGCCTTCAGCTCCTTGCGGACGTCTTTAGAGTAGATATGAGGTTGGAATTCTGCTGGGTCAGCAGCTGAGCCGGTCATGACGACCTTGATCTTGCCTTGAGTCGGATCGTCGCTATGCCATTCAGGACGTAGGGCGACGATCTTGGCATACAGCTCAACGGCGATGCGCCGTGACATGGCAACAATCATGCCTTTGCCAAATAGTGCAGATCTACGCTTCTCCCAGTGATCGACGATATCCCGAGCTATAAGGTCGAGCCGGGCATCAGCTCCGACGATCGCTTCAAGACGAGCCCAACGGGACTTGGCCTTGTTAGCTGCTGACTCCTCCACAGTCTCGGTGATCTCATCGGCGAGAGCATCCAAGGTGGCATAGTCAGCGGCATCAAGAGCGACCTTGACAAGGCGGGACTCATAGAAAATACGGACGGTCGCACCATCTTCAACGGCTCGAGTCAGATCGTAGACATCGATGTACTCACCGAACACTGCACGAGTTGACTTATCGTTGGATTCGATAGGTGTGCCAGTAAAACCGAGGAACGTGGCGTTTGGCAGAGCATCACGCATGTGTTTAGCTAAACCCGATTTGAGGGTACCGTCGGGGTTCAGTGAGGCAGAAAAGCCATAGTGGGAGCGATGAGCCTCATCAGCAACTACGACGACATTTCGACGATTGGTCAAGATGGGATTGGAATCACCACCTTCTTCTGGGGCGAACTTCTGCAGGGTGGTAAAGACGATTCCACCCGAGGCTCGACGGAGCATTTCTCGAAGGCTGGGGCGAGAGTCAGCCTGGACCGGTCGCTCGGGGAGAATCTCAGCAGGTGCAAAGACTTCGCCAAAGAGCTGATCATCTAGATCGTTGCGATCAGTAATAAAGACCAAGGTGGGATTGCCCATACGAGGATCCTGCATAATCTTGGCGGCATAAAACAGCATTTCGATGGACTTACCAGAACCCTGAGTGTGCCAAACAACGCCTCCCCGGCGATCTCCGTTAGGGCCAGAGGCTTCAATGGTGGATTCAACCGCAGCATTAACAGCCCAGTACTGGTGATACTTGGCCACTCGCTTGACGAGACCCTTGGACTCGTCACTGAAGAGCACGAAATTCTGGATGATATCCAGAAAGCGTTTTTGGTCAAAGACTCCCTTGATGAGTACCTCAAGAGCCGGACGCTCGGTGATAACCTCCCGGCCGTCGATAGTCTTCCATGGAGCATAATGCTCGAACCCGCCCGAGAATGAGCTCATCGATGCACTGATCCCGTCGGAGATGACGGTAACGGAGTTGTGCAGAAAGATTGCAGGGATTTGATTCCGATAGGTCTGGATCTGGTTCCAAGCACCCCTGAGGGTGGCATTTTCGTCAGCAAGATTCTTGAGTTCCAGTAGGCCAATCGGTAGACCATTGATAAACACCACGATGTCGGGACGACGGTTCTTGTGATTCTCGATTACGGTGAATTGGTTCACCACCAGCCAATCGTTGTTATCTGGATGATCGAAATCGATGAGCTTGAGCTGCTCGGTACGAACCATACCGTCTTTGCCACGATGCTCTACCGGCACACCTCTGGTGAGCAGTTGGTGAACACGGGCATTCTCTGATAGTTCGTTCTGTGACTCAGCACGCTCGAGTCGCTTGATGGCATCGTGAATAAGAGCATCGTCAAACTGAGAGTTGATTCGCTCCGCAGCCCTGAGGAGACGGTCCTGGAGTACCACCTCCCGATAATCGCTACGTTCGGGTCTCTCTCCGTCGGGAGCAATACGAGGCCCCCACTCCGTCTGATAACCAAGCTGGCGAAAGTACTCCAGTGCGGCATCTTCGACAGTTCCCTCGTTGAGCTTGCTCATACAACAGCCTCGACGACTTCTTGAGCTTCGGGAACGCGAATATGACCGGAGAGGAGTTCAGGGAGGAGGGCGTCCCGGAGTATCGAGAGCGAGCTATTTTCGTGGTCTGCTGCGATTGCACGATTTACAATCGGCATTGATTCTTGCGTCCAATTTACAAGCGAACCATCGTTAGCAAAGTCGACTTGCTGTGCTAGCACCGCATGCCTGTTCAATCCTGGTACCGCGGAATCCGAATTCATAGCTGATAGGTCAAGGCTCTTCAACGCAAAAAAACTTGCCAAAAGAGAAACAGCGGTGTCCGGTCGAACATAGAACGTAGTATCGATTGGATAGCAAGGCCCTGCCGACCAATGGACGGTACCAATACTCCCCTTGCGACCAACGATTACAGCTGGACCACGAATCAAACTGTTGCTGTGGTATCCTGTGATTCCACTACTCCCGTAGACCGGAACGGTGCCCGAATGCCTATCGGTAGCGGGGAGTGCCTTGCCGTACTCCAAAGACATTATGTCTCCTAGTGTGCGAGCCTCAGCACTGGATGTAATCGCTCCGTACTTACATTCGACCAGCGCCCACGCCTGACTGACTATCCGCCTATTCGACTCAATCTTGTCATCCAACGCTCCGAGCGTGGCCGCGATACCTCGCTGCTCGATAAGATTCGGTACAGTAACCGGAATTTTTTCTAGATCGCCTTGCCTCAAGTATGGGAGTGCACTGCCCTCAGCCCATTTACTGAGTCCTAAAGTGGCCAATAGATAGTACAAGAATCTCGGGTCTACCATTTCCAGACAGGCTATAGCTGCCATCATGTTGTTGTCGATCAGAGTCGGTCGTGTGATGATTCTTAACCGTTCCGATTTTAGCGCCTCCCCTATCTTTGCAAACACAATCGAATTGGCTGGTATGAGCTTCGCTCGAAGGTGCACAATGACCTTGCCTGAAACCCAATTATTGGCACCCAGTATCCACATATGATTCTCTGGCAGGTTCATGTCGCTGACTTTTATAAATGGTATGGAGCCACTCCGCGAGCCTTGGTCGACGCGTGGAAATGCGCCTCCAGCTTGGAAGTTGCACAACCGCCCCAGCATCACGCTTCTCCAACTCACAGGATCAGCCCTCCAAGCCGCTCCCGAATGACTTCCTCTAGTCGGCGTCCTTCCTTGAACTCAGCAAACAGCTCCCCTTGAAGCCGTGCAATCTTCTCATCGATCGGCTCATCGTCGATCTCTGCGTCAGCAGCACCTACGTAACGTCCTGGAGTTAGAACAAAGTCATGTTTGGCGATCTCCTCTAGGTTGGCAGATTTGACAAAACCGGGTACATCTTCGTAAGGAACCTCAGGATCACGACTTCGCCAAGCGTGATAGACGCCCGCGATCTTTGATATGTCTCCCTCCGACAGCACTCGTAGACGGCGGCTCTCCATTGTTCCAAACTTTCGAGCATCGATAAACAACACCTCGCCTGTGCGCTTGCGATGCCCATTACCGTGACGGTTCTTCGAAACGAACCACAGGCTCACTGGAATACCAGTTCCAAAAAAGAGCTTGTCCGGCATCGAGATGATGCAGTCAACTAAATCCGCCTCGACCAGCTTGCGACGTATCTCTCCTTCGCCACTGGTCTTGGATGACAGCGAACCGTTGGCGAGCACAAAACCCGCCGTACCGTTGGGTGCCAGATGATAGACGAAGTGTTGAACCCAAGCGAAGTTCGCATTGCCTTCTGACGGAGTGCCGTACTTCCAACGAGGATCATCGGACAACTTGGCGTTCCACCACTTGGAATCATTGAATGGTGGATTGGCGATTACAAAGTCAGCCCGCAGATCAGGATGTAGATCCTGAGTAAACGAGTCAGCGGAACGATCACCAAGATCAGCTTCGATCCCTCGGAGTGCCAAGTTCATCTTGGCAAGCTTCCAAGTGGCATCGGTGAATTCTTGACCATAGACAGAGATGTCGGTGCGTCGACCGCCGTGAGCTTTGACGAACTCGGATGACTGAACGAACATACCACCCGATCCACAGGCAGGATCGTAAACCCGACCCTTGTAGGGCTCGATCATCTCAACTAGCACACGAACAATGGAACGCGGCGTAAAAAACGATCCAGCATCCTTGCCGGTCTCCTTGCCAGCAAACTGACCAAGGAAGTACTCATAGACCCGACCCAGGATGTCATCACTACCGTGGTCATCGGATTCTGTAAAACCGATTGATCCAATCAGGTCAACAAGTTGGCCCAGGCGGCCCTTGTCAAGACCCTCTCGACCGTAGTTACGAGGAAGAACGCCACGGATGATCGGATTCTCTTTCTCAATGAGATCCATTGCTCGATCGATAACCTGGCCGATGTCAGGAAGCTTCGCTTTCGATTGGAGGTACTGCCAACGAGCATCTTCAGGAACCCAAAAGACGTTGTGGCTGGTGTACTCATCTCTAGATTCCAGGAGATGTCCCCTCGTTTCAGCATTGGGAATGTAATCGCTGGATGATGGGTCGGAGAATGAGGCTTCTAAGTGTTGGTGTCGGGCTTCGAAACGATCCGAGATGTACTTTAGGAAGACGAGTCCAAGGACCACATGCTTGTACTCAGATGGCTCCTGGTTGCCTCGAAGCGCATCAGCTGCCTCCCAAAGCCGAGCTTCGAGTGTCTTTTGTGGTTTCTGTTTCGTCGTCCTCGCCATTACTGCAATTCTCCCATGGACACAAACGTGTCAATTCTATTCATCCAAAAATGCCTGCATTATCCTACACAATGACTGTGACAGTTATTATTTAAGAACATGCATACGTTCAAATTAGGATAATTATACGTATGTAATTATACCACAAATAGTGTCCAGTTTAAAGAGCATTAGTGCTAAATGTCCTGCTCCCAACCCGCAAGACGGAGCAATGCCTCGGCATTGAACTCGGCATCGCCGTGGGCAATATATTGCCCGTAGTTGTCAATATAGCGCTGAATTAGTACCTTAACCGAAGCAATTTCGTAATCCCTTGCCTCGATAGCTTCAGCCAAGACCCGCTCACTAGTAGCGAGTTCCGTTGGGTCGTGCGGCCATACCTTCAATCGCTCGACGCGAAGGATGTTGGCTCGTAGCGCATAGACATGTGCCCATAGTCGGGATAGGGCTTCTTGATGCTCGGCAGCATCCTTTGATGAGATGTCTCCCACAGTGATGATCGGCGTATCTCCGCTGGATTCAAGTGGAGGTGGCAAGGTACGAGACCTGGGAATGTAGTTTTGGGAGTCTTGGTGAATCTGCCAAGCCAGAAGTCGGACAATCTTTGGCTCAATGTGTTTTCGGAAATGATCGGCCTCGTATCCGGCTTCTCTGGCGGCTCGTTGACGTCTGGCGGTTACTATTTGACCCCTCGTCCCGGGAGCGAGACCGAAGAGCACACGGGCGGGCTCGCTAAGTTCGTCGTCGGGTAAGAAGGCCAGTTGACTCTTGAGGATTCCGTCTAACGCCTTAATACGGCTCAGGCGATCAGAAGGATCGATGCTGCGAGCAACGACGCCACGAAGTCCGAGCAGGACAGCGTTATCGTATTCGGGACGAACGGGCAGCCCAGAGGTCACAATCGGACGAAGCGCTTTCGCAATCTCCTCGACTGACGGCGGTGTGATCTGGGTCTCAAGAAAAGTCTCCACATCTAAAAGTTACCCGTGAATTACCCACAGGGTGACCGTGAAACTACCCATACGTGGCGATCAGGCTGGATCTCGGGTGGAAATACCTCCATCCATGAAACGCAAGAAATTGGAGGCCGCCATGCGCGATTCCCAGATAGCCGTTCGTAACGGTTCAATGTCCCTTCAACCACTCGACCAGATGACGCCCTCGCTTGCCCGTCAAACTCGGCGCCAGATCGAGCGTGTCGTCGGAGCGGGCATGGTCAAAGAAGCCCACGAGCAAGTTCGGGCCATTCTGGCTAATACCGCACTTGAAAATGTCGGCGCACTGAGTGCCCTCGAAGCCCATCTAATCAGTATTGCTCCACTCGGAGAAGCCCGTTACAAGCACATCGTCGATGCTTACGCCATGGGTGCAGCTCGAGAGATCACGAAATGGTGAGGCTGATCGAGACTTCTGTGCTGGCTTTCATGGCACCTATGGCAACTCTTGCAATTGTAATTGCTATCAACGATGTCTCCGAGCGATGGCAAAAGCATCACCGGGCGAGGTATCACAGATTGGTCGATGCGGCGTTCAGAGAGCAACTCGAGCAGGAGGCTCGGATGCATGAGGTCGCCGCCGTACTCAGGTACAAGGCACACGAAGCGCGTAAAGCCATGATTCGAGAGGCACATCGAGCTTCTCAACTGTCGAACGATGCCGAATCGTAGCCAGAATCACAACACGAACCAACGAGACCCTAAATGACATGTTCTCTTCGACGGTGGACTGACCGGTCGCTCAAAGCCAGTACCAGCCAGAACCTTGTCGGAAGGGATCTCGTGAGGTGCAATCAGAGTAAAGCAGCGGGCTGGAAAGGTCCGTTGCAACGAAAGGAGGACCAATGCAAGAAATAAAGAAATATCGGACGATCATGGCGGATCCGCCATGGGACGTACAGCAAAAAGGCAAGAACTCACTTGGTGCGGAGCGCCATTACGAACTCATGACCCTAAATCAAATAGCAGCTATGCCGATTGGCGATTTAGTGGACCCAGAAGCCAGCCACTGTTGGCTATGGGTTACAAATGCAACACTGCGCCATGGCTATGACATCTTAGAGGCCTGGGGATTCACGCCACGAAGTCCGTTGACCTGGATAAAGCCACGCTTTACTTTGGGGCAGTACCTTCGCAATGCAACCGAGCACCTTCTGCTAGGCACAAAGGGGAAAGCACCGGTGCGTTTTCGGTCCCAGCCAACCTGGATGTTCGCTCCGCTACAGGATCACTCCCATAAGCCAGAGGAGCAGTATGCCGTAATCGAGCGCATCTCACCTGGTCCATACCTGGAGCTATTCGCCCGGAGACGTCAGCCTGGTTGGGATGCCTGGGGAAATCAGATCGAATCAGATATCGACATGCCAGGTTATCCGGTACCGAATTCACCGTCAACGAGGAACAAATCATGAGAGGAGGTAGAGACAATGTCAAACGAACCGACCGGTGCAGTCCACGAACTGCGCAGACTTGTCGTCTCGATACTCGGTACGGTCATTATGGCGTGGATTGCCGTCAAGTTAGTGGTTTCAATCTGGGAGCCACTGCTGGCAATCGTGATCTCCATCACAGTTATCGCTGTGTTTCTCCGGTGGTGGCGCTGGCACAGATAGCAATGACCTTGACCGTTGCACCGGGATCATTCATAAGAAAAGACGGGTGGGAGAAACACGGTTTCACTTGCCCTGAGCTAGGAAGGGGTGGAACACAATGAGCAAGAAGCGGAATAAGAATAGTAGCCGACATGGTACGACGAGATCAAACCGCGTTCGCATCCTGCCAATACATCACGACCAACCCGACCTTCACAAGCTCGGACGAGCCTTTATCGCCCTTGCGCTGCATGAAGCGGCTCAAGAGAAACAAGCGCAACAACAAACCGAACAGGCAGACAATTATGAAAATCAGAAGGAGGCAACGTGAATGTCTCCTCGAAAACACGTTGTTGGTATGAAATCAGCTGGCCACGACCCTTTGATCCTGAGAGCGCGATCGAACTCTTGAGTCGGCTCTCAGCGGATCGATCACTTGGCACGATGATCTGGGAGACCTGGGGACAAGATGGTGCTATTCGAAATCTAGTCGGCATTGACCCAGGACGTGAAGCAATACTTCGAAGAGTGGTAACGACAACGGTCGATGGGGCTCAGGTAATTGAAAAAGGAGGGCGAATACCGATCACCCAAGCCATCACTCTCCGGTTCACCAAAGCCCACCTGGCCATTGACACCGAACGTATCACGGCAACTGTTCGAGCTGTTCTCGCTGGCCTTGCTGCTCCAAGAGGCGAACATGAAGACGTAGTCCTGCAAGTACTCCTTGGACCTCGAACCTCTCCTTCAATGCTTCCCGCCAAGTTGAGCGACGCTGAAGCCACGTGGTTAGACCTGATTCGGGGTTCGATCAATCCGGCTTCGGCTGAACAACGCAAATCGCTCAAAACCAGAGCGAGTCATCATGGCTTTCAAGCAGCAATCCGCATTGGGGCCAAAGCCGAGAGAAAAGATCGCGCCAGATCTCTTATTGCAGGCGTAATCGCTGGAACAAAGGTTGCAGAATCGGCCGGAGTACGCATCCGTACCATCCGAGAATCACCGCAGGCGATAATGCTTGGACGACAACCGTGGCGCTGGCCGCTTCGTATGTCGGTACTGGAACTGGCTGGTGTCATGGGCTGGCCGCTCGGAGAGGGTCCGCTTCCTGGTGTAGCGCCAGAACACCCAAAACAACTTGCAGCTCCATCGTGGCTCAAGAATAGTGAACGAGCTTTCGCGGTTTCAACAGTTACCGGTACTCAGCTACGACTTGGCGTATCTTCCAGCGATTCCCTGCAACACACAGTTTTGCTTGGTCCAACAGGATCTGGCAAATCGACCACCATGTTGAATCTCATCTGCGCCGACATCAACGCTGGCAGAGGCGTGTTAGTCATCGATCCAAAGTTCGACCTCACTAATGAGGTACTGGGTCGGATTCCAGATTCTCGGAAACAAGATGTCGTCGTTATCGATCCCGCTAATGACGCACCCGTCGGGCTGAATCCACTCGGTGGCGCCAGACGCAACCCTGAGCTGGTTGCTGACTCCATCCTGGCTGTCTTCAAATCACTATTCGCAGATTCTTGGGGTCCCCGCACCCAGGATATCCTGACAAGTGCGCTCATCACGTTAGCAAGGCAGCCAACAGCGAGTTTGGTATGGCTTCCAGCATTATTAACGGATCCGAGCTTTCGACATCGCCTGACAAGACACATTACCGATGAGATCGGACTTGGGTCATTCTGGTCAGCCTACGATGCCATGTCGCCACAACTCCAAGCCCAGGTCATCGCACCGGTGATGAACAAGTTACGCCAATTTCTGCTCCGCCCCGCTCTACGAGCCATACTTAGCCAAACTGAACCCAGATTCTCGATGGAAGACCTCTTTACCAAGCGGCGCATCGTGTTGGTCTCGCTCAATAAGGGCCTAATTGGTGCAGAAAGCGCGAGACTGCTTGGTTCGTTGGTGGTAAGCCAACTCTGGCCCCTAACCCTCGCACGTGCCGCCTTACCGCCCGAACGACGTCACGTTACAAACGTCTACATCGATGAGGTTCAAGATTATTTGGCACTGCCAACTGATCTCGCTGATGCTCTATCGCAAGCCCGAAGTCTTGGCGTCGGACTAACGATTGCGCACCAGTACCGAAGCCAACTTCCCCCGTCACTGCGTGCTGGTATTGACTCCAACGCCAGAACCAAGATCGTCTTTGGACTTGATGCTTCCGACGCTGCTGAAATGACCAAGATGGCACCAAATCTTGAGGCGGAAGACTTCATGTTGCTACCCAGATTCTCTGTCTACACCCAGCTCATGGTAAACGGAAACGCCAGCGGGTGGATCTCCGGTCGAACACTTCCTGCGCCGAAGCTGATCTCCGACCCGGTTGCACTGAGGCAAACAAGTGCCATCAACTACGGTCGATCCAAAGACGAAGTCGAGGCAGATATCTTGAGCACCATTGGTTCTGCTCGCAAACAAGATCACTCTGGCGCTAGCGATCAGATCGGTCGTCGACCTCGGAGAACGTCATGAGTCCCGTATTCATGGAAGACTCTTGTCGATCCGAGCGTCGGGTCACGACGACGAGCAACTTTTGGGGAGGCCGCACGTTCCCTCAAAGAACCCCAACAAGGGATAAGACTCCTCTGCATCACCGATGCTGTGGAGTCTTTCACCACTGGCGGGGGTTGCAATGACCGGGCAGTTGCCTGTCAAACGGACTGGGCGTCGTGAGTTGGAAGTCATTGGTAAGTCTCTTAGTAATTATGATCTTGCAATTCTTGAGTCCGTGGCCAAACATCGCTTTCTCACGACTAATCAAATCTGTAGATTCCACTTCACCAACAAACCAACCAAGACCGCAGCGTTAAGGTCAGCTAACCGAACGCTTGCCAGGTTGCGAGAGTTACGGCTTCTCGTCAATCTGGAACGGCGAATCGGTGGAGTCCGTGCCGGGTCTGGATCCTTTGTCTGGACTCTCGGTATAACCGGTGCCCGAATTCTAAATAATGATGATGCTGACGGCAGTACTAGTGGCCGATACCGGGAACACGAACCAACGACCACCTTTCTTGAACACCACCTCGCTGTAGCAGAAGTTCACCTGGAACTTCAGATGATCGCCGCTGGTCAGGCAGTAGCACTGAGCAACCTGCAACTTGAGCCGACATGTTGGAGGTCGTATCTCGGACTCGGTGGCGAGACGAGATGGCTAAAACCTGATCTGGCGGCCACAACTACCACAGACGACTTTGAGGATCGCTGGTTCTTCGAGATCAACCGAGGAACCGAGCCACCTTCTCGGGTGCTTCGTAAGTGCCAGCAATTCCGGGGTTATAGAGCTACCGGCATCGAACAGCGCCGTATCGGAGTCTTTCCAGCGGTGGTGTGGATCGTTCCAAGTTCCAAGCGGGTCCAGAGCCTACAGATCTACCTCAAGGAGCATGAAGTAATGAGCGATCGGCTGTTTTCCTTTATAACACTCGATCAGCTGGGAGATCTGGTAGTTAGCGGTCCCGAAGGGAAAGGAGGTATCCAGTGAGTTATCCCCAGAAACCAGACGAAACACCAGCTGATGGACTTGATCAATCTGACAATCAGAGGTACAACATGAGTGACCTAAACGGAGAACCAAGTCCAATGGAAGCAGCCACATATATGCCAAGACCATCGCTCACCGAAGCCATCAAAGAGTCCCTAGCGCCCAAGGTCGCCATCTCATATTTGCGAGTCTCAACCCGTGACCAAGCAACACGAGGCGGGGAGGCGGAAGGATTTTCCATTCCCGCCCAACGAGATGCCAACAGACATAAGGCGGCATCGCTTGGAGCCATTGTCATCAAGGAGTTCGTTGACCGGGGCGCCTCTGCCCGATCGGCAAACCGACCTGAGCTGCAGCGCATGCTCGAATATATCCAAGAGCACGAAATCGATTATGTCATCGTGCATAAACTCGATCGCCTGGCACGCAACCGAGCCGATGACGTCGAGATCAGCCAGTCACTCACCAATTCCCGGGTAAGGCTCGTATCCACGACCGAAAGCATCGACGAAACCCCATCGGGAATGTTGCTCCATGGGATTATGAGCTCTATTGCCGAGTTCTACTCCCGCAATCTTGCCAACGAGGTCATCAAGGGTATGACACAAAAAGCTCGAGGTGGCGGCACCGTCTCCAAGGCTCCCCTTGGTTACCGCAACGTGCATAATTCAAGCGCCGAAGGACGCGAAATCCGAACCGTCGAGGTCGACCAAGATCGGGCACCTTTGATTACATGGGCCTTTGAAACCTATGCCACCGGCGAATGGACCATGTCCTCACTGGCTGAACGACTGGCGAGCCGCGGACTAACTACCAAGGCAACGCCAAGGATTCCATCGAAACCAATGACCGAGTCCTATCTCAACAAAATCCTCATCAACCCCTACTACAAGGGTCAAGTTCACTTCCAAGGTGCCTTGCTACCTGGAAAACACGAACCGCTAGTCGATGAGGTAACCTGGCAACGGGTACAAAGCGTCATCGCCTCACACGTCAACGGTGAGAGAACCCGGACTTATCCTCATTTTCTAAAAAGCACCGTGTTCTGCGGATCATGTGGATCCCGGTTGCTAGTACAGATCGCCAAGTCCCGTTCGGGGATGCGATATGGATATTTCATGTGTTCGGCTCGCCACGCCAAACGCAACGATTGTGAACAAAAGTCCGTTCTGATCGACGAAGTAGAAGAGAAGATCGCCGAATACTACAAAGGAATCTCCATCAGTGCAGAGTTTCGACGCCAGGTTGAATCCACCTTGCTTATTGAGTTGAAACGAGCTCGCCAAGAAACAGACGATGAGCAAGAGGACATGCGCCGGGAACAGGAAAAGCTGATCCGGGAACGCGACAAGCTGATGCAGGCACACTACGGCGGTGCTATTCCACTCGACGTTCTTAAAACAGAACAAGACCGGATCGCATCTGGGATGGCGCGCATCGCCAGCCGGATCGAGGCATCAACTTCGCATTTTGACATTGTCGAAGGGAACCTCACAAAGGCGCTCGATCTGCTCGAGGACTGCGCTACCGCTTATAGCTGCGCTCCAGATCACATCAAGCGAATGTTCAATCAGGCCTTCTTCAATAGGATTCTGGTAAATCCAGATCTCGGCATTCGAGCCGAGCTGGCACCACCGTTTGATAATCTGCTCTCTCCGGAGCTGCGTGTAGCGGTTCGGGGTGACCAGCAAGAAGATGACGGCATCCAGGAAAACAAAGAGTCCACTCGACCGAGTGGACTCGAGGGATTATCTATAAATAAGAGGCATCGTTCTCCCAACCATCAGTCGATTTTTCATGCACATGGTTTGAGTAAGACACTTTTGGTGGGCGCTAAGGGACTCGAACCCCCGACCTGCTGAGTGTAAATCAGCTGCTCTAACCAACTGAGCTAAACGCCCGAAAGGACTCATTAAACTCTAGCCACTTATGCCTAAGTTTCAACCTAGTTCAACGATAAATCGTTCAAGGCTGGGATATCTTCATCTTTGGCAAACTATCGCAAATGATCCCAGCCAAACTTTCATCAGCGGCCGCCATGATATGACGACGCCCGCCAAAGAAATCTCCCCTCAACAACCTTTGCGGATCTATCACTTTTGCAAACGCGCCTGCCTCTTCGATAATCGCCACACCTGCCAAGTAATCCCATGTTGCGAGTCCACTATAGGAAAAATCGACAAACGCGTCAAGCTGCGACGACGCCACCATACAAAGCTCAAGGGCTGCAGACCCAAATGCCCGAAATTGACCCCAGCCAAGATGACGAGGTGGATATCCGTTGACAGCGACGACTGATTTAGATAGCGATCTCTCTCTGGCTTGCACATGGATTTGATTCCCGTTCCAATATGCTCCCTCACCTCGCAATGACCAATAGGTTGAACCGTTGGTAAGCTCCCCAACATATCCGCCCAAGAGCTCATCGCCTCGTATTAGGGCGCAAGAGATTGCAGAAAACGGAATCCCCCGCGATGCATTGGTGGAGCCATCAACAGGATCAAGTACGACGGTTAGAGCTGAGTCACTTAAAAATGATTTGGTAAATCCCGACTCTTCTGAGAAGACGTTGAATCCTCGTTTGACAAAGAAATCTATGCAAAGGTCGTCAACTTCAACGTCGCCTTTATGTTGACCTGGGATATCATCGGTTGGACCCCACTCAAGTTCCCCACCGTGTATGAGATTTCGAACCGAAGTCGTAAGGTCATTGCATTCTTCTATAAACCTTGAATAATTGATAATCTCATCCTCGTCTTAATCACTTGCCTATATAAGTCTAAATACTACAATTGCAGTTAGCGAGCAGGGGATCGCCGAGCCGAGCGGAGGTCATCGTACCACTGCAACTTAGCCTGTCGATACATCGGATGCCCAGGTAGATAGAGTCGAAGAAAAATTCCGAGTGCCCAAACCACCTTTCTTCGCAAGATCGATACCACCTGAGATCGATTTATCCCATAGTGCTCCTTCGCAAAAGCCGGCAATAGATCCAGCGCAGAATCCGCTATCAGCGGCCACAGTACCGAAAGTACTCCCGCGCCATCTGGAAACTGAGGCTTCACAAGATCGTCAAACGCCTGACGCGCACCATTTGAAATACCGATATATGGAGCATTCGCTATAGCATCGCCAAGGTCCGAAACATTCAACACCACCTTAGATGGTGATGCGCCAAGGCCGAAAGCAATGACGGATTGCTCTTGTAGATAAAGATTTTTTTCCTCAAAGGATAATTCATGAACAAAAAAACAATAGCTAGTCAACATTGAATCCACAAAACAGTTGTGGATAAATGCAAGTAATATCGGATCATCTGCGCGATATGAGATTCCACTTTCAGGATCTACACCAACTACTCGCCGATGTATAGCCTTGACACCTTCAATTTCATCCCAAGCTTGAGATTTACTTCCAAAGGTCGTTGTCATTACAAAGTTTGATGTACGCGCCAAACGTCCCCATGGATCACTTCTGTAGTTGGAATATCCAGCTACGGCCGCCATTGATGGGATAGACAGAGCTTGAACAAGCAGCGCCCTTATACCTCCGATAAACGAAGTGGGGTCTGCATGGATCCTCCATGAAATACTTTCAGGGCCCATAATTCCCAGGGAGTCACTTTTCGAAATTGAATATCTGTCCATAGCCCGCCTTGTAACATCTCAGAGCCACCACCAGAACGACCAAATCGGAAAGATCAATGGCACTTCGGGAAAGTTGTCAACGGCTTCAATCCTAGAACTCTATCGAAGATACACGCAATCATCCACCATTTCGAACCTAAATGTGCGTACCACAGAAGATCGAAACCCCTTATTTATCGAACCAAGACATCTAAGCTATAGCAAGTGAGTACTAATAGAGCCAAAAGCGACGATATCTTCAAACGGCTTCGAGGCTACTTCGGTGGGCCAAAGCCATATAATGATGCCCCCAAGCACGGTCTCACCTCATTGAAAGCTCACATATTTCTCCCAGCCTTAGTCTCTTTCGCGTGCGCACCACTGTTGTCAAGCTGTGGTTCGTCGGCTGGTACCAACGGGACGAAGGCATGCCAACTGGTCAATCAAGCACTCCTAGAGCTCAAAGCACCAATTACACCCCAAAAGAATCAAAATGCGTTGGGACTCCTCCGTCGAGCACTACCCTATGCTGCGATTGCCGCAGGATCAAATGGTGACTGGCAGCCCCTAGAGGCAACACTTTCGGAGACGAATAGGGTGAAGATCACAAATCTACAATCTGCACTAACCGCCGAATGCGCTAATGGTAATGCAGGAAATATTAACGGTTCTGGAGTCTTCGAGCAGGCGTCCATTCCACAGAACTCAAATAGTGCTGGATAGTTGCGCCAGATCACAATTCATAAGGAATGGTCCGATTGCATCTCTTGAGTGTCTACCGTAATGAATTGATAAATTCCGAAGTGGAGATCTAAACAATTGATCAAATTACTAGCAACCGACCTAGATGGAACTCTACTTGACGCAAACGGAAAAGTAAGCAGACAAAATATTGACGCAATCGCTGCGATCAATAAAATGGGCATACCAACGATAGCAGCGACCGCTCGATCCCCGCGTTCGGCTAGCAAGATATCAAAGACAGCTGGCCTTGGCCCCTATGCCATTTGTGCAAATGGGGCGATCGTATACGATTTGCAGTCGAAGACCCTACTGCGCCATGATCCGATTAGTCAAAAGGTATCCAAATCAATAATTTCAATCCTTAGGGATGAATTTGAAGCTGTAATCCTGGCTGGAGAATACGTTGACGACTTCTTCGCCGAGGCAAATTTCTTCAAAAGACCCATTCCCGATTTGATCATTCCAACAACAAAAGACCTACTGACCAAGGTCGATCAGGGCATGACAAAAGTGATCGGCAGAGTCCCAGGAAAAAGCTCCGAAGAGCTTCGAGATCACCTAGCGCCAATGCTAAGCCAATTTGTCGACGTAACGATATCGGGACCTGATTGGATTGAATTTGCTGCACACGGAATAACAAAAGCACACGGAGTTACCATTGTGTGTGAAATAATTGGTATCTCTCCGTCTCAAGTAGCTGCCATAGGAGACCAAAGAAACGATCTGGACATGCTAAATCTTGTTGGCTATCCATTTACCCTACAAAGCGCTCATCCGGACTTATTCTCAATTACTGATCGCGTCGTTCCACATCACGATGACTCTGGATTTTCGCAATTGGCGCTCGAGATCGAAAAGATAATTGCACAAAATTGAGTCATGATATACAAAAACTAGCGCACGGATTCTACAAGAGACCTTATTCGCGCGGAAACAAATCGAACTCTAACTTCCATTGAATTTCAAAACACGTATCCACGATGGCCAAAGCTAGTAGCCACTAAGATTTCTGCCCGCCTCGTTATTCTCGGAGTGTCCGCGACCTTCAGGTTTGCATGAATACTGTCAAGGTTGAGGTCGCAATCAATTGTGAAAAACCATCCATCCATTGATTTCACCAATAGGGTGCAATACAAAAGCCACCTCTAGGGCCCGTGTGAAAAAACTTTCCTGGGCAACAGAGATTGAAAACCTACTCGGCGCCTAAAGCGTACGACAAGTTTGTATAGATCTACCAAAAGTCCGCTTACACACAATTTGTAGAGAACCACTGATTCAATCCAAACCGCACCACATACTGGTAATGAGCAATGTTCCGTTCGTGCTGAATAGGTCTGTAAACACACTTTGGAAACTGCTATTCCGCATGGTTCGCGATTAATTTTTCTTGGTGAAAACTCACCGCGAACCATGCTGAATGATGCATCAGACCTAACATTGCTCATTTTCATCAACGTAGCTTCAAGATGCCAAAGTGGTGGAGGTGCTTGGTGTCGAGGTCGAGCTATTGCTTGGGATTGAGGTTGAAGTAGTTCCAAACACAGTTGTAGAGGTTGAGGTTGAGGTTGAGGTCGACCCGTGAGATCCAGTGGTCGTTGTGGATCCACCTAAAACTGTGGTAGTGGTGGAAGTTGTAGTTGACGAAGTTGTGGTAGTGGTGGTGGTGGTGGAAGCCTTCGGAGCAACCGTCGTTTCAAGCGGATGTGCAATAGTTGTAGTAGTAGTTGGAACGACTGCATAAATTGGAACAGGCTCAGCTTTTGGCTGTGGCCTTAGGTCCAGGTAAATCCCCAATAATGCAAAAAAAAGCACAGACAATATAACTGTCGATCGGCGCGGCCGATGAAATCGTCGAAACTTCACATCAGTGCTTTGATTTGGGATCTCATGGCTCATAGTCACGGCCCGAAGTTATAATTTACTGAATCAGGATTAAAGAGCGCACCTGATTGACCCAACAATGTAATACCGCGCATCCTTATCTCTCGACCAACTTCCCATTGTTGTGCTGGCAAAGTTCGGCCCAAAATCCTAATCGTAACCATTCCTGGAGATATCGTCTCGATTCCCGTTACAACCAACGGGCCTACCAATACATTGACCCAACGAGGATCTTGAGTAATCGAAGTTGCTAAATTCTCCAACTCGCGTCGAACCATCGCAAGATCTACGTCTTGGCGAATTGGAAAATCAACTACGACCTGAGACCATTCTCGCGATAAGTTGACTACTTGCCTTATCTCCGAATTTGGCAAGATGATCTGCTCTCCCGAAAGGTTTCGAATTCGCGTAATCCTAAGAGTCACCTCTTCTACGGTTCCCGTAATTCCAGCTAAGACCCCCGGAGCCGATATACGAATAATATCCCCCACTCCATATTGCCGCTCAGCAAAGATGAAAAAGCCCGCCAGGAGGTCCTGAACGACCGTCTGGGCTCCAAATCCAAGCGCAACTCCAATAACGGTTGCAGGAGCCACAAGCGAAGTGATCGGAACTCGAAGCTGAATCAGAACCAGAATCAGAGCGACACTGTAAATGATCGCTACTGCTGCCCAATCAACGGCTTGGACGACAGCAGAGACGTACTTATTTCTCTCAGAGAGGACGAACTCATCTCTAATCTGTTGCGACGCCACTCGCTTTAGATAGCTTGAAACCTTAGTACCAACAAAGTGCACCGATCTTGCAGCCAAAACAGAACCGATAACCATCAGAGCAACCACGAGTCCAACGTCTCGCACCCAGATACCGATTGCCTCTGTAATACCGCTCACATTTATGTGCACCTCTTACACAATAGCCAAATCACATCGACTATTGTCAAAAAAACTACCCCATGGAGGCGCCGCTGTTTCAAATTACGCCAATGAACTCTGGCTCCCGCTTAAATGTACGCATCCCCAACTCGCCAACTGGCCAAATGGTCAACTACCCGAGTTGATACTTTTCTTGCGATGTCTGGCCAAACAACTTGATAAAACCACTTTAAGGGGCCATTACTCGAAAATTCAAAGATGACCCAGTCCCGAAGTGTACCAGAACCATCACCAGCGAAGACATCTAAATCCGCCCACACCCGAGCGATGCTAAACCATTTATTCGCATAACACTCTGAAATGCTCCAATGAGCCCTTTTAATTTCTTGTAAGGTGTGTTAATCTTCTCGTGACATGCTTACACCCGAGGAACTCGCCACTATTGAAGCATTCATGGCGAAGACTGAAAACATCGACGAATATAAGCGGGCGCTGGCAGTTCTCACCCTTGAAGATGGGAGTCCCCTCAACAGGACAGGCCTCTCTGTCAAGCATGTACAGCGAATTCGACGGTCATTCCGCAGCGTTGGCACTGAGGCATTCAAGGACAAGCGCCATAACAACGCTCCGGTACTTCTCTCAAAGTCTCAAAGAGATGAAGTGGCAATCATGCTCACGACTACAACTCCCAATGACCACGGCTATAGCAGTTCCCCGTTTTGGTCAACACGGATCCTGGCTACAGTACTCAAGCGCAGATACGGTGTTCTCTATGCCTCTAGCACTAGCTATTACGTTCTGTTTCGGGAAAGTAAGTTCAGCTTCCATCTGCCGGGCAAACAGTACGAGAAGGCTGATCCACAAGCAGTAGCTGAATGGAAAGACGAGCAGCAAGAACGTCTGAAAGAGGCATTCTCTGATCCAGATACGGTGATTCTCTGTGAAGACGAGATGGTTCTCACTCAGGCGACAACTACTCAGAAAGTGTGGATACCGAAAGGAACCACACCAGCTGTAATTGAGACCAATGGAACCAGAAAGAACCGGAGCATCTATGGGTTTTTGAACCTCAAGACAGGCAAGGAGCATGCATTTGCAACAGAGCGCCAGACTATGCATGAAACAGCGGCCATACTGCTGGCGATCCGCAAGATTTACCCAAGAGAGAAGATTCTGCTTATATGGGATGGGGCAGGATGGCACAGAGGGAGCGTCGCTCAAGAGGCAATTAGGGAGCATCACATCGAAGCAGTCCATTTCCCTCCGTATTCTCCGCAACTCAATCCCCAGGAACACGTTTGGAAGCAAGGGCGCTCTGCTGTAACCCACAATCGCTTCATTCCCAAGATTGAACCAGTCACAAAGGAATTAGTCGACTATCTCAACACGACGACATTCCCATACTCTTTACTTGATTTCAAGGAGCAAGTCAGAGTGTGAGCTCTATAGTTCCACCGATACGTGAAATAAAATCTAGCCAAAGGGACCCAAAGGGATGCAGATTCGAACAATCCAATGATTCCAATCCGGATAAGTTAAGTGACTCTAGTGCTATATAAGGCGTTCATGAAATGACCCAGACCCACCGAATTAGTAGGATGAAAACAAATCTAAACAGATTAGCGCAGTCAGCTTTCGAGTGCAACGATCAACAAACTCATCGATGCTACGACTAAGGGCTAGTAGCGCGAGCCATCGGCTCGATCGTTCAGGGCCAAACCTATCTAGCATCAAAGCGTTATGCTAGATAGGCAACCCGAACTCCGCCCCAGTGGGCTCCATTTACCCAAATAGGAGATGAGACATCCTTCATAAGGGCGTACTTTCCACCACCCATATCTCGTCGGTAAGTCTGCAATAGAACATGCTCTTGATTTCTTCCCGCAGCAAGTCCAGTTCGATCCGCAAAAATTCGTCGATTTCTGCAATTGGCAGCATTCCAAATCGGATCAGGTCCTTGGGGCTTGGAGAACTTTAGATTATGGGTAGGTAAATATCCATTTCGATCAACTGCCACACAAAAAACTACCCGCTCATCCATCTCAAGAGCCTTCTCCTGGGCCGAGACAAAAAGTTCATCGCTCAGACGAACAAACTTGGTTAAGTGTTGGATAGGGTTGCTTCCAGACACAGGAACGTAATCTGAATCAAATAGTTCAGATTCGCTAATCTTTCCGCTTGAGAGCGCATTCTCCAAGAGACGCGAGAACTCCGCGGCCGTGTTGATCGCCAAGTTGATAAAGGAGGTATCGATCGTCTCCACATCCGAGGTATTGGCCGTCTGCAACAGCACTTCGACGGAGTCCAAAAGGTCTGAACTCTTCGTCTTAGCCAGACCAAGTTCCTTAGAACTTGAATCCACCCCTTCAATTAGCATGGCCAAGGAGTTATTGAATGAAGTCATCTGGCCGCTAGATTCTTGTGCCGCGTTTGCCATCTCTGAGACATCTCCATCCACCTTGGCGACTGCCACTGAAACACCTGAGATGACTTCAGCTATCTGGTTAGTCCCAGCTTCAGTCGCGCTGGCCCCTTGGCGGGCCTTTTGGGCACTAGCTTCGAGGCTTCCAACCCGATCTGTCAAACCGGCCAATTTGTCGCCTATCGAAGCAGCCATTGAAATTGTTTGATCTGCTAAGTCTCTGATGGAATTAGCAATAACAGCAAATGAGGTTCCATGCTTGCCAGAGCGTACTGCTTCAATCCTGGCATTAAGGGCCAAGATGTGGGTCTGTTGGGCGATCTTATCGATTTGAGAAGCAACTCCTGCGACCGACTGAAGCTCCACACCGAGCTCTACGAGTTCATCACTAGTGCTAGATACCCATGAAGCCAACGTCCGAATCTCAGACAACGAGCTTCCCACGGTGCCTCTAGAAGACTCTAGGAGACTATCGACATCTTGAGCGACCACTTGGGTAGATTGAGCAAGTTGAGCAACTTTTTCATTGGATGAAACAACATCCCTAGCGACACCACCCATCTCTTGAAAATACTTGGCCTGTTCTTCAAGCTTTGTTGCGAGACTATCTAGCATTCCCCAGATGTCCACAACATCGATTCCAAGGCTTGAAGCCGAAGCGACCATTCGCGCCACTACAACTTCCGTACTTTCAACGTTGAAAGTACCGAAGTTGGAGCGACTCGTCGTCGCCTTGTGCATACCTCTGGTCAACATCCGCATTTCGAAACCGCCTCAAAGACCCAACCTGTCATAGAATCTTGTATCGGCGCATCAGGGCTTTCATTTAGTTTTGTTATCAAACTATTCAAAAAACTTTAGCTCACAATTGAAATGTAAAGCAAGTAACCACTGACCTCCTCGGTTTGCCATTCTTATCCTAAAAAAACCAAAATCAACATCCTGAAACTAAGGTGTATGAACGAATCCCACGCCAAGGAATGAACCTTCTCACGATACGCGACACGACTCTCCCTAAATCAAAGGAGAATGGTAGTCATGGGAGAATTGCATCCAAAAGAGGCAACGCCTCGTAGAAAGTTTGACTCGGATTTCAAAAGTGACGCAGTCAAACTTGTAGAGATTGGAAATCGATCCATTAAGCAGGTGGCTAATGAGTTGGGTATCCCGGAGGCAACTCTTAATAATCGGGTCTACAACGTTCGGAGAGCAAAGAAGGCTTCCGGTGAGACTACACCGAACCTCATTGAAGAAAGAGCTCGTATATCAAACAGTCTTCGGCACCAGAGAGGAGGCAAGAATAGAGATCTTCGACTGGATCCAATGGTACAACCGGAAGAGGAGACATTCAATTATTGGTGACATTTCGCCAATTGATTTTGAAAAGTCAGCTATGGTGAAAGCTGCATAGATAAGCGGAGTTCCGTGTCGCGTTTGGTGAGTAATTCCAGAAATTCGCATCTACTTGACGAAACTCTAAATTCAATTCTCCACCAGGGCCGCTGCCTGGATAGGCGTAATTCCAACGGCCGCAGCTGCCTCTGCTAACGTCAACGAATCCTCTATAACGAGCTTTCGAAGAGCTTCCCTTGCAAGTTTCAACGCATCACTATGAGATCTTCTAAGGGCGGCGGCGATTGAATCGTAGTCCGCAGTACTACTGTCTTCAAGCCTAAGGATATCGACTCTTGTCGCGGAAAAAGTAGGGCCATCATTGACCGGCTTTGTCGTATAATTTCGTCTAAATTCAATACACAACGGTTCCAGACCCATAGATAAAGCAACTACCGAGCGTAGCTCCCATTGAGCAGAAACTGGATCCGTAGCCAAGGAAGACAGATCGGGGTCATCCAACAAGGAGGCAAGCCAGAGATTTTCTGCAACCCTTCGCAGAGTTATCTCAAGAGTCACCTTTTCTGTCAATTCCCTATCCCTCACGCCATAATAAGTCGACCACAAAGAAAAATTAGTTAAGCCTTTTCATCAATTACTTATCCCGCATAAAAAAACAAACGCATATAATTCTTCTAACGGTCGACCTAAAATCAAAGTGCAAGAGCCGGTCGTGACCTTGATACATCAACAAGCCATAGGTGATCGTCGAAGATATAGTAGTAACCAGCCTGTCCAAAGTCTCGAGCCAGGCGATCAACCAAATCGAAGCCTTTTGCAAAAAATGCAGTGCCACTCTCGCTCCAGCCACTGCTCCAACCTCGACTGGGCCAAAATTTGACTTTCTGGTTACTTAACTCCAATAAGAGGCGTGCCTGTCTTGCGTGGTTAGTACGGCTTGACAACCTCTGCGCATTTGGATTCCAGGCTGTCAAGATAAAAAAAGGTAATTCAGATGCATATACCGAGGCAGTCTCGACAAACTTGCGATAGGAATCAGCGAGTAATTTGCCATCACAAAGTAGATAGGAATCTCTACCAATAAAAACCTCCAGAGAGACCTCGCTCCAGAGCTCCCAGATCTCATCACTAACTTCAACCATATCAATTCAAGATAAACCCCACGAAGGGCAAAACAGCAGTTTCGTTGGTTTCTGTGAGTGAACACTCCCCTTCTAAATCCTATCCAGTCGATCTCGAGACTTGGAGATAATTATTAGCGTATCCGCCTAGCAATAACACCACTTAGGAACATAACCACCGAGTGGCACTTCTAAGTAGACCTGGAATAAAACCAAGATATTATAGACAGACCCCGACTAGGCAAAAAGGCGTTTATTCTCCAGCCAGCAACCTAAAAAAGCTTGTAAAATATTTATTTGGAGCTAGGGATAAAACTTCTTCGAATTTCGCTTCACGATAGCGTGAACGAATAGAAGGTACGATTATTGAAGTTGAGAAAAACTATGCAGCTTACCAATTGCACCAATCGATACCATTCGAATTTGAACAACGCCAATCAGAAAAAAGCGCCGCATCTCTTATCTCAAAAATAGATCCGATCAAAAAAAACCGATACTCTCCTGCCCAAATCAAATAGCGAATGCAAAAATAGGCGAATCGCAAATGCAACAAACACTAATATTCTCAATGGTGGCCAAAGATTTAAGATAGTAGCGGAGATTTATATGCGCGAAAGTGCGAGAAGTCCTGTTCTATCGCTCTTCTACTATTGCCTTGATCGCGTTGCTGGTGCTCTATATCGTCAAATAGCGTCTTGGCAGTTTGCATCAACTTCTCAGAGGGCGATGGCGAAGCCGAGTCTTTGCGAGGGGCATTGGCTAAAGTAACTGCGGTAGCGGCTTATCTTTAAATAGCTTAGACTCCAATTCAACCGTGGTACGGCTCTAATTATGAAAAGAAACTTCGCTCAATGCAAACTTCGCTCTCTCCAAGATTGGCACGATACTAAAGATACCTTGGGAAGCTCGCACCTTTTAATATCTCACCAAAACCCGGACCCTAGTCGGATAGGCACGACTCATTGCCGAGCCGTGCCCCCTTAAGATCCTGGCGGGCAACTTTCATCGCACTAGGCTCAAGCCTTATGAAGGCCCCTTTCGGGACCCGGTCATACAGTTACCAATTTGCCATGGAGGTATAGCCTTTACGACGTAGGCTTGTGACCTTCTGAAGTTACTACTAAAGTTCCGACCGATCGATCTTATCCCAATGTGTTTCGTCAGTAGGACCACACTGTGGCGTTAGCCATGTTAATTTGCCTTCCTAGCCTATGAGGTTCTATGAATCACGTAACTAAGACCGTCTCGTAACTAAGACCGTCTCGTAACTAAGACCATTTCACACCTTGGCACCACAGAGAAGTCTGCTTGGCTCCGCACCAGGTAACGTCTCACCAGGTAATGTCTCAAGGTGTATCCGTCTCATTGCAAGCGCGCGTTTCGCTTTGCCTCCAATTGAATATTTCACCAATCCGTATGCTCGCATCCCCATCGACCTTCCTTGTAGTTGGCTTGCCCAATTGCTTGGGCGGAGATAGCGGCTTAGAAATGTTCCACCGAAATAACATACGCTGGGGTTAGGGCCTGCCTTTTCACCGGACGGAATTATTGTCAGCGCGCATCTATAAGACAATGATTCGACCGTTCCAGATAGCTTTTGGTCTAAGCCCATAAGCAACTTTGGCTTGTTTGCAATAACGATCTTTAACCAGCAGTTCATATATGTTGCTCATACCCAGCTAGGCCTACCTCCATGCTGCCTGGTTCCTTATTGTCTGGCCCCTTAGGGCCTTGTCGCTGGCAGTGTCGGCTTCACCTCACGGATTTGGCCTACGAGATTCCCCGCGGGTACTTTTCCGACAGCTCCACACTTAATGCTAGATAAGGCATAGCAACTGCATTCTGAGTCAGAAAATATTACCCGAAAGAGTTGATCTATGAATTGCACAATTGGCTCCTAGAGCGACATCGATCATTACACAAAGTCGATTCCGCCAATCTTTCCCGATGAAAACTCCTTCCTAGGAGGTCGCTCACTCAGTTGTAGACAAAGCTAGTGTCGTGATCTCTAAAGACCTAAGCTGTCCTATCACCAAGAAACAGTCTTGGAAGAAGTACACCAGAAGAATGTCGTCATGGGTAAAAGGCACACTTGTCGAAGCCCTTGAATCCACAACACAACAGGCCAAAGCAAGGCATGACCTTGTGAATGCAGCCTATAGGTCGCAAATGGACTCGAACTCACATCTAGGGAAGGGAAGGTAGTCGTGAGGGAGATAAGTTTTACTGTGCAAACGGGGATGTTCTCCAAGTCGACCTCAACGCTGCTTTGAACTTGCTACATAGATGCTCGGATCAAGAGATAACTCTCTACAGCCCGTATAGGGAAGTCCGAGGTATCTCAATAGCTCGTTCTCCAGCGCAACGATGCGTCAAGGGGCACGAGTTGAAAGAGACCAAAATCTCCTATCAAACGCGTGCGGATAAGCCTAAAGGCTCTGAGCAGTTATGCTAAGGTTTTTGGCAGCAGGCCTAGAATCTACGAGCCAAAAAAAGATAGATTAGGCAGGACCAAAAAGCAGTGACTTTCTCATAGTCAGCCCCATTAGCAAAGGTAGACCGACAGAGATCGACTTGGTCATTAAAAAGCTCGATATCAACTGTATCTAACCACCCCAACTCGTTAGAAGTTCAAATTAGCTTTAGATGCATCAGCCAAGATTCAGTGTGAGAAGATTAAAGAAAAATACGTTGAAAAACTGATCGCTCAGACAGCTATCCCAAGGACGTTAAATGGATATCAAGGAACGCTCGACGCGCGCTTGGCAAGGAAATATAGACGATACCAAAACTGAAAATTTGAATACCGCAGATAATCAGATCTATGAAATAACTGATCGAATTGCCTTCGTGCACTCCTTTGCTAACGTGGCTGTTGTTGATGTCGGAGAGACAATCACAATGGTCGACACAGGAGGGTATGGGCTGGCCAAAAAAGTCCATGCGGCCGTTAGATCCTGGTCAAAAAAGGATCTCGAAGTCGCAATCTACTCTCATGGCCATATAGACCATGTCTTTGGAGTCCCGGTCTTTCAGGCGAACCAGAGCCGGCCTATCACGGTTATCGCCCATGAGAACCTCAAGCATCGATTCGACAGATATATTGAAAGCGCTGGCTTCAACGAGATAATAAACAAGCGACAATTCCAAAATCATAAATTCGTGTGGCCGAAAGACTTCCGCTATCCCGACCGCGAGTATCGTCAAACATTGGAGTTGAAGGTCGGCGATACCGACATAGCTCTGAGTCATTCCAAGGGAGAGACTGACGACCATACCATGAGTTGGTTTCCCGAATCCAAAATGCTTGCATGCGGCGACCTCTTTACCTGGGTATCGCCAAATGCGGGTAATCCTCAAAAGGTTCAGCGGTACCCAAAGGAATGGGCAGAGTCACTAATCGAAATGGCCCAGATCGGGGCGGAACTCCTCATACCTGGTCATGGACTACCTCTTTTTGGGGCCGAAAGGATCAAGACCACACTTTTGAATTCAGCCGAACTGCTTGGGTCGATAGTATCTCAAACCCTTGCAATGATGAATGAAGGCCTCATTCTATCGGAGATAATAAAGACGCTAAGACCACCCTCACACCTTCTCGAACTGCCCTACCTTAAGCCAATATACGATGAACCCGAATTCATAATTAGAGCGGTTTGGCGCAAGTATGGTGGGTGGTACGAAGGCGAGCCAGGCGATTTAAAACCGCCATCCCTTGATGCCCTATCCTTTGAACTTCTCTCTCAAATCCAGAGTATTGACGCATTTCTAGACAGAGCAGAAGAACTTTCCTATAAAGCCGACGATCAATCAATGAGGATCGCCTGCCAGATGATTGACATAGCATTCAACTCACTTAAAGAGAGTCAAAAGGTCGCAGACCTACGCGCTTCTATATACCTTCGTCGATCAGAGAGAGAACTATCCTTGATGGCAAAGGGCATCTATACCTGGGCTGTCCGTGAAGCGACCGACCGGTCGCAAACACTTCAAAATAAAAGCTCCACTCAACTAGACCATCTCTAGTCAATAGTCAACGCCCAAATACCTGCTTAGAAGGTACAAACACAAAAGTCAAAAACCATAGGGAGACCATGTGAAATCAAGCAATAGAAGTCAGTATCAAAGATTGGAACTATCCACCGTTACTGGAATCCACATCCTCACAGGGTCTCTCACCGCAACGAATAAGTCAAGCAGTACTCTTGTTAGTCACAAAAAGCTTACAATATTGCTACCCAAAAAGCGTACTGTCAAATAGCACAACAAAACCTACTCTCTCCAGGTAGTGCTACCGTCTTTAAAAGCATGGAATCCACAAGGTAAAATCGCCTCAATTGATCACTCCGTCCCCGAGACAAAGTCTTAGCAATTAGACGTCACGACGGGGAGTCTAGAAGAACCAGTAATTAAAAATCTAACTCCATTGAAAGGAACTTCCAGACTGAAACATAGATAGATCACTCAGAGCACACGGTATTACAAATATTGTCAAAATCTACAGTCCGAATGCACAAAAATCCACTCAACCCATCAGCTACGGAGTATATTTATCACTATTAGATACAGTGTGCAAATCTGCTCAAAGGAGAACCGATGCTTACCGAATCCGACATAGCACTCTTGAAGGGAAAAGAATTCGCCATAATCGGCACCAATTCCCAAGAAAAGGGGCCGCAGTTAACACCAGTGTGGATCGACACCGACGGTACTAACGTGATATTCAATACGTCAAAGGGCCGAGTAAAACACAGAAATATCTTAGCCGACCCGAATATCACCATATGTATCGTCGACTCAGCTAACCCATACCATTGGATCAGCATAAGTGGCGTTGCAGAGATGACCGAGGAAGGCGCCGACGCGCACATCGACTTTCTGGCAAAAAAATACCTAGACCAAGAGTCCTACCCTTACCGAGGCCCTGGGGAAGTTCGGGTCATCGTCAAGGTAAGACCAACATCGCGCGCCAGTTCATAGGGCGTTTTCCTTTAGCTTTAGTGAGATGAAGAGTCTTTGTGAAATCCCTCGAATTGCTATGTCCGTTCAATTCACGAGCAAACCTAGACTCTTTCATCTAGCTATTTAAATCATCAAATTGGCTTTCACAGCCTCGATTTTACAACAAACATATTAACGTATAGTAATCTTTATAAAGTAGCATTATTGTGAAATTCAATGATTAAAGTCAATATTGATACGAGCTACGAGACAAGCAGTTATTTCTTAAGGCTCCACTAAACAATGATTACCATGTTTCATAATTTATCGATAATTATTTATGAATTATCTAGTGCTATTTTGGAATATTTTGACAGTAATTCTATAAATATATCGCAAGGCTTGAGTGTATGCTAAGGACGCAATTCTCAGTTAGTTCACCTCCATCGACCGAGTATACCATGTCGATAGAGGTAGTTAGTTCCACAGATTTGCCAAACTGACAGCATTATCCAACTCGTTTCCTAAAACAGTTACATCCTACATTCCAAATAGCTCATGTTGATAATGGAACCCAAACGCCCCGCACATCGATCTTCGCATCTTGAGAAAACACCGTCGACCTCACACGCGCACGTAAAGCCACTCTCGCGTAGTGACGGAATGCGACGGCCAATGTGGTACAATCGTTAATCAAGCCGTCGATCCTCTCGGGCATATCTCTCAAACTTGACCAATCAAAAACAGCTCTGATCTTTTTCAACCTTTCAATTCTTACAAATCGCTACAACTTAAAACTTTCAGCTCGTGTCATTCGATGCTGTCACAGGAGTCAGATAGCCTCAACTGTAAAGCGAAAACCACTTTCACAATCTCGAGAAATAGTCGTTGTTTGTTGAGAAATTCTTCTGGTCTATCAACGACTTTGCAAAGATAATAGCGCAGCGTACATATCAACTTCTTCTCGCGAACCATCGCCAATCCAAATGCCAAATAGCAAGGTGTAACAAGGATGACGATAACCACTACTCCAAATCTAAATAATGCGGTCCTAGAGCGGCTTCATCGAGAAGTATCCGGGATAATTTCTCAAACTGACTGGGCTAATATCGCAAAAGCGAGCGCGCTTTTAAATAATTTCTCCCCTAGAAATGCAGTCCTGATATCGATTCAATCCAAGGACAGAGGCACGCCAGTGAGTCATCTCTGTGGCTACAAGAACTGGCAAAAGCTTGGCAGATCTATCAAGGTTGGAGAAAAGGGCTATTCCATTTTGGCACCGATCTTTGAAGCCAAATCAAAGCCTCAGAATCCAACTTCAATGGCTGAGCGCTACGAAGAACAAGCAGAGGACGAGCCAAAAAAGGTGACGCGATTTAGATGGGTAACCATCTTCGACGTAAGCCAGACCGTAGGCGCAGAGATAACACCGCCAGCTCCTCAGCTGTTGACTATGGTTGCCAAACAAGCGCCTGAATTGGTGATCTTGCTCTCGCGAGCCATCGCCAATCGGGGATTTGAGGTGATCTACAGCCATCTAGAGGGCGCAAATGGCCTCAGCGACTTCAAATTGCGTCAAGTCGTAATCCACCATGAACTACCGCCAACACAACGAGCAAAGACGTTAGCCCATGAACTCAGCCACATAATCCTGCACCAAAAGGGAGTTCGCTCTAGGGCTATTGCTGAGATTGAGGCCGAAACAACTGCCTTTATTGTGATGTCTAACTTTGGAATCGATTCAGACGACTACAGTTTTGCATATATAGCTAGCTGGTCGAACGGGGATCTCTATTCCGTAATAAGCGTCGCGGAAAGATCTCAATCTGCAGCCCGAGAGATCACTGCAGAGTTAGTGGGGTCAAATGAATATCCACACCAAGACTACTAACACACTTGCAATAAAACACCGGATATTTGTTTTTAGCTCACCCATTCAAATTCGCCAGTGTATCTTTTGTTAGATACCAAACGAAAAAACAACCAATGCTTTGATTGCCTAATGATTTGCTTGATTTCACATGACATTTAAGAACAATATTCGAGGCGGAACATGACCAGATCATCTGCGAGCTTAGCTTCGACCTTCTTCAATGACGAGCACATCGCCGTTGCGGAAGCGGTCGACATCTACCTTGACTCCTTAGGAGATCGCAAAAACGAACTTTTAAGCAAGATCTTCCAAGAGAAACGCTATCCCGAGGAACTCATGGTAGCGATGGCAAAACTTGGACTTTTTGGAACTTTAATTCCCAAGGATTATGGTGGATCAGAGGTCGGACTTCTGGCTATGGTCGTAGCAATGGAGAGGTTTTCCGCCTATGGACTTGAGAACACCCTAGCTTTACTCACCACAATGGATACCTTAGCAATAATGGAGGGTGGCACGGAGCCCCAAAAAGCCGACTTGCTTCCGCGAATAGCCCAGGGCGAACTCAAGCTAGCATTTGCTATAACCGAGCCTGACGCTGGAACGAATTCATTCAATATGAGACTTAGGGCGACCAAGGAAGATGACGGATACCACCTAAATGGCGAGAAGGCCTGGATAACCGGAGTTGATCGTGCCGAAAAGCTTCTCGTTGTCGCGCGGACAACCTCCATCGCGGATCTCAAGGCCGCCAACCTGCCAAAGGCATATGGACTGTCGCTATTTCTAATACCCACAGATCTAGATAATCTAAAGCTCGACAAGATGCGCACATACGGAATAGAAGGATTCTCGCAATTCCACCTTCATTTCGACGACTGTGTAATACCGACCGATTCGTTGATCGGAGAAGAAAATCTCGGAGCAAAAGTTTTGTTTCACGCACTCAACCCAGAGCGCATAGTGGGGGCATCCTTCGCGGTGGGGATGACTGACTACTTCGTCACCAAAGCAGTCGAATACGCAAAAGAACGAAAGGTATTTGGGGATCAACCCATTGGATCCTACCAAGGGGTTGCTCATCCATTAGCGCGAATCCGCACGAACCAAGAGGCTGCCCGACTACTGACCTACCAGGCTGCAAGCCTTTACGATAAAAAAGCTCCCTCTTCGGTCGTTGGAACTTATGCAAATATGGCCAAATATCTTGCATCCGAGACCTGCTTCGAAGCAGCTGACCGGGCCATTCAGACCTTTGGAGGAGGAGGTTTCGTGGAAGACAACATGATAATTCAGATGTTAGCCGGAGCACGTCTATCCAAGACCGCACCGATAAATAATGAGATGGTTCTCAACTTTATAGCCGAACACGACCTTGGCCTACCTCGCTCATATTAGAAAGATTTAAAACCTAGAGCCAAAGACCTCCAAAAAAGTCAGTAAAAGTGCGCTCGCGATATCCAACAGGCAACCACGGACTTTCAAGTCTGGGATTTGCTTGTTCGGTGAAATATGATTTATTAGTAAATAAGGTATTGGTGGTTTTGAAAGTCCTAAGGAGCTACGGCGCTCGAGGTTTAGACCTAAATAACTCAAACAACTTTCAGGACCAATCATCCGATCAATTGATCAAAATAGATAAAAGGGGTTACCGATATGGGCAACCGGCAAGAGCGTCTATTGCGCGCTATCGAACGAGTAAAAGCTGGTGGACCACCGCGAGGTCACGCAAAGCTGGTCGAATCAAATCGACTATTTGTAAGAGATAGGCTCAAACTTTTCTTCGATAATCAAAATGTTGAAGCCGAAGTTGGAACGATGGCGCGCAACTTCGAAGAAGAGCTTGCCTGTGATGGAGTTGTGACCGGAAGCGCGACAGTCTCGGGGACCAAGATCATATTTACTGCTAGCGACTACAGCGTAAAGGCAGGTTCGATTGGCAAATACCACGGTGAAAAGTTAATTCGCGCACAAGAGTCCGCCATTAGAGCAAAACGTCCAATACTCTATCTAGTAGACTCATCCGGCGCTCGAATTGACGAGACGGCTGGCCATCACGTGGATAAAAAAGGCGGAGGACAGCTCTTTTACCTCCATTCGATAATGTCTGGTTTCATACCTCAGGTCGGCGTATTATACGGCACCTGCTTTGCTGGCACCGCTTACACTCCTGTCTTTTGCGACCTCTTAGTTATGATGGAAGATGCAGCTATGGCCATCGCATCACCTCGTATGGTTGAAATGGCGATAGGACAAAAGCTATCTCCTCAAGAACTAGGTGGTGCCAAGATGCACGCTGAGGTATCTGGCTCAGTAGATTTCATCGCCAAGACCGAGGTCGAAGCAGCTGATATCGTAAGAGCGATCTTTGAGTACCTTCCCTCTTCATGTGAAGAAAAGACCCCGCTTCGCCCCGCCAAACTCCCGAGTCGAAGCCCAGATGAGATCGATGACATAATTCCTGACGATCCGAATCGTCCCTATCAAATAAGAGATCTAATCGATGCCTTCGTGGATGCAGATAGCTTCTTGGAGGTCAAAGCGCACTATGCGAAAGAGCTTTGCGTTGGATTCGCCAGAATCGATGGAAGAGCTGTCGGAATTGTAGCGAACAATCCCGCTGTAAAAGGTGGCACCATCTTCCCCGAGTCATCAGACAAGGGAGCCGAGTTCGTTTGGCTCTGTGACGCCTACCAAATTCCCCTGGTCTACCTGGTTGACACACCAGGCTTCATGGTCGGAAGCGCAGTTGAGAGGGCTGGAATCCTAAAGCGCGGACGCAAGTTTATCTTCGCCACATCTAGCGCTACAGTGCCACGAATCTGTGTAATCGTTCGCAAATCCTATGGGGCAGGAATCTATGCTATGTCTGGTCCTGCTTACGATCCCGATGTTACCTTAGCGCTTCCATCTGCAGAAATTGCAGTAATGGGACCAGAGGCAGCCGTAAATGCCGTCTATTTCAACAAGCTAGCAGCGATTGCTGATCCAGAGGAACGAAAGGCGGAGACCCTACGCCTGCGTCAGGAGTACAAGGAGAGCTACAACATCTATCAGTTGGCGGGTGAAATGGTTGTAGATGAGTTAATAATTCCAAGCGAGCTCCGAAGCCAACTTTGTCACTATTTGGACCTTTATCAGAATAAGGTCACGCTACGGCCAACTCGTCGCCATGGCACAATCATCTAGCCCATAAAAGGTAATTAAATTATCAATTGATGATTAGCGTTAGCCCGATCCCCTTTTTGATCGCAGTCAACCGCATCGAACCCGGAAGAGAAACATTCCTATTGCGCCTCATCTGATGACGGGGCGCTGGTGTGGTGACCCTTTGCATCCGTTACAAGCTCACCTAGGATTCCTTGAGCCGCCATTGAGGCTTTAAGGTCACCCCCGCGACCTCTCAATATAAATGCAAAGACAACTCCAAGAAGACTACCAACTAGCGGACCAACGATATAGACCCAAATGTGAGAGTAGTTTCCTTCAAAGACCGCTGGTCCCAATGTTCGAACGGGATTCATCGATGCACCGCTGATTGGCGAGGCCCACAGGCCAGCCAAAGCAATATAACCACCAACCGCCAGAGCCGAAAGTCCACCGACGTTTTGAGCACCTGAGGACGTTCCCAATATCGTAGAGATCAATCCAAAGGTAAGAAACACCTCCATCGAACCAGCCTGAAAATCAGTAATGTTATGCCCAGGCAACGTCATGCCCAAATTCCCATGGTTGCCCAAGGTGGCATCTAAAAACCAACCCGCCAGGAGAGCCCCGGCAATCTGAGCGGCAAAATAAGCAGGAATCCTCTTGATAGGAAATTCCCGACGCAGAGCAAAGGCAATTGTGACAATTGGATTCAGATGGGCCCCAGAGATCGTTCCCATAAAAAGAATTATCGCCGTCACCATCAAACCCGGAGCTATAACGTCCGCACCTCTCGAAATGGCCCCATGCGATATAGCACTCACAACACTGCCGCCGGCAGCGACGGTGACCAAAAGAAAGGTGCCTACCAATTCAGCCGCGATTCGGCGCCACTCAAAGGCCAAGTTATTGAAGTCAAATTCCCAAATGGCGCGATGCTTGTTAAAAACCATCTGGCCTTCAATTGCATTTGCCGAAGGAGAAGACGATATCTCGGGGACTTTCTTCGTCATATCAAACACCTTTCATAATCTGAGTTGCTCGAATTCCACCAAATAAAAAGTGCCACAAGCCAAACCACCAATGAGAGCGAGATACAACAAGAAGATAGCGACTCGATCCCAAAAATCAAAATGATCGAAAGATATAGCATCAGCTAAACCATCTTAGAGGAGACTTCTCTGCCGGGAATGGCTACCTTTCAAAAATTACACCGTCTCTAAAGCACTAACAGGATCGACAAAATTCATGCGAAAAACAAACGATCTCTAAAATGCAAATCCAGATCAAACCCTTAACACTGGACAATTCCTTTGAGATTAGAGATCCGTTGAAACTTGCACTTCCAAGAAGACCTTACTCTTGGGCAATGGCCAAAATCAATCACCCGAAGCTAAAGCGGCCATCTACTTCTAGTTCAAGCCTAACACCAAAGAACATTCCGGCCATGAATACCAGCCATTTCGAGCCAAGATTGAAGCCGCTTGGTCCTGTGTAGCGGGAGATGCATCGGATGGTATTCCTGGAAATCCAAGGCTATGCCAAGTTGAAATAGAGAATTGATAGGCGCCAAAATAACCATTACCCGTATTATCTTGATAGTTTCCTCCAGATTCGCACCGTCGCAATGCGGCAAGCGAAGCAGCAGATATCGGTGCTGGATGACCTCCCCAATTTGAAACGCCAGCACCCCTTCCAGCACCGCTCGAAACACTCGATAGGCCACTAGAGGTCGGCGCCCCCTGGGAGCTCTGGGCGTTATGGGCCGAAACTACCCTTTTGGCTTGAAGTTCTAGGGCTAGCCTCTGGGCGATCTGTTGTTGAACGAGATTGGAAATTTGTGAATTCACTGAAGCCAACGTCGATTGTTCACTAGAAACCGCAGCCAAGAGGCTACTCTCTGAAGCATCGATCCTCGCCTTAGCAGTTGTGGCCGCATCCTGCGCAGCCTTCGCGCTAGCCAAGTCGCCACTCAGCGTACGAAGAGCGGAGTTGTAAGAGAAGATTGCGGTACTTACGTCAAGTCCCATAACACGCTCAAACTCAATACGAGCGACATACTCACTTTGCGACATGGATAATTCTGTAAAAATATCGGTGATTCCCGAGAGGTTCATATATTGGCTTATGGCAATCTTAGATAATAGGGCTTTGTGCTTTTCCACATTCGCTTGGGCCGTTGCGAGCCGCCGTTCGTCACCTTTGAGCTGAGCGTTCACAGTGGACAACTCAGCTACAGCTTGAAGATGCGCAATGGAAAGGGTGTGAATCTGGCTACTTTGATCCGCAATAGTAGTAGCAAGTTGCGAGGCCTCAGCTTGTAGAGACGACTTGGAGATGCCATATGCCGAATCGACAAAGACAAAAGGCGTTACATAAAGAATAATACCTACTACGGAGACTGTAACGCGTCCGGCAAGCTTCATTTGACTACTTATCATTCACTTGTGAACCGTAGATACTCCGTGATGCTCTCATCAAACACATCAGCCACTATTGTGCCAACGCACCGGCTTGTCCAAACCAATAAACTAATCAAAATCATAATGCTATAAGAAAATACCCATGCAGCCCTTAGGAAATAAAAGTATCCATAGCGGATCGTTACAATTCACCAGCTAAAACCTCCCCTGGATTTAGATAAGGGAGGCTCTAGCTAAAACAAATAAGTTCCACTGACCTGAACTAGCTATCTTAATACCGAAGAAGAAGTTCCGGTGAAGTCGCCTCTTAGCGTTCGCTTTAGCACTTTACCAGTGGCATTTCGGGGCAAAGCATCCACAAAATAAATTATCGTTGGCGCTTTGTATCGAGCCATCTTTGACCTAGCAAAATCAATTATCTCCGAAGAAGTGCACTCAAAACCGTCAGCCAGAACCACAATCGCGGCGACAGTTTCGCCCCACTTATCATCGGGCACACCAATTACAGCCACATCCATGATCGCCTCATGGCGAAATAGCACTTGTTCGACTTCTATTGGATAGACATTTTCGCCACCGGAGATGATCATGTCCTTTTTACGATCGACCAGGGTGATGAACCCCTCTTCGTCCATCTTGCCAAGATCTCCGGTATGAAACCACCCATCAACAATTGCTTCTTTGGTAGCTAAACCCAAACCCCAATATCCCTTAAAGATATTCGGGCCTCTCACACAAAGTTCACCAACTACTCCTGGCGAAAGTAGTTCTCCCTGCTCTCCCACTATCTTGGCATCCACGTGCATGACCACTCGTCCAATCGATCCCGCACGAAGGCGAATTTGATCACTCGAAAGCACCGAGACCATTGGAGAGGTCTCGGTCATCCCAAACCCCTCTAAAAACGAAACGCTGTGGTCGATAAAGAAGTCAATAACTGGTAATGGACAAGGAGCACCGCCGGAGACTCCAAAGCGAAGAGAGCTCAAGTCATAAGAATCAAAATCAGCGACCCTAGATAGCGCCGCCCACATCGCAGGCACCATAAAAAGACAGGTAGCTTTAAACTCTTCAAGAAGACGAAGTGTTTCATTTGGATCGAAGCTCTCCTGGATGTAGTTGGTAGCCCCAATGTAGATCAAAGGTAGGCAAAAGACGCCAAGCCCTCCGATGTGAAAGAGCGGTGCTGAGGTGACAGTTATATCATTATGAGAGACTCCATCAAGGCCCCCTAGCAGGTTGATCGCATTCCATGTCATATTGGAGTGAGTAAGCATCGCTCCTTTAGGCCGACCTGTGGTACCCGAGGTGTACATAATCATTGCCACGTCGTCGATGAGTACTTGGGATGGATATGGATCGACTGAGCCCTTTGAAACAAAGTCCTCAAAGGCCATTACGTCAGAGGCTACTAGATCGCTCGCTCCTGATGAAGGTTGCCCTATTGAAATAGTTCGTCGTACGTGAACGCCCTCGGCCTCACATGCAGTCACTGCCACCTCTTCAAGCTGAGAGCTATAGAACAATGTTGTCGCACCTGAGTCAAAGAGGATGTAGGCGACCTCCTGGGACGACAATCGAAAATTAATAGGCACCGCTATCGCACCAAGTTTCGCCACCCCAAAGACTATCTCTAGAAACTCCACACTATTTAGACTCAGAAGTGCCACCCTGTCGTATGGCCGAACGCCAGCCGCGTATAGTGCATTTGCAACCTGATTGGTTCGTGCTTCAAAGTCCTTATAACTAAGACGTCGGGTCTTGCTCATCAACGCAATGCGATCACCCTCAATATGAGCTCGACGGCTGATCCATTCACCCATAACGAATGTACTCATTTGTTATCCTTCACATTCCATCATCGACCTGAGATAACATGAGCTTATCAATAAACGATTTGTCAATTTGAATGCAACGCAAAATCAGTTCACAAGTTGTCGATTGACTGAAATATTCGAACCTAAAAGGCGATCTTTGAGATGCAGACAAAAATACCAGAAAGCCTCCTGACCATCCGATCGCAAGAGCGTCAAATGCTCTATCAGATGGTCGCTAGATTTACGAAAGAATACATTGTACCTAATATCGAGGGTTGGGAAGACCAAGGCGAGGTTCCACGATCGCTCCATAAAAAAGCAGCTGAACTAGGTATTCTCAGCGTAGGGTTTCCGCAAAACGTAGGGGGAATCGGCAACATAATCGACTCGATGATCGTCTCAGAGGCTATCATCCAAAGTGGTGGATCGAGTGGCATCTGTGCTGCCCTTCTAACCCTGGGAATAGCAATCCCACATATCATTGCCTCGAATGATCAATATTTAATCGAAAAGTATGCCAAGCCAACGATGAGCGGCGATCTAATTGGCTCCTTAGCGATCACCGAACCCAATGCAGGATCAGATGTAGCTGCAATAACGACTTCAGCGACGAGAGATGGCGACAGATTTTTGATCAATGGCGCCAAGACCTACATCACTTCAGGCTACCGAGCTGACTTTGTGGTTGTCGCCCTAAAGACATCTCCTACTCTCGGCCACAAAGGGATCTCCTTAGTCGTGGTCGAAAAAGGTACAGAGGGTTTCACTGTAACTAGAAAACTAGAAAAATTAGGATGGCACTGCTCCGACACCGCTGAACTCTCATTTTCCAACGTGATTGTAACTAGCAAAAACCTCATCGGCGAGGAAGGTAGCGGATTTAGCGCTATCATGGCGAACTTTGCCACCGAACGCCTCTCTATGGCTAGCCAAGCGTTAGCCAGCGCAAAGCGATGTATTGACCTGACCATGACTTGGGTTCAAAATCGAAAGGTATTCGGAACCGAACTCTCAAAAATGCAGTTAACTCGACAAAAACTAGCCGAGATGCAACGGCAGTACACGGTAGCCCGAACGTTTCTCTATGACACCGCTATCAGATACGTAAATGGAGAAAAGGTCATAATGGAAGTCGCTATGGCAAAAAATACCGCGGTATATGCCATGGAGGCGATAATAAACCAGGCACTTCAACTCCATGGCGGAATGGGCTACATGCGCGAAAACGAGATCGAACGACACTATCGAGATGGACGAATAATGGGAATTGGTGGAGGAACAAATGAGATCATGAATGAGATCATCGCCAAGCAACTTCAAATTTGACGACCCTCGAACCCACTACTAAAGAGTTAGCAAGTCGCGCGAAGGAGCAAGTAACAGGAATTCTTACAACTACCGCGCGATCCACTCCCACTACCAGATGCAAGGAAGAATAATGAACACGAGAGAACACAACTACCCGACTCACACTGTTACAAACCAAGTTCCGCCAATGGAGGACTACAACGTCTTCCTCACGAATCCGCTCTTAGCCAACTTTGTTCGAAACCATATTCCAAGAGATGACTCAATTGTTGACTACGCGAGCTGGCTCGGTCGCGGAGAAACGTTTGAACTTGCACGTCTGGCCAACGCTTATTCGCCAGTGTTGAAGAGCTACGATCGAATTGGAAATCGGATAGATAGAATCGACTTCCATCCTGCTTACCATCAGTTCATGGAGCAATCCATCAGAGCGGGTATGGCAAACTATCCAACTCCCAATGGTTCAAATAGTCATCTGCGCCGTGGCGCTCTCTTGTATCTCGCTTCTGAAGTAGAGCTCGGCCATTGCTGTCCAATATCAATGACTTATGCAAGTGTTCCGGTTCTAGATAAATGTGGCTCCGAATTCAGAGATATTGTCGAAAAGCTTCGAGAGCCCACATATCAACCAGACTTGGGCTCTTGGCAGACAAAAACCTCGCTCACCTGCGGTATGGCAATGACCGAAAAACAAGGTGGAAGCGATGTACGCGCCAACACGACCCACGCCGAAAATACAAAGAGAGGATTCTGGTACGTTACAGGTCACAAATGGTTTGTATCTGCTCCCATGTCCGATATCTTCCTAACTTTAGCCCAAACCGACGAAGGGCTCAGTGCCTTTTTGATCCCTAGAGTTCTGCCCGACGGAACATTGAATCGACTTTTGGTTCAGCGTCTAAAAGACAAGATCGGCAATCGATCGAATGCGTCCAGTGAAATTGAGTTCCTAAACGCGCATGCATACTTAGTTGGTGAAGAAGTTCGAGGAGTAAAGACAATTATCGATATGGTTGGCCACTGTCGATTGGACTCGATGATTGGTTCGGCTGGTCAGATTCACTTTGGTGTAGCGCAGGCCATTCATCACACAAGGCATCGAGCCGCCTTTGGAACACAATTAATCGAGAAAGATCTAATGCTAAACGTCCTCTCAGACATGGCACTGGAATCTAGCGCTGCAACGCTCCTCTCGATGAGACTTGCACTCGCGGACGACCTAGCCTTGCATAATCCCGAGGAAGCAGCGCTTAGAAGGATCGGGGTTGCGCTAGGAAAGTTCTATGTCTGCAAACGAGAACCAGCCTTGATTGCTGAAGCTCTCGAATGCATTGGTGGAAGTGGGTACGTTGAAGAAGCACCAATCGCTCGGATGTTTCGCGAATCACCGCTCAATGGCATCTGGGAAGGGTCGGGGAACGTGAATGCACTCGACACTTTACGGGCAATGGAAAAAGATGACGCCGCCACCAATGCGCTAATCGACGAATGTAGACCCCAACTAGGAAATGTAGAAACATTCGACGCCGCATTCAACAACCTGCTAAAGATGCTTACAAATGGGGATGACATCCAATGGCGTGCTCGATCAATGGTGGAATACATGGCCAAATTGCTCCAAGGATCAGTCATGTTAGAGTACGCACCGCCGGCAATCGCTGAGCTTTACTGTAACTCCCGACTTTCCCCGACTTACTCTGGCTCAATATTTGGAACATTGGATCGCTTTGATAATCCAAAGAAGTTCATCGACGAATTCTTTCCCGAGGACAATATAATCTATTGAAATACACTACGGCTCCCGTCTTGGCGGTTTCTAATAGTGGTCATGGACCTAGATCTAAATTTGCATATCCTACAGTAAATAATGTTAATTAAGCATAGGAATAACACATATGTGCATTTTCAGGGACTGAACCCAGCGAAGCATCACCTATTCGATTGACACATCAGACGCAAATAAGCACATGAATGGATTTACACAGGCCAGCATAAGACCAGGTACAAGTTTAACTAATTGGCCAAAGAGCCTCGTTTTCATCGTTGCCGATCGCAAAATCCTCTTTTTCTAGATAGCCCTCTTAGTCTCTCAATTTCATCCGATGCGCTTTCGAGATAGTTGTCGCGATTGATGCAGATGGTTTCTTCTCACTCTTCTAGCCAACCCGTACTTGAAATAGTCTTTACTTGAGCTTTTTAAATACCCCTTTGAAGAAGGCTCTTTGACTAATTTAACTAATTCACCATTCCACAATTGACATAGCCCTCCGAGGTCTCCTCTCTGGAGTAGACCTCCCCTAGCCATCGGAGTGCTAGGGCCCATCGTTTATCTTTAGTAGTGCAGTGTGATTGTTATCGCATTGTAGGAGATTTACCACCTCTTTGGATTATGCCTCATAAAGAAAGTTCACTCTAGATTCAATAAACCAAATCAGCTTTCTTACCTAGCCAATAGCAATTCCATCAACTGGTTCATTTAGCTTCTTAGTTAGCAGCGAACCATAGATGGCGCCATCGCCAAAGCTAAAGACTCCTCCATCGCTTGCGACTAGCCAGTAGCCCTTGCCATCTGAGGTGGATGTGATGCCTACGATGCCCTACGGATTCAAGTCGTCTATGAGTGTCCCCGCTGCGAGAGTCGCTACCTCGGTATTTTAAAGATGCCCAGAATGAAACCTTTTGCGTACCCGTATTGGAACAGGTGGTCCTTGTCCTCATTGTGACGAACCAGTTGCCCACGTCGATCTCGATAACTAACCTTCCATAGTTAAATCCAGAGCTCCATCAAAGTTCCCGTAGGTATTTTGATGTACCCAGCATTTTAAGTCGACAATCACCACAAATGCTTCTGTTGTGATTGTGGATTTGTTTGTTACAAAGTTGGTGGTAGTGAGAGATGTCCTAAATAGTAAAGAACCAGCCATATTTTAAAGATTTAATCTAAACAACTAGTTCGCCAGACAGCTCAAATTCCATCAAATATCGTGCTTTTAGGGGTATTGACATCCGTCTCTGCTACGCTAATGCGTACCCAAGAGAACCGATTGGTTCTGCGATAATCGAGTCTCCATTAAACCCGGGGCGTATCAGAAATCCGCATACCGAATAAGTCGGCATGTGGGTTCTTTGTTTTTCCGGCGTGCGGCTCGTTTAGAACGAGTTCCCATATCACGCTCCCAAACTTTCTCAAGGTGATCACCGAGAACAAAGAGTGCAATATTGGCAGGCACAGGAAGCAGAATTCCGCCTTATATGAAGTAATTGATTACACGAAGTTGAAGGATATACCTGAATCAATTGCGAAGCGAATCATCTTCATCCGAAATAACTAAAGATCGAAATAGTTCTCGTTAGGTCTGGGCCACTCCCCTAACCTAACGATCTCGCTCTTCAGATATAGCCTAAAAGGAGTTCTACATTGGGTTAGGTGCTATCGCATCCACAGATTCCAGATACTGACGAACCATCAGCAAAACAGCGGCCCCTTCTCCAACGGCCGATGCAATCTGTTTGGTGCTTCCCTTCCGCAAGTCACCAGCTACAAACAAGCCAGGCAGAGAGGTGCCCATAGTTCCGTGACTGTCGACATATCCGACACCATCGGTATCGACCACGTCAGAGATAAACTTGGAATTGGGGGTCAAACCAATAAAGATAAAAGCGGCCGGAGCCTCGATCTCATGCTCGATTTTCTCTTGTTCGTAGCGCACTTGAGTGAGCTTACCATTGGGACCTTTCACGAATTCCTTAACCGTTGCTGACGTGATGACTTCGAACCTCGGATCCTCGCTAATTCGTTCACGTAATATCTTTGACGCAGTAAGTTCTGGACCATTCTGCAGAATAGTGACATGGTCGACAAATTTTAAGAGGTGCAACCCCTCCTCGATCGCAGAATTACCTCCGCCTATAACGATTATATTGGCCGCTCCGGCGTAAAAGGGACCATCACAGGTTGCACAAAAGTGAACACCCGCTCCAATTAAATCCTCTTCGCCTTTTACATCAAGACGTCGATAAGTGGATCCCGTGGCCGCCACCACCGCACTCGCGCGGTAGGTAAGGTCTCGATCTGTAACCACTTCCAAGAAACCCTCGCCAGGTAAAACTGACTTTACCTCCACGCCAGAGAGCATCTCGACACCATATCGTTTAGCATGCTCGACGTAGAGAGCTGACAATTCCGAACCGCCTACCCCTTGAGGAAAACCAGGATAATTATCTATACGCTCAGTAACACCAGCCTGTCCCCCGAAGGCGCCTTTGTCCAAGACGAGAGTGTCTATTCCCTCTCGAGCGCCATAGATAGCTGCGGACAATCCAGCGGGACCCGCTCCAACAATAATCAAGTCGTATGCGGACTTTGTTGCGGTAATCTCAATTCCAAGACGTGATGCCAACTCAGCGTTATCGGGCTCCACCAGATAAGTGTCATCTGGGAAAATGACAACCGGAATAATAAATTTGCCACCATTTCTAGCTTCAACCTCGGCACGTGCCTCGAGGTCGGCCTCCACATCGAGAAATTTATAAGGAATACGTTGATCAGCTAGAAATTGTTTGGCCCGTTTGCAATCGGGGCACCAATTGGCGCCTAAGATTTGAATTTCGCGCTCCATGACGCTCCTCTGGTAGAAAACTAAATTACCAAAAGTCACAAACCTGCAAAGGTAGCCTCTCATTCCACTTCATATATAAATGTTCAAAGAGCTCAAGACGCCATTTACATCTCCGACACAGATCGCAAAAATTCGTAATATGGATCTATCGAGAGGACTTTGATCCGAGAGACGATCTCTCTTTTTGAGAGGTGGCAATTGCACATTTAGACCCAGAGATCAACGAATAAGACAGAGCTCGACTACGGCTTGAAAATTACACAAAGCCTCCTCAAAATGGGAATCACATCATATCCAATCTTTAATCCTCCAAAACAGATATTGATCGAAGCTCAGTTTCAAAAGACTAGCTAGAGAGCCACTGCCGAATCTCCTTAGAATCTTCGCCCAATTTAGGAGGTGAATATCGATAGCTATTTGGAGTCTTAGAAAAAGAGATCGGATTGCGAACAGTAGCAATCTCACCACCATTGTAATCTTGGTTAATCGTTGGATTCAGTCCTACTGATCGAGCAAAGGCGATGCCATCGTCTACAGTATTGATGGGACCCGCTGGCACACCCACGCCGACAAAAATATCGAACCACTCACTCTTGGTCTTGCTCGAAAGGGTCTGATTCAACTTCTCTCGCAGCACGCCTCGGTTACGATTTCTCTCCTCATTAGTCGCAAAGTTGGGATCTTCGGCTAGAAAACCTAAGCCGATAGCGTTCGCGAATCTTTGAAATTGTCCATCATTTCCGATTGCGACGACGATCTTGCCGTCACTGGCGTCAAATGGCTCATATGGATAGAGACTTGGATGGGCATTGCCCATCCGGTTCGGAACCACATGACCAACTGTATAAGCGCTCGTTTGATTCACCATTCCCGAAAGAGCAGAGGCTAAAAGGCTTACCTGGAGGTTCTGACCTTCAGAACTCTTGGATCGCTCAAATAGCGCTGAGACAATTCCCAAAGCGCAGTGAAGGCCTGTAATCACATCAATAACGGCAAATCCAGCCCGCATCGGATCAGAATCCGGATCGCCGGTTAGGCTCATCAATCCCGAAATGGCTTGAACCATAAGATCATAACCTGGGATGCTGGCCCCCAAATCACTTCCAAAACCACTAATCGATGCATAAATTATTTGGGGATTTATCTCCTTGGCCCCTAAATAATCGAGTCCAAACTTGGCCATTGCACCGGAGCGAAAATTCTCAATCATCACATCGCTCCGACGTATCAGTTCCTTTGCGACCGAAACGTCTTGTGGATCCGATAGATCCAGCACTATTGATCTCTTATTTCGATTTATCCCCAGATAATAAGTGGAATCCTCTCCAAAACTCGGAGGTTTCCACGTGCGAGTCTCATCGCCCAACTTGGATTCAACTTTTATTACATCAGCGCCCATATCACCCAATAACATCGTGGCATATGGTCCCGCTAGAACTCGAGAAAAATCTGCAACGACAATTCCCGACAACGGCCCATCACTAATGGCTCCAACCTGGTCTTTATTCACGTAATCTTCCTCCTGGTTATCACGGTCAGCCCAGCCAGCTAAAACCTATGGGAAAATCTAACCTATCGACCAGCCATTCGCAAAGAAAATCCGAATCCATGGAGGCGATCTACTTCAAAGAAGACCACGAGACCTGATAAAAAGGGTTTAATCCAAGAAGTTAAAAGCACGAGCGACTAAAAAGTGGGGGCGTTGTCATTCCAATCGGCGCCTGGTAGCTGGAACTTAACATTGCTTATATTGCTACCGATCACAGCGGAATCCCTCAAGATAATTTCTGGACCTTTCATGGCATAGCCTTCGGCAAATCAAATCTAAATTGATGGCTATAGCTAAAAATGAGCCAACTCCAACATCATCTCCAAGCCATTGTAAGGAATTGGTCCCAACACGAGCTATCTGCAAATCATAAGCGGAGCTCAGCTGCGCAACATCTATTTGACGACGCCAAAACAGAACACGCCATCTCGAACCAATATTCGACCTATGACCTTGTGGCTGTTCGAAATATACCAAAGCTCAGATATCGAGATGGGGCGAGCTTAAAACCGTTAGACCAAGGTTGACAAGTAGCAACTCAATCCACAAAGCCATCTAGTCGCTCTGTCACTCACGAGATCCAATGAGCACATATAAACCTATAGTTAACGCCCACGAACAGCTAGGCTAGCCTTCCAAACATCTTTTCCAATTGAGTGATATCGTATCCGCTCTCTTGAGCTTTAACGGGATCCGAAAGACATGATCTCAATCCTGCAGCTACGAGCTTGAAACCCACTTGGTCTAGGGCCTTGCGAGCTGCCGCGATTTGATTCACGACATCGCTGCAGTCTCTGCCGTCGCTAAGCATCTTCTCAATTCCCAAAATTTGCCCAGAGATCCTGCGAAGGCGTACTTGGAGGTTTTCTATAGTTTCGTCTGGTATTTCAATCACGTTAGACCCATCCATCACATTTCTATATTCAAAATTATATACCCCCAGAGGTATCAAACACACAAAAAATTAAGATAGCAAAGAGATAAATGGCAATCTTCGCAACCACCATGCCACCCGCCAGTTAACAAATGCTTTATTTTCGGGACTGATCAGATCGTCCCAAAGCGCATATAAGAGACTGCGGCGACAAAAGGCCATCGAACCGACACGATCATTCAAAAAATTATTATGTGCTACTCCAGCCAATAAAATTAAGACAAAAAAATGTTATACAAAAGGTAAGACTTATCGCGTTAAGGTATTACAAAAAATCATGGTCTCAATTTCCAGCAATGATCTCAAAACTACTATCAATTAAAAACATATATTAACCCAACAGTGGAATCACATCTCGAAATTTTCTCAAAAGTACCTTAGTGCACTCTCTAATCTAATAATTATTTCAAATCGACAGTTGAAAGAATCTTTCATTTCACCAATCAAACCTCGATGTGGCCACCATAACAGATATAATTCGCTAACATGAATATCAAACGTCCGTCTCACCCTGCCCATGAGGGTGAGCTTTGGCCATAATCATTGCTTCTGCAACCTAGACTCGCACATTTTGAGAGATATTATATTTAATAAAGATCCCATAATTAGCAACTTAATTAAAAAATAATTTCAAATCTAGACATCCAATAAGGATGCGCATCTTGCAAGCTACAAGGGGATTTTCTATCTCAACATAAAATCAATTATTAAAAATTAGATGGATTGTTAAATTCATCCACATTTTGAATAATCCAAACCAAGGGCTCTTTGAACCAAAAGCTTCTAGCAATTGAAATTCGCCAAAGAACTTTCGCCCAATTCCGATATGCTCACTTCCCACTCTTAAAGGTAGTAGAAATATCTATAGGGAGATCTTGAGATGATCTTGCGCCAAACTGCCTTGGCACGGTGCACGAGAAAAGATTCGATTGCCCTAAAAATTAACTTTAGAAGCTATACCTAAGGAACGAGACAACCAACAACCATGAAAGATCATTCACCTCTCTACAAAGATGGCAATCCCCAAACCTTTGAGGGGACGGTGAACTATGACCAACTTGATCCAAGAACGCCCGTTATTATTGGAGCCGGACAGAGCTCTGAGCGAATCTCTACCTCCGAATACAAGGCAATGTCACCGATTGATCTTGCAGAAACAGCAGCAAAAGCGGCGATTTTAGATTGCGGCATAAAAAGCGACCGACTGTTCAAAGCTATAGACACAGTAGCAGCTACCCGACAATTTGAAAACTCTAGTCCAAGGGCGTCTGCGCCTCTGGGTCGCTCAAATAACTTTGTAGCATCGGTAGCAAAACGTCTAGGGATAACTCCCAAACGAGCCATTTTGGAAGTTACTGGCGGACAATCTCCCCAAAGTCTAGTAAGCGACTTATGTCAAAAAATCTATGATGGTACGAGCGACATAGCTCTCGCATTCGGCTCCGAAGCAATATCGACCACACGCCATTACAAAGATCTACCGGATAGACCAGACTTCTCTGACCACGCAGATTGCGACCTTGAAGATCGAGGATATGGACTAAATGGCATCGTATCCTTGCATCAATCAAGTCATGGCTTGACAAATGCACCTAGTCAATATGCACTCTTTGAAAATGCCAGAAGGATTCGCATGCATAAGTCAAGGCCAGATTATGCCATTGAAATGGGAACCCTCTTCGAACCCTTTACCAAAATCGCTGCACAAAACTCGCACTCTAGTGCGCCTAAGGTTCGAAGCGCACGCGAGCTTACGACGCCCTCTGACAGTAATCGCATGATATGCGAACCCTATACCCGCTATCTAATAGCTCGAGACCAAGTAAACCAAGGAGCTGCTTTGGTAATAACGTCGATCCAAACCGCGCTACAACTAGGAGTTCCAATCGATAAGATGGTCTTTCTCCATGGCCGCTGTGATGTAGCGGAACGACCTCTAATTGAGCGAGACGACCTGTCAAAGAGCCCAGCTGCGGTGTTGGCATCTAAAGCTGCGCTAGAAATGGCCGGCATAGGAGTCGATCGAGTCAACTTTTTCGACCTCTATAGTTGCTTTCCGATTGCCGTCTTTAATATATGTGACGGACTCGGAATCCAGAGAGATGACCCTCGCGACCTGACTATCTCCGGCGGTCTCCCATTTTTTGGAGGACCCGGTAACAACTACTCAATGCATGCAATCATCCAGGCGACAGAGCGACTCCGCCAACATCCAGGCAGTTATGCATTTATAGGAGCCAATGGAGGCATGCTCTCGAAATATTCAGTTGGAATCTACTCTAACTCCCCGTGTCCGTGGCGGGCTGACAATATGAGCAGCCGGATCCAACAAGAAGTCAATCAATGGCCATCGCCCGGTTTTACATTTTCACCAGAGGGCAAAGCCACCATAGAGACTTATACAATCAAGTACTCCAAATCAGGCAAGTTCGCAATAGTTGTGGGGAGATTAATCTCCAACAACAAGCGATTCTTTGCGAGAACCCAAGATGGCGACGAAGCGACACTCCAAGCGTTGGAGAAAGATGACCTTGCGACCTTCCAAATCGAAGTAAAATCCTATGGCTTTGGAAACCGATTTTCCCTAGACAAAGCCACGCAGGCTATCAAGGACGAAGCCGATTACCTTGAAATAAAAGAGCCCTATGAGTTTATCAAGGTCCAAAGATACGGCCACAGCCTAGAGATCACGATAGATCGCCAAAGCGAATACAATGCCTTGAACACCAAGGCACATTGCGAACTGGACTCAATCTTCGATAACTTTTTCAATGATTCGCAATTATGGGTTGCGATTCTTGCTGGCGCTGGGGATGTGGCTTTCTCGAGTGGAAACGATTTTGGAATGACGATCTTTGGAAGAGATGTATGGATCCCAAAAAACGGACTAGCAGGTTTGAGTCAAAGAAAAGTTATCAACAAGCCGGTCATAGCCGCAGTAAACGGACTCGCGATGGGCGCAGGATTTGAGATAGCACTAGCTTGTCACATGATCGTTGCCGACGACAATGCGCAATTCGGCTTCAACGAATCGAGAACGGGGCTCGTTCCAGGCGCTTTTGGGATGACAAAAATCGAAAGGACAATTTCACCACAGCTAGCTAACGAATTGATCCTAACAGCAAAGCGACTGAGCGCTAGCGAAGCTTTCAACTTGGGTATTGTCAACCAGATCACTGAAAGCGGGAAGGCTTTAGATGGTGCGCGGGAGTTAGCCAAAAAAGTTATCGCAGCTTCGCCCACATCAATTCGACTCTCTCTTGAGATCCTTGAGAAATCTCGAGAAAATGGCAGTCGCCTCGACCTCGTCAAACATCAAGCTCAGGCATTGGATCAACTCATCGCCTCCGACGACCTCCAAGAAGGATTGGCTTCATTATTGGAAAATCGGCCTCCCATGTGGAAAAATCACTAATTCGCCAAAGCGACCCTTGATCGCCCTCCTAGATCATCACATCAACTCAGCCGAAATGATCATAAAAAGACAAGTATTCCTAAACCCAGCGGTGCAAGACATAATCTTATTGAAAGGATATTAATGCGAAACTATACACTCCATCCTCAAGTCAGCTGCAGATTCGAACACCTTATTGGCCGCACATCTATGTTGACCGTTGCCATGACAACGGATGGAAACTTCATCAACCAACCAGAGATTCAAACCGATCAAAGTTAGGGACAATGCTTTCGGGCAAGAGACAAGTGCACCAGGATCCCTAAGACCTAAGGGGATTTCCGATTTCGAAGCCAACTTGACAATTGGCCCTGTTTTCCAATAAGACCCAAAAGCATCTAAGCCATAACGGCTTAGGACAACACTTTAAATGACGACAGCCAAGCCGACAGATCAAGGATCAAATTGACGAAGCTCAGCTAAGGTCATCTCCGTCCAAAGAAAGCAAACTCCGTCAAAGAAGTGTGCAAGATACCCTATAACGCCCACGCGCAAACAGGATCTCTGAGACCTTCCCGTAAAAGAAGTACCAGAGGATCAAGCTATATATTTACAACTCAAAAATCACCGCTGACCACACGCGCAGAGATCATGCCAAAATTCCAGACGGAAATATCCTGCCTTGCATTTGCGCAAACGATCCAGCTAAGGTTAAATGGCGGCCAGTGCTTAAATACTACTATCATCGACCAATCAAATAACACAAGGCCAAGGTCGACTATCTTTCTGAATAAAAAGATAAATCAGGGTTGTTATTCAGTTTTAGCCGAAGCCTCATCTAACCCCTAATGCCTATCTTTTGCAAGCAATCCAATTCAATCACTCAAGCTTTACGCCAGTGGCAAATGTCAGTTATCGCAGTGGACTTTGACCCAAGAGAAGTCAAGAATCTACAATCAACGATACCTCAATCTACTCAAAAGCACTACCATGAATAGGTGGGGTGGGTCAAAAATAGTTGATGGCAACACCCCACTGATTAATCCATAAGATTCCTGGCAGAAGCCACCTGAGTGCCCAACGGACACTTTGGTCTTATGTCATTCGTCAAAGAAAGTCGCCTCGAGCGCTACGCGATGAGTTCCTAAGTCTTGGCCACGGACCCGCTAGCGCTGTGGTCAAACTCATACTTCGTCGCTAGAGTATTCGTCGCTAGAAATCACCAAAAGCTAAGTGGCTAATCAACGCAACGTTTGAGTGCAGTTTTAGGGATTTCGCTCCGGTCAGACCCTACATCCCTATGGATTAAGCCAGGGGCAATCCACCCCATACCCTTTTCTGGTAAGCCAAGAATCTCACCCAACCAAATTACAAGCCCACCTCTTACTCTTTCAGAGATGCCATGACCACCTTTATCTAAAAGTGCGACGGTATTTGAACCTGCGTCCGAATTCAAATAGCTCCAAGTCCGATCGAGTAGATCACGAGGTATCACATTATCAAGCTCGCCTCGGGCAAGAAAGATATAGGTATTCGCCAGTCGTTGTGGGGATGTATCAATACCAGCATCAAATGGCAGAGTCCCATACAATATGGCAGCACCGGTGAATCGCTTTGGAGAATTCAGGATCAATCCGCCTCCAAAGGCCGCACCGCCGCTAAAGCCGATCAAAACTATCTTCGATAAATGATCAGCAAATCCATCCAACCAGTCATAGAACCAGCCCATCGTCTTCGAAATCGATTCTGGAAGCGGACGCCCTATTCCTTTATTGGCAAACCATGCATATCCAGCGCCTTCAGCGATCGGAGCGCGCAGAGCCACATAGCGAACCCCTTTGGGAAGATAGCTAGCCAAGGTGATGATCTCGGTCTCGGTCGATCCCCGTCCATGTAATAAAATGACTAACGGTGCCTTAGGATCATCAGAGCCAGCTGAAACAATAGTTGGCACCTCAAAACTTTCCATATTGACCCTCTTCTTTCAAATTAGTACATCAACAAAAACAATTTCTCAAATCACCAACATGACAATTGCGCTGGTCTATTCCAAGAATTTCAAACCCACCAGCGTAAAAAAATCTAACACCCTTATTGAAAGGATCAAAAGACATACAAATCAATAGGAATAAACTAATTTTATTTACCGCCTTGATGTTTAAAGTTCAAACAACTATTTTGAACCTAACGATTCGAAATTACAAAAAAAACAATACCCCAGCTACAACAATATTGAGAAAAAAAAACCTCAGCCAAGCAACATCTTTTTGATCGCGAAATAAACTAAACATCCATAAAAAAAATAATTAAAAAAATAAGCCCCAAAGGTAACCGATGATACTTCTCCAACGGATTACTACTTAAGTAAAATTTTCTATCTGTTGGCAATTAATTTCGATAATTCGTATCTATCTTCAAAACAAAATGATAAAATAAATTTTAATGTACCCATTTACGTACCCATTTAATCTAAAAAAAATATTCTCCGGTCTGAGCTTTGCAATAGCATCAACAGTCATTCTTACGGGATGTGCCCAAGCTTCATCAACTTCTACTTCCACATCTAGCCAAACGCCTAAAACCTCAGAGACTACCAACGCCAATCAAAGCGGTTCGACTTCAGCCGCTACAAGCACGACACTACCGTCTCTAAATCGTCTAACCAGTCTCACAAATTACAGCTATACCATGACCGTAGGGACTGGGAGTGCATCCTTGACAATGACGGGCCAAATCCACAGTCAAAGTAATTTTGAAATATCTTTAGGGACAACTCACACATACCTAATCAATAGCCAGGCCTATGAAGTGCTCGGCAATCTCGCACCACAAAAAATCACCCTAAATCCGACGTATTTTCAACAACAAGGGATAATTGCTGCAGCTAACACATTCTTCGACCTCACAAAGGCGTCCGGGGTGAAGGTTGAACCATCAGGAAGTTGCACTATCGCCGGTTTAAAAGGCACGCTCTACAAAGAGACAACTCCGTCCAATGCGGGTATCTTCAAAATCGCCCAAGTAGGTTGCGTTGCGAATTCTGGCGGAGCCCTCTTGAGCTTCAACCAGGGCGACTCTGGTTCCGCAGCTCCAGGAGGAGGCGGACAAAAGTACTTCTTTGAAGTTACAGGAGTCAACAATGTTTCTAAATTTGTGACTCCTTAGCCGTGACCTTAAAATCAGATTTTGCAAATTCAAAAGAACTAACAATCCGAGAAACCCGTTTTATGTGAAGCTTCCCTAGAGAGCCCAGAGGTTCCAAAAAACCGGGACAGCAGTAAGGCTCTTTGGCAACTTGCCACAAAAGCCAAATACCCTACACGTTTCGGAATCACTCACCTCAATAAGATCAGGAGCCGATTGTGCTCCAAATCCGCCCACTAACGATCGTGACCTTTGACAGTTCAAAGTCACAGGTTCTAACAACGTTCACCGACGCTGAGAGCACAATATCTCCATGGCCTAGCTCCAAATCAAAGTGCATCCTAAAAGCCCACGAGAAAACCTGAATTATTGAAGTAAAAATCCAAAGTCTTTATGGAGCGAAATCAGGCCGGACATGCCCTGGGATCCCAGGGCTGGGGCTTTTGGGATACATTAACTTGAGTTGCACCAGTAATGCTAGCTATCGTCGTTGAAGGCGACGATGCGGAAGTTGATGAAGTAGCAGTTGTACTACTCGATGGCTGGTTCTTTGTGGAAGACGGTGTTACAGGAGCAACCGCAACTGCGATCTGGTCTCCAGCCAACAGTTCCAGCGGAGTCGAATATCCGGTCGATGGAACTTGGCCCATTATGACCTCACCTGTCAAAGTTGCCTTGAGAGCTTCCGCCTTTGCCAAATTGCCAGGCGTATAGTAAATCACCGATTCAACGGGATTTGCATTAGGAGGGATTGCCCGCGCCTTAGATACGTTGAAGCCCAATCCGGCAAGGCCACTTGAAATAGTCGAACCAACGCCCGCAGAGTGGGATCCATTTACCACCGTAACATTAACAGTCGATAGAGTAATCTTCGGCTGAGCTAAACCGATCAAATTCTTCAACATAGTTGTGTCTGCTGGCTCCTGTGGCAGGACGATCGATGCGTAATTGGTGCCATCAAAGACATATCCAGAGGCCGGACCAAAGGCAACCGGAAGAGTGCCTGTTGGCGTTGCGGCTGGGTTCGCGTGACGATAAGTAAGTATCAGCGAAAGCATCTCTGATTCAGTAAATTGGCTATCTATAGTTAAATATGGAAGCACATTTTTCAAAAGTGATAGATCTTTAACTGGATTAGTAATCCCCGAAGCCTTCACCTGAGAAGCCAGAACCTGAAGAAATATATGATCCCGTCGAGTCCTAGACAGATCTCCCAATCCATCGTATCCCCAAGTCCCATTGGGCAATTGATATTGTAAATGGCGTGCACGCACTACCTCAAGTGCTTGAAAGCCATTCAAGGTAATGCATCCGGGCTTTGTTATGTTCAAACCCGAATACGCATCCTTGACCGGCATAGGAAAATACATCTTGATTCCGCCAAGGGCATTGACTATTCCTTGAAAGGAATCAAAATTCAACTCAACATAGTGCTGGATCGGAATACCTAAGTCGTATTCGATTGTCTTAACCAATTGGTTCGGGTTCTCAGCGGTGCCGGTAGCTTTAGTGGGATTTAGCGCAGCATCAACACGCTGCAGCTTCTTCGTCCCTGGGATTGGCATAAAAAGATCTCTAGGTATCGAGACCAGAGTGACGTTCTTGGTTTTCGGATCAAAATGTGCAATCATGGTCACATCCGCACGACCACCGCCAACCTGAGACGAAGAGCCAAAAGCAGCGACCTCAGATGGACTCAAGCCAGTTCTAGTGTTGTTACCGATGAGCAGGATATTTAACGGTTGTCCCGCAACTTGAACATGCTCTGACGAAACACTAACCTTCTTGACTTTCGAGAAAAGATACTGCCCGTATACAAACGAGCCCAGCGCACCAAGCAAAATCACCAAGACCAAAAATCCAACAATGAACGCAGATCTTCGAAGCCGTTTGGCTCTCGTGGTTCTTATCTTCTTAGAGCTGGAAGGGTAGACACGCCTATTAGCGCCACCTAGATCCGCCAACTACGTGCTCCTCCTAAGACGCTCACCAACAAAGGGTACCGATGAACTCTAACAATTCAAACAATCATAACCGACTGTGGAATAAATAATGGCGGACATAACTCTCGTACGAGATAATCCCTGATGAGCGGTATATTTGTAGGGGGTGTCGCCTGCGGACAATATTCAGATCGCACGTTTTGCTATCTAATTGTCAGCAGCCAATTATAGGTTTGTGGACAAAACTATACATACTTATCAAGTTTCGTAAGCAAGAGCCATTTTGGAATCAGATTCGCGGAGTAGCGGATGTGGAGACGCAAACACACATGTATTGAGAAGTCGCTCTACCAAGGACATTTCAAAGTGCCTTCGGTTGAATCGGTATGCGAATTCCTCGAGGTAAAGTTGCTTATGTTCCTCACGTCCGTGGTATGTTCCGTCGATAAATTTCTTGCAGTTCCCTATCAGGATGTTGAGCCATTTGAATGTTACATGTGCTTGTTCGTCTTTGGATAGAGTGAACCAGTGCGCTAGTCCAAGGTCTTTCAGCACATACCCCGTAACTTGGGTTACCATCACTTATCAGCTTGGTATCGGAATCTAAACGTCTCACAAAAACATCTTTGAATGATTTAGCAGTGGTATCTTTGATTACTTCCATGAAGCAATGAGTAGGAGCACCATTGCTAATCGACACTCCAATTAGGACATTGGTTTGTTTTGTTCCCTTTCCTCTTCTGCCTTCGCCATGGCTCTCACCACCTAAAAAGAACTCATCTACTCAGGCGTTTTCTCCAAGTTTGTATAAACCATTTCGGTCAGCCATTGCTTTTCGTAGCTTATTTAGCATCAACCAGCCAGTCGAATAAGATACTTGAACGAATTTAGCAATGGTAGTAGCCGAAAGACCACGCTTGTCGTTGGACAATAGATAGATAGCGGAGAACCACTTGGATAAAGAGATATGGCTTCGATGAAAGATAGTCCCGGAGGTAACGCTAGTTTGACGGTGACAAGATT
>NZ_JXYS01000024.1 GCF_000949295.1 Acidithrix ferrooxidans
TTGCTGTCTCTTTGGCTTCTATGGCTGCTTCTTCGATCTCGGAGGTGTCTTTACCCTTTTTTGTAGAGTTCTTTTTTGCTTGCTCTTTAGCCTTTTGCTTTGCATCTGCTTCGATGGCCTCTTTTGCTGCACGCAGCTTGGAAAGTCTGCTTTGCCTACGTGCGAGCTCAGCTGGAACCTCGTCTCCGCGGTTATTGACTCCGAAGGTCTTATCTTCGGCTTCATCGATAGCTTCTGCTTCTCTAAGGATTTCAGCCACCTCTTTTTCTAGCTGTTCTATGCGTGGTGTTATATGGTCGTAGCTCATTGCTTTTCTCCGGGATGCGTTTGCTCTTAGTTTGGTGCCATCTAGAGCTATCCGTCCGAGCTTTATAAGACCTGCCTGACCACAGAGCCTAAGTGTACCTGCAGAAACAGATCTTTGAGAACGTCCAAGTGGCGGATGCAAGTCGTCTATGAGTGTCCCCGCTGCGAGAGTCGCTACCTCGGTATTTTAAAGATACCCAGAATGCAACCTTTTGCGTACCCGTATTGGAACGGGTGGTCCTTGTCCTCATTGTGACGAACCAGTCGCCCACGTCGATCTCGATAACTAACCTTCCATAGTTAAATCCAGAGCTCCATCAAAGTTTCCGTAGGTATTTTGATGTACCCAGCATTTTAAGTCGACAATCACCACAAATGCTTCTGTTGTGATTGTGGATTTGTTTGTTACAAAGTTGGTGGTAGCGAGAGATGTCCTAAATAGTAAAGAACCAGCCATATTTTAAAGATTTAATCTAAACAACCAGTTCGCCAGACAGCTCAAACTCCATCAAATATCGTGATTTTAGGGGTATTGACATCCGTCTCTGCTACGCTAATGCGTACCCAAGAGAACCGATTGGTTCTGCGATAATGGAGTCTCCATTAAACCCGGGGCGTATCAGTCCTAACTATTAACAGCAACTTCGTGAACCTAAATGGAGTAACGATTACGGGCGGCCAAGGCGGCCAAGGCGGCCAAGGCGGAGGCATCTTCAGCAGTGGGACGCTCACCGTTACCAACTCCACTTTTTTTAACAACAGCGCCATTAGTGGCCAAGGCGGCCAAGGCGGAGCCATCGCCAACGATGGCGCTCTCACCGTTACCAACTCCACCTTTTTCAACAACACTGCGGGCGGCTACGGCGGAGGCCAAGGCGGAGGCATCTTCAGCAGTGGGACGCTCACCGTTACCAACTCCACCTTTTTCAACAACACTGCGAGTGTCCAAGGCGGAGGCGATGGCGGAGGCATCTACGGTAACGGTGGTACGCTCACCGTTACCAACTCCACCTTTTTCAACAACATTTCTGCGCACGCAGCTGCAATCTATAACGGCAATGCCGCGACATACCTCGCCGCCGACCTACTCGCAACTAAAGGTGGTGCCCCATCTGGCGGTGAGTGTAGCGGGTACGGTACCACCATTACTGACCTTGGCTACATCGTCGCAGACGATAACACCTGTGGTTTTCCAAGCTCACCTACTGCTAATAAATCTACAAGTATTGTTTCGATCGCGTCTGAAAATCTCGGTCCCCTTCAAAACAACGGTGGTCCAACACTAACAATCTTGCCCGAGCCAGGTAACCCAGCAATCGGATTGATACCGACTAACACACGTGTAACTATTGTTACTGGTGGACCTAGCATCACCCTTTGTCCAACAACAGACCAAAGAGGTATAAGCGCTAGTGGTCCATATCGCAATGCTGGCTCTGTCCAACAAACTCCTCAAGTAATCACCACTACTTTTCCATACCCAGCACCCCCACAACTAAACAATCCAACACCTATTTCACCAACATCTATAACACTTAGCTGGAGCCAATCTACTAACCAAAGCTATCTACCAGCTACTGGCTACAACATCTTTGAAGGAACAACAAGTGGAAAAGAATCAACTACACCTATTAGCTGTACAACACCTTTAACTGCTAGTTCAACAAGCTGTACAGTTACAAACCTCAATCCATCTACTACCTATTACTTCTATATAGAAGCAACTAACACCTCAGGTAGTTCGTTACCTTCTAACGAGGTATCTATAACAACACTTACAACTAATCAAAGTCCATCAACTCAAAATCCATCTACTACGACAAAGCCTGGATATTACGTAGTTGCAAAAGACGGTGGAGTATTTAGCTATGGAAGTGCAACCTTCTATGGCTCTCTAGCCAATAAAAACCTAAATCAACCAATAGTAGGAATTGCTTCAACCCCAGATGGCAAGGGCTACTGGTTGGTTGCAGCAGATGGCGGAGTCTTTAGCTGTCAACGGCCATTTGAAAATGCATGAATATGGCCATTTGGCATGAATGAATATAGCCACTAAAATTGCATACAGGATGACCGCCTAGCGTGACGGCCCACTCTCGGGTCCCCTGGACCCGAGAGTGGGCATGCAAAGGCGGTCTGGCTATCACTTTTTGAGAAAAAAGAAGAATGAAGGCCCTTATCTTGGGGCATTATGGATTTATACCACTCCTAATGCCAAGAAAGGGCCCAAAGTGAAGGATAGCAAAGAATCCATGGAAATTATTGAGGCTTACGATCTTTTTGGATCGTATAACGGAGCAGCGCAGTTCGTTGGCTGTTCTCCTAATACCCCTAAAGAAGTATGTTCAAGCAAGAAATGCCGGACAACTGATACGACAGGGTCAATATGAGAGGCGTCCTAAGGCCACCGATAAGTACGCTGGCATAATTGAGGAAGCCGTTGACAAGTCTAAGGCTAAGGTCCGGGCTAAGGCGATCCATGTCAGGCTGGTGGCGCTAGGTTATAACGGTTCAATTCGAAGCACTAGAAGAGCTGTAGCTACAGCCAAGGTCGCCTGGAGGAAATCTACGCAAAGAATCTTTTGGCCTTGGATTGCCGAGATGGGGAAATGGGCACAGTATGACTTTTCCGATGGTCCTGTGATCGATGGGAAAAAGACCACACTCTTTCACTTCTATCTCCCTTTCTC
>NZ_JXYS01000025.1 GCF_000949295.1 Acidithrix ferrooxidans
CCGATAGAGACTCCAAGGCATCAAGTACGCTAATGAGAGTTCTAGGCTCAGAGGTATTGCCCTCATGTATCTCTGAGTAGATGGGTAGTCCCCTGTGATCAACAAGTAGTGCCAGAGAAACTAATGTGCAATCAAAACGCTTCTCTTTGGAATGTCCATGTTTAGCTAGGGAGTTCCCCTTAGTAGAACCTTCGAAGTAGGTATTTGTTAGATCAAAGAGAAAGAGCCTGGTATTCGTCCTAAAGAGATCAGAGCTAGCTCTATAGAGTGCTGGCTCTATGACGGCTTTAGCGTCATAGAGCTTATCTGCAATTACATAGACCTTATCCTTGTGAAACTTAGAGAGATCGATACCACATATCTCAGGTAATGAAGAGTTGGAGTTGATATACGAATAGGTCTTTCGATCAGATCCAGGATGAATAAGACGAGCTATTATCGTTGCCTTGGCAATACCAAGGGATTCACCCGATAGACCTGCACTCTCTAGGATCTTATCGAAGCTAAGAGCTTCATAGAACGAGTTTCCTATGAGTTCTGGACCGATACTTCTACTATTGATAGTCTTAGCACTAGAGAGATCTACCATCTCAAGGTCAGCCTCAGTAGCTCTTGTTTCTTTAGCGGCTGCAACTTCGGAACGAATTGCATACTTAGTGATTGCCAGATCGGCGTATCTGGCAATAATAGGATCTGATTCAAAGAGCGAGGTTACTCCAGAGAGTCTCTGGGCAATTGCATTGGCCAGAGCTGGCCACAATGACTTATCCAGGTCCAGTTCGGTCAAGGTCATTACTATACGTTGACGGGGACCTTTTTCACAGCGGTAGGACTCAACGAGTTGGTACTTACTGTAGCTAACGCCGGTCTTTTTATTAACTGTTGGAGTTTCACGGATAAACACAACAAGACAATAGCACCATGTCAGAGCTAATGCAAGTCATAATCAAAACTACTCAAAAATTAGGACACTACATTCGCGACCCAAAAAGACCTAATACCCATCTACCAGGGCATCTATAAATCGCCCAAGTCGAAAATCGCCCAAAATCCCCTCAAAAGGGACCAATTAGGGCGATTTTTCGGGAAATCTGCGAAAGATGGGCTAGGTCTGTCTTAGGTTTGTGGGAATCCGAAGTCGACACCCCGTCGCGACTCATGGACCCAGCGCTGCGTGACCACTTTGCCTCTGGTGTAGAACTTCACGCCTTCTTCACCATGGACATGGGTATCGCCAAAGAGCGAGTCCTTGTATCCACCAAATGAGTAATAAGCCACCGGAACTGGAATTGGAACATTTATTCCGACCATGCCAGCTGATACTTCACTCTGGAAATAACGAGCTGCGCTTCCAGAACGAGTAAATATCGAGGCCCCATTGGCAAATTGATTTGAATTGATGAGTTCGAGAGCTGCGTTGGAATCTGCTACCCTTGTACAACTAAGTACTGGTCCAAAGATCTCGTTGTCATAGACGGCCATACCAGGGGTTACATTGTCAATCAGTGATGCGCCAAGATAAAATCCAGCCTCACTCGCTACCTTATGGTCACGGCCATCGACAACCACCCGAGCGCCGTCCTTTCTTGCCGTCTCGATAAATGATGCTACCCTATCACGATGCTCGGCTGTGACCAGCGGTCCCATATCTACGCCTTCGTCAATACCGTATCCAATATGTAGTTTTGCGATACGATCTGAGATCAGGTCGATCATTTTATCTGCGATATCCCCGACCAACACCAAAGCCGAAATCGCCATACAGCGCTCCCCTGCAGAGCCATAAGCCGCAGAAACAACAGCATCAGCAGCAGCTTCCAAATCTGCATCAGGCAACACAACCATATGATTCTTAGCGCCACCAAGAGCTTGGACGCGCTTGCCATTTGCGCTAGCTCGACCATAGATATACCTAGCTATTGGTGTCGATCCTACAAAGCTGACGGCTCTAACCAGGCTATGGTCCAAGAGGGCGTCGACGACGGTCTTATCACCTTGCACAACATTAAAGACACCATCTGGTCCACCCGCTTCGCTAAAGAGAGAGGCCAACAATAATGAAGTACTGGGGTCCTTCTCAGAAGGCTTCAGAATGAATGTATTTCCTGTTGCAATTGCAACAGGAATCATCCAAAGCGGAACCATCGCTGGAAAGTTAAAGGGGGTGATTCCAGCCACCACTCCAAGAGGCTGGCGAATTGAAAAAGTATCAACCTCACGAGAGACACCCTCGGAATACTGGCTCTTTTGGAGTTGTGGAATACCACAGGCAAACTCCACCACCTCAAGACCCCGTCGCACCTCTCCAATTGCATCTGGGAGAGTCTTTCCATGTTCATTGGAGATAACCCGTGCAATATTTGTCACATTTCGCTCAAGCACCTCTCGGTATGCGAACATGACTCTCGCCCTTTGGCTAAGTGGAGTCTTACCCCATGTTGCGAAGGCTTGATGAGCACTAGCAACTGCGCTATCCACATCCAAAGAGGTTCCTAAGACAACGCTTCTTGTTACCTGTGCGGTACCAGGGTCATAGACGTTGGACGAACGATCCGACTCCCCTAGATTCTCTTTGCCGTCAATATAATGTGCTACTACATTTTCCATAGCGAACTCCTCACTGTAAGCAAAAATAAAAATAAATCAAGATCTCAATTTAAAGAGATTTACTAGCCGCAGCGATGGCCTCGACCAATGCGTCAATCCCGTGATCGGCTTCTTCCAACGTGATCGAGAGCGGTGGAGCAATTCGAAGTACATTTCCAGCGATTCCACCTTTGCCCACAAGCAGACCGCGACTCTTAGCCTCTTCAAGGACTAGGGAAGCGATCGCCGGAGATGGCACGACTGAACCAGCTTCGCACAACTCAATTCCAATCATTAGCCCCTTACCACGCACGTCAGCTACCGTATCTATAGCTTTGGTCTCGTTCAAAAAGCGCGTGATCATATGGGCACCTACTTTTGCTGAATTAGCCTGGAGGTCATTCGATAACAGATATTCGAGATTTGCTAGCGCACCACGAGCCACCAAAGGCGTACCTCCAAACGTCGAGATCGAGGTACCTGGGATCGCGTCAATCACCTCTGATCGACCTACTATTCCAGCCATCGCAAGGCCGTTTCCCAGTCCCTTAGCAAATGTAATGAGGTCAGGAGCGACACCGTGGCTTTCGTATCCCCAAAAATTCTCGCCAGTTCTTCCCCACCCAGTCTGAACCTCATCTGATATATAAAGAATTCCGTGCCGGTCGAGAACCTCTTTGATCGCTCCAAAATATCCATCGGGAGCCAGTGAAAATCCACCAACACCCTGTATTGGCTCGGCGATCAGGGCGGCAACTTGGCCTGATGTAGCAGTAGAGAGCAAGTCTTCCAAGTCTGCCACTCCACGCTTGATGTACTCAGAATCGCTCAAACCTGCCAATGGCCCCCTGATTCTAGAGCCACCGAGGATATAGAAGACTTGAAATGGTGAGAGATTCGTCGCGGCATACCCTGGATTAGCGGTAACTGCCAATGAAGAGAACGAACGACCATGATATGAGTTCCGTACCGCCAAAATCTGATTGGAACTTCGAAATGCTGTAGCGAACAATAGAGCGGCATCGTTTGCCTCTGAGCCAGAAGTCGTAAAAAATACCTTGGCGTCATCGATATTGGACAACTTAGCAATTCGCTCTGCCAACTCGATCATTGGTTCGATTAGATACAGAGTCGAGGTGTGGATCATCTTTTTGGCTTGGTCGACTATGGCATCGACAACCTCCGGAACCGAGTAGCCAGTCATTGTCGTCAGAATCCCACCAAAGAAGTCCAGATAGCGGTTACCGTCAGCATCCACCACATAGCGTCCATCGCCAGAGACGATACTTATCGGCTCGTTATAAAAAAGAGACAGCCACTTAGGCATTACTGCTTTATGGCGCATTAGTAAATCATGCTGAGACATGGTGAGGCTCCTTGACCTTAAATGGGCATCTGATCCTGAGGTAAAAACCCATACTCTACAAAATATCTTAAAAGATTGCACTTTGTACTAATTATAATGCTATTTTTGTATTAGTACAAAGATTGGTTTAGCGTTGATCCTAAAAATTGATTCGTCCCGCTTCCTCGGTGTCAAAAATGCTAAAGAGATCGCCGAGCAATTGGAGGAGATAGTCATCACCGAACAGGTCTCCTCCGACACAAAACTACCCCCCATTAGAGCGCTAGCTCGAACGCTTAGTGTCTCTCCATCCACGATCGCAAGTGCCTACTCTGAACTTGAGCGACGGGGGCTAGCCAAAGGTTTAGGGCGTGCTGGAACTGTGGTGACTCGAAGAAATCGTGACCTTGGACGTGCTCGGGTATTTAGCATGGTGCCTACTCGTAACGAAGGATTAGCGCTCGATCTTTCAACCGGCTTTCCAGACCCTATACTGCTCGATGATCTACATCGCCGGGCAAAGGTAGAGCTAGCAACTACGACATCGTCAAATTTCCTACATCGCACTGTCTGTGATGAACTTCTAATTCAACTTATGGTGCTACACGAGGTGAAATCCAACGAGATAACAGTTGTCAATGGATCTCTAGATGCACTTGATCGCATCCTTGAGCAGACAACAACTCCCAGTGACCGTTTTGTCGTCGAAGAACCCAGTTATCCACCGATCTTCGATCTCTTAGAGGTGCATAAATTGATCCCTATCCCTGTCAAACTAGACAGCGAAGGAGTCGAGCCTGACTCTTTAGCCGCAGCCCTAACGCGATCTCCGACAGCGATAATAGTGCAACCTCGATCACAAAACCCAACTGGTATCTCAATGAGTGCAACTCGCTACCAAGAACTAGCTTCAATCTTCGCCAAATCTGAAAAAGTAACAATCATAGAAGACGACCACTCCGGAGCCATTTCAACTTCAACGATAAGATCCTTCAGGGGCAAGGTCCCTAATCGTGTTATAAATATTCACGGATTTTCGAAGTCTCATGGACCCGATCTACGAATCTCTTCAATTGCGTCAGATTTTGAGACTATCAGCGCCCTCAATAGTCGTCGACGTCTCGGGCCATCTTGGACCTCTGAGATAATTCAAAGGATCCTAGCCAATCTCCTGAGCGATTCAATTGCAAACGAATCTGTCAATAATGCCCGAAAGACCTACGCTAAGCGCCTCAGCGACCTAGCCGAGGCGCTTAGGCAAGATGGAATCGAGATCTCATCCAACGATGGATTAAATGCATGGATCCCAGTGACATCCGAAGTAGGGGCCATCACAGACCTCGCACGCCAAGGAATCGTAGTTGCACCGGGGAGCGCATTTCATTTAGATCCGAACCATTTACCTCATCTAAGGGTAACCACGGCGGCCCTTACCGATCCCCCACTTAGCCTTCATATGGCTCTAAATGCATGGAAGGTGTAGACCCCTAAAACAAAAAGTTAGACCTTTATGCCTATGGCGACCCAACAATAAAGGTCACGAACCTTGGAAGAAGATCTTGGCAAAGAAAGAGTGACATCGATATCTATATTTGCATCTAATGGCTCGTGATCATTATCGCAAGCCAAACAAATAGTCCCTTTTATTTAAAGTGGCTCTTGTCAAGGCCACCATTTGCGCAAAGCACTTGCGGTCTGGCTTTTTTAATCCGCTTGGCCAAAGATGGCCAAAGTTAATCGAAGATCTACTCCAAGACTCTCCAACTAAAAGCTTTGGACGGAGTCACTAACCAAAGAGATCTCCGCTATCGGCAGGCCTATCTAGCCCTATATGTTGATATGCCAGAGCAGTAGGAACGCGGCCTCGCGGGGTCCTTGAAATTAGTCCACTCTGGAGTAAGAATGGCTCATAGACGTCCTCGATCGTCTCAGCGTCTTCACCTATCGTCGCTGCGATAGTCGTAATTCCAATCGGTCTTCCACCGTATCGGATACACATGGTCTCAAGAATAGTTCGATCGATCTTGTCGAGACCCATCTCATCGGCTCCAAAAAAGCTAAGAGCACGCCGGGCAGTTTCCATATCTATCATCTCTGCTTCGTTCACCTGGGCAAAGTCACGCACACGCCGAAGAAGACGATTAGCCAATCGGGGCGTGCCACGGGAACGTCTTGCTATCTCAATCGATGCATCTCCAGTAATCTTTAGATTCATAACGCCAGATGAACGTTGCACGATCTTAGTAAGCTCGGGAACTTCGTAGTAGCCCAGGTGCGCCACAAAGCCAAAGCGGTCCCTCAGAGGACCAGTTAGCATTCCGGTTCGCGTCGTAGCACCAATAAGAGTAAATGGTGCTAGGTCCAACCGGATAGAACGAGCCGTCGGTCCCTCTCCAATGAGGATATCTAACTTGAAATCTTCCATCGCTGGATAAAGCACTTCACCTGCAGATTTAGACATCCTATGGATCTCATCGATAAAGAGGACGTCACCCTTGTTGAGGGAATTTAAGATCGCGGCCAAATCTCCTCCGCGAACCAGTGTTGGACCAGAGGCGACACGAAATCCTGCGCCCATCTCATTTGCAACTATCTGGGCTAGCGAAGTTTTGCCGAGACCGGGCGGCCCCGCAAAGAGAATATGGTCTACGCTCTCGCCACGCTGAATCGCAGCCTGGATAACAACATCCAGGTGACCTTTAAGGTCTGGCTGACCAATAAATTCCTCAAGACTTCGGGGTCTAATCGCAGATTCAAGTGCCGAATCGCCAACTATTGCAGCTGGATTGGTTGCTTCGATGCGATGACCACGATCACCACCGCCAACGTCACTAGCGCCGACGACCTCTTTTCTCGGACTCATTTCGTGAGCTCCTTCAGTGCAAATCTCAGGGCCTGCTCGGAATCGAGATCTCCATCGATCCTCGAGAGCGCCCCTCTAATCTCCTTGGAGTCAAAACCAAGTGCCGATAGAGCCCCTTCAACCTCGTTTCGCACCCCAGCCGAGATGCTCAAACGCCGCACATTGCCTATCGAATCATCTCCAACTGCAGTTCGAATGAGGCCAACTTTAGAAGAAAGCTCTACCAATATCCGACTCGCTGTCTTTTCCCCGACTCCTGGAACCCTAGTCAGCATCGCGGTCTGTTTAGTCTCTATAGCCTCAATCAAATCGTCGACCCGCAAGGTGGAAACTATCATGGAAGCCATAGATGGACCAATCAGGCGAACATTAATTAGCGCTTCGAACAGATTTCGATCCGCCATTGACCCGAAGCCGAAGATCGTAATGGCATCTTCACGTACGACCGTTACACAATATAGTTCAACGTCCTTATCGACCGAGACCGAGACAAAGAGCTCCGCCGAAACCGAAACGAGATACCCAACCCCACCAACATCTACAACTATTGATCGGTCTCCAGCCTTTCCTCTAACCTTGCCACGTAATAGCGCTATCAACGAAGATCTCTACTTTCCTAGAATTAAAACTAACAGATGAAAATCGAGCTTCTGATTTGAACCCAACTAAGAGAGTACCAGAGCTCCGCCACCAGAGACATTTGCTAGATGACACATTCCAAGAGCTAATGCATCAGCGACATCTGGAGGATTTGGCATCTCATCTAGGTTAGCTAAAAGTTGTATCATCCGTTGAACTTGATACTTCGAGGCGCTACCGTGACCAGCTACAGCCAACTTTACTTCAGCGGCGCTATATTCAACGACTGGAACCCCTCTTTGGTAACAACACATATGCACTAACCCAACGGCCTGGCCAACGCCAAAAGCGGTCTTGGCATTCTTGCGAAAAAGGATCCTCTCGATGGCTACGACATCTGGAGAAAAATCATCCAAAAGAGAGACAAAATCCCCATGAAAGACTGAAAGGCGATGGCCCAAGATATCCTTGTGATCCGTAACAATAACCCCACCGCTGATCATATCGACTCCAGGTTGGATGGAAGAAGCTGGATTATTCTGAACAACACCATAACCACATCGCGAGAGGCCAGGGTCAATTCCAAGTACACGCATCCGCGCCCCCATCTGGGTTTTAGTCGGCAATTGGGATCGTAATCTACGAAAATAGGAGACCTAAAATTAACGTCCCGAAGATTTGGCTTCAGCCTCTTGAATAGCCTCCAAAAGAGCGCTGGTGGGCTTATACGTCAAGCCAGCCGTAGTTCGATGACAATATGAAATAATACCGAACCTGTCGATCACAAAGATGCTTCGCCGATAAAAGCCAAGTGGCCCTAGCACCTCATATGCCTTTGCGACCGCCTTATCGCCATCACTGAGAAGTGGAAAATTAATCCCATATTTCTCAGCAAAGTCGCTATGAACTTGAGGATCTTGAGGGGATACCCCCCAAACCATCGCTCCCAATCTCGAAAAGTCAGCCATTCCATCTGAATAGGCCCTAAGCTGAATAGAACATACTGGTGAGTGGTCTTCGGGGTAGAAGGCAAGCACCAATGGGGTGCCAATCATCTCAGATACACGATAACTCGCTCTAGGGCTCCCGTCTAGCGTAAAGTCAGGAGCCCTATCGCCAACACCAAGTGGCACTACGCCTCCACCAATTCAAGAATCGAATCTGGAATATCAAAATTTGCATAGACATTCTGCACATCATCGAGATCTTCTAGTGCATCGACGAGCTTTAGCACCTTGCGTGCATCCAACTCATCATTTAGCTCAATCGTAGCATTGGGAACCAGATCTAATTCGCTCGATGAAACTTTGAATCCTGCTGCCTCGATCGATTCACGAACCTCTTGAAGAAGATGCGGAGGACATAGCACCTGCCAGGAATCACCTAGATCAACTAGATCTTCAGCACCTGCATCAGCAGCTGCGAGCATCAGCTCATCTTCGTCTATGTCACGTGAGGTTAAGATTACGCCCTTACGCTCAAATTGCCAAGCAACCGCACCCGGCTCTGCCATGGATCCGCCGTTTTTGGAAAAGATTGTCCTGACATCAGGACCGGTTCGATTGCGGTTATCGGTAAGACACTCGATGATCATTGCAATTCCGCCTGGGGCATAACCCTCATAGGAGACAGCTTCGTACTTTACGCCTTCAAGTTCTCCGGTTCCGCGCTTTATAGCACGCTCGATAGTATCGAGTGGGACTGAGGCTTCGCGGGCTTTAGCAAACATCGTGCGAAGCGTTGCGTTCGAGCTAACATCACCACCGCCTTCGCGGGCTGCGACTTCAACTTGACGAATCAATTTTGCAAAGAGCTTGCCTCTTGCCTTATCTTGAGCACCTTTTTTGTGCTTTATGGTTGCCCATTTAGAGTGACCTGACATTTATTTCCACCTAGAGCCAAAACAACTAAACTCGAAAGTCATCCACGAATAGCTTATGCAGCCTTGAGTCGTTGGTAACCTCGGGATGAAATGAAGATACCAATACATTAGCGTTACGACACACAGCAGGGACGCTCTCAATACGATTTGGTCCAAAGTCATATGTTACACTCGCCAACACCTCGACTCCAGCTCCAACTCGAGTGACTACCGGAGCGCGAATGAATGCTCCACGCATTGGCGTATCAAGCCCTTTGACTTGAAGATCCGCCTCAAAGGAATCGACTTGGCGTCCAAAGCCATTTCTTCGAACCGAGATGTCAATACCACCAAAGGCAATTTGATCCGCCCGGCCATCATGGATCTCCTTAGAAAGCAAGATCATTCCGGCGCAAGTCCCAAAACAGGCACCTTGGTTTGCCAAAAATTCACCAATGGCCCCGAAGAGTCCTGAGGATTCCAAGAGCATCGATATCGCCGTAGACTCCCCACCTGGAAAAACCAAATGCGTAATGCCAACCATATCTTTGGGGAGTCTTACAAGCTTGGACGAGACATCGATTCGGGCAAAAGCCTCTTGGTGCTCACGGAAATCTCCCTGCAGCGCCAAAACACCTACATTCACCGCCAAGGAACTAGTTACCAACCTCGTTCGGCGAGGTGAACATCTACTTCGTCCATCTCAATACCCACCATGGCTGGGCCTAGATTTCTAGAGACCTTGGTCAATATTTGAGGATCCATATAGTGTGTTGTTGCCTCAACGATCGCGCGAGCGCGCTTAGATGGGTCACCACTCTTGAAGATACCAGAGCCCACGAAGACCGCTTGTGCACCCAATTGCATTACAAGTGCCGCATCTGCTGGGGTGGCAATTCCACCGGCACAAAATAGCGGAACCGGAAGTTCGCCTCGACGGGCCACCTCTTGCACGAGTTCGATTGGAGCACGCAACTCCTTAGCCCAAGCGTACAACTCGGAAGAGTCAGCTTGGCCAATCTTTCTTACGTCCCCCAGAATGGAACGCAGGTGACGAACGGCTTCGATTACATTACCAGTGCCAGCTTCGCCTTTGGATCGAATCAGAGCGGCACCCTCGGAGATACGACGAAGAGCCTCTCCAAGATTTGTAGCACCACAGACAAAGGGAACATTAAACTTCCACTTATCTATGTGGTGAGCCTCATCCGCTGGCGTCAAAACTTCAGACTCATCGATATAGTCAAGCGCCATCGACTGCAAAATCTGTGCTTCAACGAAATGGCCGATCCTTGCCTTTGCCATCACTGGAATCCCCACCGACTCCTGAATCTCAGCAATTAGTGCCGGGTCGCTCATTCGAGCAACACCGCCATCGCGGCGAATATCAGCAGGTACTCGCTCAAGAGCCATAACGGCTATCGCTCCGGCGTCTTCAGCGATCTTGGCCTGATCGGCGTTGACTACGTCCATAATTACGCCACCACGGAGCATCTCCGCCAAACCGGTTTTTACGCGTACTGTAGCCTTCTCCAACGATTCTTTTACGATCTCACTGTTGTCGTTTGACACTTTTATCCACACCTAAGCTCTTATCCAATGTAGACACGCCTACATTGGAGCACCACACTATGGATACTCATTCTAGTCCTAAAATAATAAGTTAGGATTAGCGACCACGGCTCTCAAACCAAATCGTCCGGACAATTTCACAAGAAAACCATCGAAGATGGAAATTTAATACAACGCCTATTGTGTCGTTGTAAAAGATGCACCAATAGGCGCAAAGATTACCCAGGTCCTACCGGGACGAAGTTTGACCGGTGTGCCACTGCTATAGGAGTAGTTTGTCGGTGAAACATTTGAAGATTTGGCCCATGTTGCAGCTCCTACATATCCACCTATTGCAATCTCAGCGTTACCATTTCCTACAATCATCCCTTCTGGAACTGGATTGCCAGCCGGATCCACAAATCCTGTATTGGCGTAGGGAATAAACTCAATTATCAAATTCGTCGCCGAGATGGGAGCACCCGTCGTATCCACTACGTTGGTGCCATTGATGGACTTGGTCCAATCGGACCCTGAGCGATGGTAGGTCCAAGTGTCAGTGGTGACGCCTGACATCGCGATAGTAATGCTTTTATTACGTATTGTTGCACCAGGTATTTTCAAGTGGGCCGAGCCATATTGAAACAACGGCTTAGCTGGAACACCGCGCCCATTTGCTGCACCATAGAGCGCCTTAGTGCTAGAGTAAAGATTGTGTGGCTCTGCTCGAGAGTAGTCACGCGTGTAGGCGCTACCTGCTACCATCGCACCAACGTCAACGATGCCGGTTGCTCGAACTTCCGAGACAAAAGTAGGTATTCCCCCGGAATAGGCAAGTAAACCCGTCGTCTGGGCGGCTAGAGCAACGTCGGTTCCACGCACAGATCGAATTGGCCCAACCGAAGGTGCATTTTGGCTTTGAAAGACTGCCATATACCGAGTGATTCCACCCTCAACGACCTCTTCATAGACGAGATCGGCTTGGTTGATTCCAGACTGGGGCCAAGCCTGGGGAGCATTGTCAATCTTGACCATTAGCGCCGGTCTATTCAACTTCGAGGCATCGGCTTTTGTTGCCGGCAATCCCGTCAAAGGAAAGGTGCCAATCGTAGCCGAAGTGGTGGATGTGGTCGACGTCGGTACCGCATTTGTAGTGGATGAGGAAGCAACGGAACTACCCGAAGATCCACATGCTGCCAATAACATTCCTGTGGTTAAGGCAATACCAACTAATATAGAACCACTTTTTGGCAAAGTCTTCTCCAATTCATCGACGTCATAATTAGCGTAATATCAAGTACGTCAAATCTGATTCAAAATCCCGACAGCTCAGCTATGCGTTGGTCCATCTCGATATCATCGAACTCTGGGATAAACCAAAATTGTGCAAACAATCGTCTCTCGGTATCCTTTGACGGTCTGACACTTATCTCTTCGGCACGTTCCATAGCTGAGATGAGGGCAGGTGGAAATCGGGTTATGGTAATACCACCAATGTCATTGGCGATATCGCGGCCCAACATCTCGTGACTATGAGCCGATGGAACAAAGCGTTGGGAGTATTTGCCCATCGTTCTTTGGAAGGCTCGTAATCGAGCTTCGTATTGAACTTGACCTGTTCGAATCTTGACCAATTCGCGAGCTATAATCGCCTCTAATTCCATGCGAGTCAGCAGTTCCAATGCACCAGAGGTGACCACAAAGGCACCTTGACGTCCGGGACCCACTATAGCAACTGTATTGATCTGAGGTTCATCGAGCAGATAGGCCCCAGGCATATCTATTCCGACTGTCGCCGACAATCCCTCCAGCAGCGATACAACACGAGGATGAAGATCGCCAGAGAGCTCGGTCAACCCGAGAAATCTTGTCTCGTCAGCACCTCCCTGACTGAATGAGACAGATCCAAAGACAAGAGAGCCCGCGACGATGATTACGCCGATCAAAAGGCCAATCTTGTCGGGAACGCCTACTATTGCGACCAGAGATCCAATAACAATGCCAAGGACTGCTCCCACAATCCCTGAAACAACCATGAAGTAGGTCAACAACTCCGCGGCCGCTGCCTTGGTGTCAAAACCCTTTACTCCACCCCAAAATTTGAATGCGCCCTGTTTAGACAACGCTAAAAACCTCACCTAGCATCAAGAAGCTTCGGAAATCGATTCTTCAAAGGCTTTGAGATACCTTAAAGCAAGATTATCAATTGAGTGCTCTGATGCTCTCTGTAAACCGCTAGATACTAGCCGCTCTTTCAACTTATCATCCTGTAAGACCCGATCAATTGATAACGCTAGAGCCTCTGGATCACCAGGAGCCACAAGCAGAGCCTCTCTATCCTTCCTGGCGACCTCTCTATATCCCCTGATATCCGATGCCACCACAGCACCAGAAGCTGCCATAGCTTCAAGAAGAACGACACCAAATGATTCACCAAAAAGACTTGGTGCAACAAATACATCGGCCGCCCGCATACGTGATGCGGCCTCTGCATCTGAAATTCTACCAAGCCAATCCACATTCGACAAATGAGAGAACTTTTTATGCAATACCGGAGTCTCAGGACCATCACCGGCAATCCAAAAGGTGGCGGGTGATCGGACTAATTCCACGCTACGCAAAAGAACCTCTAAGCCTTTACGATTCTCATGGCGTCCCAAAAAAAGTACCACCGGGGATTCTTTTGGCCAAATGGGGCCTGTTGAATATCGACCCAAATCAACGCCATTACCCAAGATCTCATAACTTCCGCCTATGACACGAGATGCTGTTTTAGCAGCCTCAGCTGAGACTGCGAAGCGCCGGGTAATCCTACGCGCCAGCGGAGACATCGCCCTGCCAAAGGCGAGATAAGCTAGTGACACTCCTTGGCGGTGGAAGGTGCCAACGATGGGAATCTCTACCGAAGCCAACGTAACCAAACTAGGACCAGGCGCAAGGGGCTCATGTAGGTGGACGACGTCATATGAGTAACTCCTCAATTCGTGACGCAACTTAGCCATTGTCGAGGGGCGCAGGCCAGTAGGCGCAATCGAGCCATTTGCACGAAGTCTTAGCGAAGGACCCAAACAGACCATATCGTATGGAGGAATCAAATCGTCACAGGGGGCGAATAGTTCCACCTCGTGACCGTGTGCACGCATCGCCAACGTTAGGCCTACCACCTGAGATTGAACACCCCCAGGAAAACCAAGGCTATATGGACAAACTACTGCAACTTTCACTCAAAATAGGTTAGGCCACACTCTGGCTAATAGCTACCCTCAATTCCTGGCAATTACGCTGCCCAGTTATTCATCCCTCAATTGCTCAGATAACGCAATCTCAGCCAAAACCTTCCTTAGCGCTATAGCTCCAACAAAAATATCAATTGGTGGCTTCTGATCTACCAGAGCGGACTCAAAGTACCAATGTGGGTGCGCTTTGGCGACTCAACAAGAACTTCAGATCGTGGCATTCATGGGCCGTCGCCCCAATCGAGATCGAAATAGTCATCAAAAAGGCTATGGAGAACCATCGAGCACCCCTCTTCAAGGAGATACCTTCCCGAGGGGTAAATCGACGAACTCGAGGCAATTATTAGTCTCACACAAATCGCCGATTTGAAAAATACCCTAATCTCATCTTCCGCAAGCATTTTCCAATAGAAGATAGGCTGCAACGGCGAGATCAAGCTTCTCGAAGCACCAATAATGACCTAATTTCCCCAGAGTTACAGCCAATCGAGCCATCTAACAACTTCAAAAAGACACCTAGATAAGAGTGAAAATAGACCTTATCAATAAGAACGCGGAGTATAAACCTCCCAAAGGCTACGACATCGCTAAATTGGCCAACCATTTCAGGAGAACATTACGGAATTAGCTCTTTAACAATTTTAGACTTTTAGCGCTATATGGCTTGGTCGTCTAAGGGTAAAAACCTCTAACTGAATCAAAATAGACGACCATTAATAATTGACTTTTAAACTACTATGGCCACTGCTAAACAACCATCAATACAGGATCATTTGTAATTAAATCTCAAAAAATCAAGGGTGAAATATAACCCATAGTTGACCTACTATCTAATTTGGATTCTCAAGTCATATTATCGCCAGTGCTATCGCTTTAAAAATAGATCCAACGCTAACAGATAGCAATAAGAAACCGCATCGATCGACAACAGCATAACACCTAAAAATATCCCAATCGTAAAAAGCAGGGTGCAGAAAGGCTAAGCGTGGAGACGGATGTTAGGAGCCTGCGCTAGAAGTTTTCTCTACGATACAATCTTACCGCTAGGTCAGGCATCTTATGAAACCATAGCCCAGAACTTCGCTCCTGCTAGACACATCAAGCCACTTAGAATCACATTTCAGTGCGCAAAAATCACCGTTAGAACCTGATATCCTACGAGTACATTAGCACTGTTATACAATCAAGTAGCGAAAACCAAACCATGTTTTGGTAGGCCCGTATCCAAATAAAGTATCCCAATATCCGTGTTATCTATGGCTTCGAATAACCATGCTATTCATCTCTAGTAATATCGAAACATTACAAACAATAGCTATTATACAATCGAAGTGATCAGCAAAATTAAAATAATGAGCTTACTTTGTAAAGCCCATTATTTGAGATTTGAATTGTCAAAGAGGGGTTGAAAAACGTGCCACTGCTCTGGTGCTTGGCTAATCAAGGTCTCAAAAGCATATGCAATCTCTTGAGTTAAACGTTTTGCATCGCTTCGGAGATTGGTGCGCTCGCCCACCTTTATTTCAGGCAACATTCGCATGCAATGGCCTCCATTGGCCTCCATAAAGACGGCAGTTGGAAGTAGCGGCGCTCCCGTGCGAAGCGCCATTATTGCAGGCCCCAGTGGCATTGAGATCTTTCTAGAAAAAAAATCAACCTCAACACTTGAAGCGTCCAAAGAGCGGTCGGCCACGATCGCTACCACCTCATTTGCGCGAAGAGCGGCAACTATCTTTGGCATCGGATTGTCATCGTGGCGAATTGGTTTCACGCCAAATCGAGTCCGAAGTTCTAAAAACCACTCATATAACTCTTGAGGCTCAAGGCCCTCAACAACTGCATTGACGCCAATGCGATCCGTATCGAACCAAGCCGCGCCAAAGTCCCAATTGCCAAGGTGCGGAGCAACTACAATTGCTCCTCTTCCTTGTGCGATGGCTTCGTACAGGCTCTCCATTCCCTCAGACCGGCCGTGAGACAATATCATAGATCGTGATGCTGTGCCCATCTTGAATGATTCAAACCAATACTGGGCATAAGATACAAAAGACCTAGCAACAAAGGCTTCCAAGTACACGCCCTGTGTCCCCACGACAGGTGCAAGGTTATTTCTCACCACCAAGCGTCGCTTTGGATTGGCTAAATATGCTAGCGACCCGCCAAAAACTCCAATTTTAGAGCCCAATTCAAATGGAATCACTTCAGCTATGGCGTTGGCAATCTTATAGCCAAGCAAAAGCCCTCTGTCTTTGAAAAACTTCTGAATTTCCATCAACCTTCGATCAACAATGGAGAGTTCTCATCCAAAGATCCCTATCACCACTGGCCGCCAAAGCCAGCACTACCAACGGAAATTTCGGATCCACAAACAAAGCTCCAGCTTAAGCTCATCTTTGATGAAAACGAAAGACCCTGCTCTTTTGATCTATCAACGGTCAGCCAAAGTGGATTGTCGTGGAACTAACGAGCAAAAGGCTAAAAGGAGTTAGTCGTGGAACTTTGAAGTAAACCATCGTGAACGATCTGCATTTGCCTGGCTAACTCTAACCCTATGGCTTCTGCGGTTATCAGCACGATGACCACGACCACTACGAAAACGCTCTTTCAAAGACGTCTCCGAGAGACGCTTACGAGATTGATACGATTGTCGGATACGTAGCTTAACCCTGTTATCTCTATTGGATGCTTGAGCCCAAACCTTGATAAATCTTTGAAAGACAGTAACCACAGAAAGAACAAGCACAAGCCACAATATAGGAATCAACAAAGGTGGAATCAAAATCCCCACCATCAATAAAACGAGGCGCTCAGCGCGTTCCATGATCCCGCCCTTGGCATTGAATCCAAGAGATTCGGCTTTGGCTCGCTGATAAGAGATCAAAGATGCGCTCCCGTATACCCCAAATGGCAAGATGACAAGATAGGTATGATGGCTAGCGATAAAGTAAAAAGAAAGGCCAACTGTTATCATCAAATCGCTGAATCGATCCGATACCGAGTCGAAGAAGGCACCGCGGGCTGAAGAGGTTCCTCTGGCTTTAGCAACAGGTCCGTCCAAAAGATCAGGTACCGATGAGGCCACCAATGCTATGAAAGCTATGAAAAGATGCGACGTTGCTAAAAGAGCACCCGTCACGACTGACATTACCACACCTGTTAGCGTCAAAATATCAGCCGTAATACCGATACTAGCTAGCGCAATTCCAACAGGTTGGGTTCTCCGATCAACTTGTGACCTCAGATTCCCATCAAACACTTTAGAATTCTCCAATTTTGAGATAATTTAGTGCGATCTTATCTCAAGAAACCTAAGACCCACCAACCATTGCTTTCATCTTAGGCCATTTCGAAGTGAATTAGCACCCTATGTGGCAGATGTCTTAGTTACAAAAGTCACCTCCAATTCTTGGAATCGAGGTTCGCTTTCTGATAAGTTCTCAGGTACGGAGGTGTTAGGCGCTTGAAGTTTATGGATCAAAGAGTTGGAAAGAGACCGAAAAAAAACCAGCCATCCACTTCCGCGGATAATCAGTAACTCTCAAAACGCTCCCAATAAGACGCTTTGAAAATGAGGCCATGGGGCATATATCCTCATGGACCAAGGAGGTGGTTGGATTGAACCCGACAAACTCGGAGAAGATCCGAAATGTTGCAGTCGTCGGCCAGACAGGTTCAGGCAAGACTAGTCTCGTAGAAGCTATCTACCATCACATAGAAAAGACCTCACGCAAAGGGCGTATCGAAGATGGTAACACAATTAGCGACTTCGAAGCCGAAGAGATCAAGCATAAGCACTCTATAAGCCTCTCTTTGGTAACCCTCAACTATGGCGGATACAAGATAAATCTCCTGGACACCCCTGGAGTGGTCGACTTTATTGGAGAGGTGCATAGTGGCCTTGGCGGCTGTGATATGGCACTCTTTGTCGTCTCCGCAAGTGAAGAGATCACATACGACACAAGACGAATATGGAATATCGCTGCAGCAAACTCCATCCCGAGGATGATCTTCATAAATAAGATGGACAAGGATCGCGCCAATTTTGAAGATACGATAGATGCATTGTCCCTGGCATTTGGGGCCGGGATCGCTCCAATCGAACTCCCAATAGGAAATGGCCCCAATTTCGCGGGTATCATTGACCTATTCGACGAGACTTCTACCTCATATTCTGCTGGGTTACCTACCATCTCTGAGATCCCAGCAGATATAGCCATTACCGAACACCGAGCTCATGATCTCCTCGTCGAGGGAATCGTAATTGCAGACGACTCTGCAATGGCTGCATATCTAGAGGGTGAAGTACCGCCAAAAGCCGAATTAGAAGAGCTGATGGCCCAAGGAGTGGCCAAGGCACAAGTCTTTCCTGTAGTTGTGGGCTCCGCCACATCCCAAATTGGAATAGACCGACTAGTCACCTTCCTCTGTGAGATCGCGCCACCACCAAACCCCAATACAAGCGACGCCCTTGGCCTTCAAACCTTTAAGACCTATTCGGATCCTTTTCTTGGCCACCTCAGTCTTACTAAGATCATCTCAGGAACGCTCAAGGTCGATAGTGAGTGCTTCAATCACAGATCAAACGCCACTGAAAAAATCCATTCCTTCTTCAGCCTGGTAGGTAAAGAACATCTAAATTTAGCTACGGCTTCAAGTGGCGACATAGTCGCTATAGCAAAGCTGGGATCGCTAAGGACCGGCGACTTTTTAGGAACACCAAACTCCTCGGCCCCTAGACAGCTACTTGAATTTCCAAAACCTACCCTTTCATACAAGGTAACACCGGCTGCTAAAGCTGACGAAGAAAAACTCTCGCTGGCCCTATCTAAGATTATCGAAGAGGACTCAACTTTAGATATCCATCGAGATACACGATCTCATGCCCTAATTCTCTCTGGAATCGGTGAGTTGCAACTCACAACGGCACTTGAAAAAGCACAACGAAGATACGGCGTCAAAGCAACATTGAGTCCTTGTGACGTAGCGTACCTGGAATCTCTGGCGGGAAACTGCGAGGTGGAGGGAAAGTACAAGAAACAAAGCGGAGGTCACGGGCAATTCGGAGTCGCTCGCCTTCGATTTGGCACCAAGGAGATCGGTGGTGGCTTTAGCTTTCACGACGAAATCGTTGGAGGTTCTATTCCTCGCCAATTCATCCCAGCGGTAGAAAAGGGTATTGTTGATGGTGCAAACACCGGAGGTAAATACGGGTTTCCTGTAGTAGATTTCGAAGCACACCTATACGATGGCGCCTATCACAGCGTGGACAGCTCGGAGATGGCCTTCAAAATGGCTGGTTCGATCGCCCTTCGTGAGGCGATCGAACGCTTAGGAACTGTTGTCCTCGAACCTATATCGCAGATAAAAGTTTCAATTCCTCCACAGCTCCAAGGCGAGGTCCTTGGAAATCTAAACTCCCATCGAGCAAAGGTTCTAGGTAGCGACCATGACCAAGCAACTGGAAGATTCATTATAAGTGCAGTTGTGCCCACCAACGAACTGATGACCTATTCAAATGAATTGCGTTCGATAACAGCAGGACAAGGTGAGTTCGATGCGACCTTTGACCACTACGAACCACTTCCCAAGGCTCTCTACGGGAAGTATCTTACCTAAAGATATCGGTCTTTTGCCAAGGAAGCGGTGACGCTCAAAGTCGCTCATCGATAACGGCATCTACAAAGAACTAATTCACACAGAACTAATTCACACAGAACCCTGACAAACAATAAGGTCCCAAGGCTCATCTACACTATAACTCTTGGGACCTTTTCAATAGGAACCGAGCTTGCTTTTGTTATTTGCGACACAACATCTGAAGTGGATCTGATTAATCAATTGAAGAACAGAAAACGAATGCCTCCGACTTATTTTCTGGACCAATCTGTTATTGTTTGCCGCCCTAGTGATGCTACATCCAAATAATTGCTGGATTGCCAACCAATCAATCGAAAGATTCGAAAGAGGCTCGGTCTACTGCCTAGCGACCCCCAAACGACTCAATCGACAAGACCACTACATGCAATCAAGAAAGTTCGTTACCACATAGCAGGAGGAGCCAAAAAGAAGGGGCCTACCCAATACACGCGTAGGCTCCATGAAATCAACTTTGATCCCTCTTTTCCCATGCATCCTTCAATCGCCCGTAGGTAGAATCCAACGACTCTGGGAGAACCCTAATATTGGCTATCGTGGTCGCAAAGTTAGTATCGCCAATCCAACGAGGCACTAGATGAAAGTGTACGTGGTCATCGATCGCTGCTCCCCCGGCCTTTGAAATGTTCGCACCCACATTGAAGCCATCAGGATTATAGACGTCCCTAACGATGCCAATAGCTCTTCGCAACAATAGCGTATTTTCGATCGCCTCCTCTTGGGAAAGATCCAATATGTCGTTGTGATGAAGATAGGGAATAACCATGAGATGTGCAGGTGCATATGGATAGGCATTCAGAACCACGTAGTTTCCCTCACCGTAGTGCAAAACCAAGTTCGACTCTACTGTGTTTGGTTCTCCCAATTTACAGAGAATACATCCAAGCATCTCTTGTTTGGTGCTAACCCCTTCAACAAAGGTGCGTCGCCAACCAGCCCAGAGGATGTCGATCATTCGGTGACCACCAGTGGCGTTGGGACAAGTTCGCCGGAGATCTCATCCAAGAAGGCACTAAATAAGACATCGGTCTCTGGCTTATCGGATCCTCTTCTATTGACACCTACAGTCTGGGCAGCAACATCCCGGTCACCTACAACCAAGATGTATGGCGTCTTGTCCAACTTAGAGCGCCTGATTCGAGCCCCTAGTGGCTCATTAGCCCCATGGACAACCACCCGTGCTCCAATTTGAGTCAAGGCACGAGCAATAGACTCCGCATATTCATGGTTCGACTCTTTCACTGGAACAACCGTTATCTGGGTTGGAGAGAGCCAGGTTGGAAGAGCACCTGCATAGTGTTCGAGCAAAATTGCAAAGAAACGCTCCACAGAGCCAAAGAGGGCTCTATGGATCATATAGGGCCTCTTGCGAGTATTATCCGAATCGACAAACTCCATATCAAATCTCTGTGGTAGTTGCAGATCAACCTGCAATGTAGAGACTTGCCAACGTCGCCCAATCGCATCCTTTAGATGAATATCGATCTTAGGAGCATAAAAGGCGCCCTCGCCCTCTGCTCTAACATAGGGTATTTCCGACTGCGATAGAGCATACTCAAGTGCGTTAGTTGCCTCTTCCCATTCATAGTCCTCTCCAACGGACTTGGCGGGCCTAGTGGCAAGTTCGGCCTCGAAATCCTCTAGACCAAAGGCTTTAAGGAGTTCTATAATGAACTTCAAAAGACGAGAAAGCTCACCGCCAAGCTGCGAAGGTGCGCAAAATATATGTGAATCGTCCTGTGTCAATCCTCGGACACGTGCAAGGCCATGCAACACGCCGGATCTCTCAAATCGATAGACAGTACCAAATTCAAAGAGGCGCAGTGGAAGCTCTCTGTATGATCTCTGATGGGCCTTGTAGATCAGGATGTGCATTGGACAGTTCATCGGCTTGGGGTAGTAGGTAGCTCCCTCCATCTCCATTGGAGGATACATGCCGTCCTTGTACCACTCGAGATGGCCCGAGACCTCAAATAAGGTCGACTTAGCAATATGGGGAGTCCATGCAAACTGATACCCCCCAAGAAGATGCGATTTCTTGGAGAAGTCCTCCATCAAGTGTCGAATCAGCGCACCCTTAGGGTGAAAAACGGGAAGTCCGCCACCAATTTCCGGCGGAAAGTGAAAGAGATCTAACTCCATTCCAAGTTTACGATGGTCTCTTCGTTCAGCTTCGTCCAGACGAACTAGGTATGCCTCTAGTGCATCCTTTGACTCCCATGCAGTTCCATAGATGCGTTGTAGCTGATCTCGCTTTTCATCGCCCCTCCAGTATGCCCCTGCCACTCTCATTAGCTTGAATGAGCCCAAATATGAGGTAGACGGGACGTGTGGACCCCGACAGAGATCCACAAATGTCTCACTATTTCGATAGATAGAAACACCCTTATCACTCACGCCTTCGTTGGCGTCTTCGGAATCATCCAAATGAGCTACACCTTCGATGATCTCTCGTTTGAACGGTTGGTTTCCAAAGAGATCGAGGCCCTCTTGTATCGAGAGTTCCTCACGCACGAAACGCTGATTTGCCTTTATGATGGAGCGCATCTTTGCTTCAATGCGTTCCATATCCTCGTCGTTAAAGCGACCATTATCAACGAGAGCAAAGTCGTAATAGAAACCATCCTGAATAAATGGACCTATGGCGAACTTCGAGCCTGGCCACAGTTCTAATACGGCTTGAGCCAAAACGTGAGCTGTGGAGTGGCGTAAAATCCCCCGACCGGAATCCGAGTCGCCCGCGACTAAAACCACCTCATCGCCAAAGGGAGTCCGCGACAGATCGACCAATTCGCCATTGCACTCCATCGCCAGAATAGATCTTTTGTTCTTGATTTCCACGGCATTCACGACTTCGAAACCGCTAAGAGCCGAATCTATCTCTCTTGAGGTGCCGTCGGGGAGCAATACTTTCATAGTCTCTTTACTCTCTGTCTTCCCAATTATTTACAGACAAGTCTATCGCTCCATAGGCCCATGGCCAATAAGCGTCTCTCATAATGACTACCTGTAGAGAAATTCACGTTTTGGGGCAACTATCAAGAGGGTGTTCTAAGCCAACGACACCAAAGATCGATCTGCCCCAAATTCAAGTTCCCAATTTCGGCTTAAAGTACAATTCCTAAGAGTGCTGCGGCTCTAGTAACATCAAAGTTGGCCCTTGCGGCATCGTCGATGATCGCTAAAGCAGATGGGGCATCCAGGTCATTTGCTAAAGCAGTACATACTTCTATAGATACGCCATTATCTACCTTGGCAGAGGTGACAGATCTCCAAAGGTTGATACGCTCAGTCGCGTGCTTGAGCATCTCCTCGTTCCACTCCCAATGGCTCCGATAGTGGTTTTCCATGAGCGACGCCCTCACGATGCCAGCGTCATAATCGGCTAGGAGATCACCAATAAAGACAAGATTTCCAAGAGACTTAGACATCTTCTCGCCGCCCAAGTAGACCATACCCACGTGCATCCAAACATCAACGAAGTCGTGACCTGTTACTACCTTGGATTGAGCAGCTTCACATTCGTGATGTGGGAACAAGAGATCGTACCCACCACCATGAATATCGATCTTATCTACACCCAATTCGCGCATAGCCAAAGCCGAACACTCAATATGCCACCCTGGACGTCCTGGGCCGAATCGTGAGTCCCAGAATGGTTCATCCTCGAGCGAAGGCTGCCATAGCACAAAGTCAAGTGGATCCTTCTTGTTCGGATCTTCAACGTTTCCGCCCCGTTCGGAAGCTATAGCGAGCATCTCTTTACGATCAAGATGCGAAATCTCGCCGAAATCTGCATACTTAGATTGGTCAAAATAGACCGCTCCACCGCTTTGATACCCATAGCCAGCATCAATAATACGTTGGATCATCAAGAGAATATCTGAGATCGCAGAAGTTGCTCGAGGCTCAACTTGGGGTGCCAAAAGGCCCAATGCGGTCACATCTCGATCAAATCTAGCGATCTCAGATGCCGCCAAATCTAGATAATGAACTCCTAAGCTTCGTGCTTTACCAAGAATCGAATCGTCGACATCAGTGATATTTCGAACCCATTTGACCTTATAACCCTCTTGCATCAAAGCCCGCGACAGAAGGTCAAAGCTCAAAAAGACAGCTGCATGGCCAAGATGTGACGCGTCATATGGGGTAATACCGCAACTATACATCGTCACCTGATCTCCACTGGGTGAAATCGTCTTCATTTTCTGCGTAGCGCTGTCGAAAAGTTTCATTTATTACCTGCCTCAATCCCTGAAAGTGAAAGTGAAGTCCGAGTCTTATACCGAATGTTCACATTTATCAGCACTGCCGTCATTGCCTCAATCGCCAATGCGGCAGATATATTCCCAGCATTGATCCCCCGACTACCTGGAATCTCATTCACAAGTTCGATAACGCTGGCAATGGCATCGCTGTCATCGGAGCAAACCAAAATATCCGAGTGCAGCGAGGAACCCAAATCGCCCAATTCCTTCGCAGGCGCATGGTGAAAGGCTCCAACGATACGAGCTCCAGGTACACAAGAAGCCAGATGTTGCGCTACTGAACCTCTTGGTAGCGTCAAAGCGTGCATATTGCGGCCATGCTTATAGAGGGCGTTCGCCATTGAAATGACGATCTTTCCCTGGACTTGCTGGGCCACACTCGTAAGAGTCGCCTCTGCGCCATCCCAAGGTGTTGCTACGACAACGATCTCAGATTGGGCTGCACTCAAGTTGTCACCGCCAACTAGTGTTCCAGTCAAGGCGCTCAAATCTAAGGTGTTGACGAACTCCTTAGCTCGTTCGGGATCTCTCGACCCCAAGGTCACATTATGGCCCAAAGACGCATATCTAAGGCCCAAAGAAGATCCTGCGGGGCCTGTCCCGCCTAGGACGCCAATCGATGGTTTCATACAATACCTCCAAATTCAATTCGCTACCTTATCAAAAGGCGCGACTCTGTGCCTTCAGTCCTACTAGCGTGCATGTTGGAACTTTTTAGGTTTTGCTTGCAAGGCTATAAGGATTGGAGAGACAAATGGGCATTCTCGACGGAAAGAAGATACTCATCACTGGAGTATTGAACGACCAATCGCTGGCTTTTTCAGCCGCTCAGGAAGTTCAATCCCAGGGTGGAGATGTAATTTTGACCGGCTTTGGCCGCGGGATGTCGATTACCGCACGAGTTGCTAGAAAACTAGCCGCAACGCCTGAGGTCTTAGAGCTCGATGCGTCCAATCCTGAGCACTATGTAGCACTAGCAAGTGCAATTGAAGCGCGATTTGGCCATCTAGATGGAATACTCCACGCCATCGGCTTTGCGCCGGCCCCGTGCCTAGATCCCGATATGTTTGTGGCCGAGTGGTCTGATGTGGCTACTGCGGTCCAAGTATCTGCTTATTCACTAGCACCACTAATCAAGCACCTCTTACCACTCCTGAAAAAGGGAAGCGATCCTTCAGTGGTTGCACTTGACTTTGACGCAACTCAAGCCTGGCCCGGCTACAACTGGATGGGCGTCGCCAAGGCGGCTCTTGAGTCCCTGACTCGTTATATGGCCCGTGAAGCAGGACGCGACGGTGTTCGAGTAAACCTGATCTCAGCTGGACCAATTAGAACCATTGCCGCGAAATCTGTCGGCGGATTCTCCGATTTCGAAACGATATGGGCCGATCGTGCACCCCTTGGATGGAGCGTTACCGACGCAAAGCCGGTGGCAAAGGCCATAGCTGCACTCCTATCCGACCTCTTCCCAGCCACGACTGGTGAGATAATCCACGTCGATGGTGGATTTCATGCCGTGGGAGCCTAAACAATAAGCGTTCCCTTTGAGAAATTAATGGAGTCTCGATGAAATCTCGTCTGAGACTCCAGTCAAAAACGAGCGAACCGTTGACTCGGCCATACGATGCATAATCAATTTGTCGATCTTTTCGCCAAAAGCACCTAGAGGAACTCGATAGCTTCCACGAAGCGCCAAACGAACATGTGTCTCGTCCACCCTAGAGAATTCCAAGTCACCTTCAAGACGAGGAAAGAGAAACTTAGCCGAATGGGACTCCCATGCAATAGGCAACAAAACGCAACCAAAGGCTTGTCGACTTTCGCCCATATAAACTTCGACTTGTTTTGAGATCAATCCACTGGGCCCAACACGAGTTACGAAGGATTGATCCTCTAAGATCTCGCGACTGGCGACCCCTAGCCATTTAGCTTGGTCAACTTCAAGTAGTGATACCACCTCTTCATATTTGGCTTCAAAATGGACGAAGTCAAAGATGAAGGTAGCTGAACCTTCTTCAATGTCACCAGACAAATCCTCGATAGCCATAGATCTCACCTACTCTCTCTAATTAGTAATACTCAATTGGCAACGCTTCAATTGATAACGTCGTCGCCGCGCAAAACCTAAATGTAGATCTCGTCGCTCTCTCGCAACTAAATCCCTTATTTCAACGATTTTTCAAACTCAATATACCCACCTGGGATTGCCGTACTATCAAACAACGGGAGAAACCAATGGGGTTTTAGGGTCAAACTCTTTCGAAACTTCTAATTCGTACCCTATGATTTTGGATCAAATCCTCACTTTTGTATTAGGGGAAAAGGTCACAAAGATCATACGACAGCCTCTTGATAAGCACTTAAACCAGTTCAAAGGCTATATAACACAGCTCGCACTCACCGCAATCGACCAGGTAATCTCTCAGCTAAAATTCAGATTCACCAAAAATATCAACTTTTGAGAGCTTACAAAGAAAGCTTCAAATAAGATAATGGTGGTAATTTCAATCCAAATCGCCTTCCTCCTCGCCATTGTGGCCTCCCGCGCTAACAGTCTAAGGAGTCGTCTAGGTGTTTGAAAGAAAGAATTACTGTGGTCCTAACGCTACAAGCAAGCCAGCAGCCGGCCAATTATTTTACAGAACGTTAATCTTTGTAACCATCTGTTTTGCCAGCCTTCTTGGTCCTCTCCCAGCAAGCGCATCTGCTAAGGCAACTTCGGGCAATGGGTCGTACGCTATTACGCTCTATGCGCCCTCTCAGGTCGGCACGCCAGCGCTCCCTGGAAAGACGATTGTAGGCACAGGCGGAAAGCCGATCTACCCCGTACTTTTTCCAACCCTCACAACGGACTCCAAACAATTTCAAATCACGCCCTGCGTTGCGGTCTTTTTCAAATATTATTCGACCAAAGCCCAAGCCGCCTACGCCTACAACTTAAATCCACAGCTCTGGTTTACCTTGAATCGTCACTATGGACCATGTAAATCTCGCCAAACCAACTATCAAACCAGCCCGACACCACCAAAGGTCTCACAAAGTACCATTGTTGCCGAGGTTTCGCGGCTTCTGCCATCGCCAGCTCCGTTCATGACGCCATATTTTGGAATATTCGGTCTAGACAGTTACCTCAGCAGCGGCGCCAAATTCGTTGATCAAATATCGGTGTCTACAATTGCCGGAAAGGTCGTCGCGGTGGCTAGCGGGCAGTTGACGATCGACTACGGCGATGGAAGCACTCCATTTGGGCCAACTTCAAACTCTGGCGGTAAATATCCTCTTGGGGATCTAATACACCTCTACAAAAATACCGGTTGCTATAGGATCACAATCGTTGAAAATTGGAGTGTCAACTATTCAGGAGGAGGGAGTTCTGGTACCATTGGGGGAATCACCACCCAGGGCTCATTGAACAATTACTGCGTCTATCAAATGAACGCGCTTATGGTTCGATAAGGCGGTTATCTACTGGGCCACACGCTTTTGAGATACTACGCCCTCTTAGGGTTCTTCATTCGGTATATTTGGCTTTCGATCCAATTCAAAATCATTTTGATACAAACAATATCCAGACCAAAATGACTCTCAGCCAAGAGGTAGCGATCTCCCTGAGTGCTCAGTGACATTGGCTCTGGGTTGCATTGACACGCAACTCTGTGTTTGATCGAATTCTCAACTAGACCCAAGTGATCATACGAACCTAGACTTAATCCAAATCTAGGTTCGTAGGATCCAAGGAAATGGCCATATCCAAGAGCTCATCCTCTCCAATTTGAGGAGCTTCTACCTCACGGTATCCGTCTTTTGTCAAAAAGATAAATCTAACATCGTCAACTACAACCCCCAAATTGCAGCTTTGGGCCAACGCTTTGTAGAGAAAACCCTGGCCCTTATATCGATCAAGCGCCTCATTTACAAAGTCATCCTCTAGAGTCGATACCACTTTATAATCGAACAGTCTCAGGTGACCATCGATCACATATCCCAAATCAATGACACCGTGAACTTGACCAATACCCTCCAAGGTCGCCACTATTGGAAACTCTCGCATAGAATCTTTGGCGTTTCGAATGGAGGGGACCTCTAGCGCCACTTCAAGTATCGAACAGACCAAACCTATAGTGAGGGGATCTACCCCTAGATTCGAGAGAAGCAATTTAGAGCGATCCATCGTCTGGGCCGGATCATCAAAGATCGCTTCCGCCAAACATAAATGTACATAAGAGCCAACTTCGCTCCTAGAACTAGGTAAGGCAGACGTCGGGGTGCTCCCTTTAGATCTCGAATGCCGATAAGGTTTATCGACTTCAAGTTGCGAAGCGTTGATCCAAGTTCCACGTCGAATTGATCGCTCGATCTCTAAGCGGGCTTGGACCATCTCCTTGGTAGAGGCCATGGAGTGTGATCTAGTCATCGTGGTAGAAACCACTGGCCGTGCCAGATCGGTCTCGACAAAGTTAACCGCTTCTTTGGATAGAGCGACTAACAGCTCCCAAGTAAACCTTATGTTGGAGATATCGCTCGATCCCCAAAGCGTCTTAGCGGCGGCGATCTCATCTCCTGTGGCTGGGATGGTAACAAAAAGACGATCTTTGGCGCGGGTGGTGGCAACATAACAAAGTCGTACGCTCTCTGCCAAGTCCAACTCCTTTTCTGCGTTCGCTGCTTGTTCGTATCCATCGCTGTATGCCTCTTTATGGAACCTATAAGCGAGCGGAACCACCCCTTGCCCAAATCGATCCGAAATTACCTTTGCACCGCCTCCATAAACGAGGTGAGTTGAGCGATGCGAACGAGTAAGCGAACTCGCAGTGGAGGTCAATATGACCACCGGAAATTCCAACCCTTTAGATGCATGAATCGTCATGATCCGAACGTTAGAAGTGCCCAGATCACCGCCCTCACTCTCGTTGGTCTTTAGGTTATCGGCCATCTTCTTGGTCACGAAACTGACATACGAGCCAAGCTCGCCAGCACCCGTTGAACTCCATGAAAATGCCTCCTCCTTGACGTAGTCAAGACGCCGCCAAAGCTCCGGCGGATTACTGGTCGCAGATCCACGGACAACGAGCGAAAAGGAATCGATCACATGCAATAGACATTCATAGGCTGATCGAGTGCGGGCCCTATCATTTAGATCATCAAGAAAGGAGATAGCACCTTTCAATCTCTCAACTTTTTGGTCGAGCTCTGGGGTATGGGCTGCATAGAATCCCCTTCGGATTGCCTCAACCGCTCGTCCTAGGCTTCCATGTGGCAAAGATAGGTCGACCAAATCCTGATCGCTAAAGCCCATCAAAGAGGACCTAAGGGCATGAAATAGACAAAGTCCATCATATGGGCGGACTCCAGCTCGCAAAAGCATAAAGAGCTCTGAGATCAGTGGATCTGAATAGATTGAGGTTGACTTAGAAGATAGAAAATCAATACCTTGACCTCTCAAAGCCCAGAACAACTCATCCAAAATGGCTCGATCCGGAACCAAAATTGCAATGTCACCATATTCAACGGGCCTCAAGCCATCCTCACCCTGAATTAAATGCCCCTCATCTATCAATTTGTTGATCGTGGCGATTACTAGCTCCACTTCGACCTGGCGTCTTTGATCAGCAGAGATTCGAAACCCCTCATCAACGACTTGGTACTTTGAACTTGCTAGTAAGCTAACGGGCTCATATCGGTCGCTTCGCTGTCGCACAGATGCAAGGGGGGAGGCCGGCAATCCACTCGTTATTGCAAAGTAGTCCTCAAATGAGTCATTGACCCAATTGACTATCTCCTCATTCGATCGAAAATTGACATTGAGGTCGACTCGACTTTCCGCAGAAGTCGACCGAGCAACCAAAAGATAGCCATCTAGATCTGCACCACGAAATCTATAGATACTCTGTCTGGGATCCCCTACGAAAAATAGCGGCGCCAAAGGAGTTTTTTCTTGGGCGTCTATCGATCTCTCAAAAGTCCCAGAGAGTCGTTTGACAATCTCCAACTGAACAGGGTCAGTGTCTTGAAACTCATCAACCATAATCACCGAGTACGAATTGCGGATCTCGCAAACAAGTTGCGGTGGTGCGTCTCGCAAAAGCTCCAAACAAAGATTTAATTGATCTCCAAATGTGATCTTTCCCCCTCGTCGCCTCGCAAGGCGAAGCTCAATTACAAACCCACAAAGCACCGAAAAGACATTTTCACAAAGCGCCTCAGTAATTTTTTCCACCACACCCTGACGGCGATCTTGAATCTCGCGGATCATCTCAACGACAGCGTTCTTTTGGGGAGCACCTCCCCAATTGGCAGCCTTGCCCTTATTACCTGGTTTGGCCGTCGGAAAATAGGGTGCAACCCTTGAGGAGAGGTATAAAAAAGCTAACGACGGCTCAGAAGAAGAGAGAGCCTCTCTTAGACGTGCACCCGCATCAACCAAAGAAGAGACAAGTTGGGCCAAAGCATCTTGATCCGCAAGGGCATATTGGTATTGTGGGTTGGCGCCAAGGGCGTCAATTTCCTCAATGATCCCGTGGATCTCATCAAAAACATCGACGACCTCCTCCTGATAGTTAGTATCAGGTGCGCTTAAAGTCTCCTTTTTGTGTCGGTAATCGCCGGGGTCAAGCACTTTGTTATCGATCGACCGCGCCATCTCAAAGAGGTCGCTTGGCTTTATGCCAAGTTCGACCAAGAGGCTTATGGAGGTAGCAGCGACCGGATCACCAAAGACATCTACAAAGAAAGAGTCCCATTCCCTTTGAAAAAATAAAGCCTCTTCCACCTCATCCATCGTTGAAAAGACAAGTGGAAGGCCGACCTCGAGAGGGTTTGAAGAAAGAATTGAATTTGCTAACGAATGAATCGTTCCAATTGGAGCACTCCCCAGGAGATCAAGGGCTCTCTTGGCGAGACCGAAACTCTCGCCTTCTTGGGCAACCTTATCTAGGAGGCGCATCCTAATCCGATGGGCTAGTTCGGTAGCAGCGGCATCGGTAAAGGTAATAGCGGCGATCTTGGTTATATCCACACCCGACTCTACGATCGAAATAATGCGAGAGACCATTGAGGTGGTCTTGCCGGTCCCAGCACCGGCTCGCACGAATAGGGTCGAATCAATCTCACTGGAGATTCGAGAACGCGAATGACTATCTATTAATGGCTCTACCATCTATCAACACCTATCATCAAAGATCTGATCTCACCAATGAGATAATCGATTGCCAAACCTGGAGGTCCCAAGGCACGTCATCGCCAAGGTTGACTCCGACAGAAAGAAGGCGAGCTTTGAGTTTTGCGCGCGTTCGAAGGGCATCTAATCCATCGGGATTACAGTATGAGCATCCCCCTTGGAAAGCTGTATAATCATGCAAACCTGCCAGAAAGAGTCCATCTCGGATCAGAGCTATAGCAATAGCACTGGTTTGTAGACCAAGATCTATAGCCTCTGCGGGTACTTCAAAGCGAGAAATTCCACGGCGCTCAGAGACAAACCAATATTCTAACTTTACCTGATCAACCACCTGATCAAAAGAGGTCATCAGATACCTCTCAAGTAGTTGCCGATAGAGAACAAGCTGGACCTTCTGAGGCTTTAGGTTTTTGCCAGATAGATAGCCCTGGGAAGAGCCGGTCTTATAGTCAATCACAATATAGGATCGATCACTCAGCTTTATGACCCTGTCCATCTTCCCCACCAAATTGACCGAGAGGTCCTTCAAAAAGGGGCTCTGCATTGTTAGAGTTGTAGGTTCAATGCCAAGCTCGCGAAAGTCGTCCTCGATAACAAGGCCAACGAGAGATTTATTCATGAGGTTGACAAACTCTCTCGCCTCTCTTTGGATCGTCCTGTAGTCCAGCTTCCTCCAAAACTTATAGATCGAAGTGGCCCAGGGCCTCTCTGGTTCAAAGTGCTGCCAGGCTTCATCTACAATCTTTGACAAGTCAGAGTCATCGATCTTCAAGATACCTCCCGAAGACAAGGTCCGCCCTTGAAAGTATCTATCGCCTAATCTCTCAAAGATCTCATGGAGGATCCCTCCTCGAACAAGTGGATCGAGCCTAAGTACAGTCTCCGGTTCGGTGATCTCTCGTATCCTTAGGATACGCATCGCAAAGAAGGCAAAGGGGCATGAAAGCCAGTCCTCAACATAAGTAGTTGCCAATGGTCGAGTCACCCCAAGATCCAACTTTGAAATATCTACCAAAGAGAACAAAGGCGTTGATGGCTCTGGGGCCCTAGGGTAAATTGATAGCTGATCACGGGACCTCTCGGGCAATTCACCAGGGGTAAGGTCTTGGATAATCGCAGTCATAGAATCATTGATAGGCACCCGAATCTTCTCTAAAAGGTCAAACCGAGAGCGAATAGTCTCAACCCCTGTATTTGCAAGGGGTCGATCACTTCTTCTATTTGACCCCTTGAGTATCTCGATAAATGCCGAGGGAAACTGTCCCTTTGCTTTTGCTACATCAACACGAGGATACGTTAGCGTCACCGATTGACTCATGCCTATCGATAGCGCCAAAGCTCTATTTCCGATAGCGACCCGGTCACCTTGACGTTGGAGCTTAAGGATATTGCGGGTACGCTCCTCCAAAAGAGTAGCCGGAGGTGAAATCGGAAAAAAGCGTTCAGTCATACCTAGGACGAATGTATTTGAAGCACTCAATCCGCTAAATGACGACGCCAGTTCAAGGCGCAATCCAGCCTTATCGATCTCAAAGTTGCTGGGCGTACTTGGCGTTGCGTGACCCAAGGAGATCCAAAATCCAAGTTCATTCGGCCTCTCATCTAGATCGTCTCCATCCAAGCCAACTACTTGCGCCAAACCCGCGACTATCTCTTGCACCCCTTCTCGTGGTATCTCATTTCTATCGAGGGGCGAAGCTTCAAATAAAAGAGGAAGCTTCTCATAGACAACTGCAAGAAGTTTCCAGGTAGCAAATGCCAAATCTCGCCACGATCGACCACTTAGAGCTGCGGTCCAAACGGAAAAGCTCTGATCGAGACGAATCAAAAAATCACTAAGGATCTCTTTGGTAATCTCATCCTTGGAGGCAGAATTCTCACCCCTTGTTTCAAGTCGATTCTTCCAATCGCGAGCCCAGCCAAAGACGTCACCATCTATCTTGGCCGAAATCGTCACTCCAACTAGATCCCCAAGCGCCAGATTGTCGCTTTGGGCCTCTAAGTTGGCATCTAAAAGTACCGAGACAAGGTCGCTACGTCGTTTATTTCTACACAGTTCCACAAGCTTAAAGGCCATAACTAAAGCCGGCTTAGTTCCTAGGTTGGATGCATCACTAAGAAAAGATGGTACCCTTGCTGCACTAAATCTCTCCAAAAGACGATGAAGGTAGGTTGGCTCGTTAGTATATCGAACCACAATGTCGGAAATCGATATACCGCTAGCCAAAAGCTCCAAGACCTTGGTCACTACGTAGTCAACTTCGTCGGCTACATCAGCCAGGGACACCTCTTGGAAGTCGGAGGTCGAAAGAGCTATCTCCCTTGGCAATTCCTCTGAATTCAAGCCATCGCCAACCGACCCTAAAAGGTCAAATACCTCACTAAATCGGCTATCCACCTCGGCAATTCCGCTTCTGAGGTGAATGATATTTAAAGGAGTCTTTTCATAGAGTGCAATTAGCATCTTAAAGGCCGATGCCAAAAGGCCATGGGGGGCATACAAAACCACCGAGCCAAAGGCCGCTTCGATTGCAATTGGAGCACTCGATCCAATTACATCGGCAGCTACCCCAAAGATACTTGACTCAAGTATTAAGTTAGCCTTTCGTAACTTTCTAGAGATCGAGCCATAGACATCCAAACAAAACCTAGTAGATACCGAGACACCCAAGCCGCTCTCGATAAAACCGAGATCTGAGCCACCCAACTCGACAATGGCTCGCTCTAGAGCACTCAAGGTCTCAGAGTCTGGAGCAATTCTGTCATAGAGGCTCGGATTTGAGGCCTTTACCTCAAAAAATGCGCTTCGCAGCATCGATTTGGCCGTCAAGGCTGAGGCGATTCGAGGCACTCCATCCAATTGCAATTGTGCTACCGATCGCTTAGCGAAGGCCAAAATGGACAAAAACTCGACATTAAAGAGATTTCTAGTAGTCGCCAACTTGCTCGAAATTAAAGTCGGACTAAGGCCACCTGGGACAATTACAGTTACGCCACGCATGGGAGAGTTTCCCTTTATACGATCGATCTCCCATATAAGACGTTCTAGCGCCTCTCCGAGATAAATCTCTTGAGCCATATTGTTTTCACCATTCCATTATCTGCGCAATAGAACTGACCATCAACCAACTCCACCATCACCCAAGAAGGCCAAAGCCTCAAAGCGTTGCATATTAATGCGCAATACTTTTCAAGGTGCAATATAGCAAAGGTATGCGACCATTAAAAAAACAGAGCCTTCTTCGACCATTAATAAAGCAGAGCTTTCATAGCCACGAGCCGTCACCTAGAAAGCACCCAGTCGGTCATCTATTGACCTGTAAAATCAATGTAACTTGCTTTGGCTAACTGCGCTAACTCTCGACAAAGGCCAATCTTTGGATGGTCCATCTCCAAATCCACAAAGACTGCCTCGATCTTCTCAAATGCAATCGATTCAGCAGCCGCCATTGCTAAAACCCGAGCATCGCCTTGCACAGAGGTCGGGCGATGGTCGCTCAGCACAATTAGAAGCGGATTCAAACCGCCATTGCTAGTACTTTTACACAGCTTGATACCCTCTTGGATTCCGAGGTGCAATGGTGAAGTGCCTCCCGATCTAAGCTGGCCCAGCCGACGCTCGACCAACTCGATACTTCTAGTAGCTTTGAGAATCGTGGATGCACTCTCTCTAGCAAATGCCACCAAAGCAACTTTATCTCTTCTTTGGTATGACTTCTCCAAGACTCCAGAGAGTATCTCCCTTGCCAGGGTCACCCTACGATCGAGTCCCATCGAGGAAGAGGTATCTAAGACAACGATGACCAGCCGGGCTTGATTCTCTAAGAAAAGCGTGCTTCTCAAATCGTCGCTCGAAAGATCACTTTGTTCGGAGTTACTCATCGATATACGCACGATATTTGCCACAACACTGGCGGTGTATGCGATTTTATTTGAATCATAAGTGCTCAAAGCCACGCTAGCCACCGCAACACCTCGGCTTTGTGAAGGGGCCAGCGGGTTTGGTCGTCGCGAGGGGTCTACAAAATCTGAGTTTCTGGCTCCAAATGGTCGCGACTTATCGAAGAGCAACGGCCGAGCCGAAGCTTTCGATAGATCAAAGTCGGCCACATTGTAGCTTCCGCGGCCACGATTATCACCAAAGGCCGATGGATCATTACGAGACGGGCCGCCCTCAGTTTCAGTCTCAGTCTTGGCTAGGTTCTTGGCCCTAGCCTCACCAAGTGCGTTGTATGAACTTCCAACTTCGCTCATAGGACTAGGCGTATCGTCCATGGAATCGTTCTCATCTGTCTTGGTAGGCATATCAGCGTTAAGGTCTTGGCCAGGGGCTTTACTAGAGCCTTGGCTTACTCTATCTTGGGTTTCACCTTTTATCTTGGGTTTTGGGTCTTCTCGGCTATTGCGCTCATCCATCGATTTAGCGCCTTCAGCTTGGGAATTCGATCTACCTTTTGAAGAGGATCTGTTACCATCTCCTTCTTGGCGATCATTTTCGGTGGCTAATGTGGCATCACTTCTGTGGCCAAAGACCATTGGAGCCACTCTTTTTAGATGATAAGGCTTCACTACCTCCTCATTACACCAAGCTGCATAGGCCGCAGAACTTCGGATCAATACCAAATCTCCTCTGAGCGATGGTGCACCAAAGTGCGAAATGATCTTTCCAAACTCCTCCCATGAACCCTCATCAAAGGAGGCCGCCAAGCCAAGGTCTCCCTTTTGGGCTGAGAACTTTGCTCTTTGGATTGCCTCCCGAAGCTCTAATTGACTCTCTAGATAGGCCAGGCAAAAACGCTCTGGATCTCTGTCGAAATCCAATCTTCGCCTTACAGCATCGATGCGTTCACTTGGATCAACCAAGGGCTGGGCCCTAACATAAAGACCAAAACGATCAAGCAGCTGTGGACGCAACCAACCCTCTTCACGATTCATGGAACCAATCAGCACAAACCGCGACTCTTCGACAACCGACACATTGTCGCGCTCCACTCTGTTGATACCCGTTGCCGCAGCATCCAATACCAGATCCACCAAGTGATCCCCGAGGAGATTTACCTCATCCACATATAAGATGCCACGATTTGCCTTGCCGATAAGGCCCTGAGAGATAACCACTTCCTTGTCGCCAAGGAGGCGGGCAAGGTCTATCGATCCCTTGAGTCGGTCTTCTGTAGCACCTAGGGGAAGTTCCACGAATGGAGAGTTGAGATCTATCAATTCGCTCAAGCTGCGAGCCAAGGTGCTCTTAGCGGTCCCCTTGTCCCCTTCCACCAAAACCCCACCAATTGCTGGATCGATTGCAGCGATAATAAGGGCTAGCTTTAGGTCTTCGTTACCAACTACTGCGCTAAATGGAAAGATCTTACTCATTGGCCTCTCGCCTACCTTCTTCCGCCAATATTTCACCGGCAAGGAGCTCTTTGGCCTCGCGAGATGGCTCCTCCCAAAGTCCTCGTGATATGGCTTCCATCAATCGATTGGCAATGGATACCACGGCATGAGGATTGACCTCATGGAGAAAGCCTCTCACCTTCGGATCCCCTAGATAGGCTTGGGTGACTCGCTCGTACATCCAATCTTCAACCACATTTGCAGTGGCATCATAACCATAGAGATAGTCAACTGTAGAGGCGAGTTCAAAGGCACCCTTGTAACCATGATTTTGCATAGCAGAGATCCATTTTGGGTTGATAACCCGCGATCGGACCACCCTAGCTGCCTCTTCTGCTAGGGAGCGAACCTTTGGCGAGGTCGGATTAGAGGAATCTCCAAAGTAGCCCTTGGCATCTACCCCTGTAATGGACCTAATGGCCGCAAGCATTCCCCCATGGTCTTGGAGGTAGTCGTCGGAGTCAAAGATGTCATGTTCACGATTGTCTTGATTTTTGATCGCTATATTTGCAGCACCAAGTCTCTTTACCAGGGCCTCTTGGGCTGGAATCCCAAATCCACTGCTCGAATAAGAATAGCCAGACCATGCCAGATAGACCCGAGCCAAATCTTGGTCATCACGCCAATTCCCAGCATCCAAAAGAGGAAGTATCCCCGATCCATAGCCACCAGGAGCAGGTCCAAAGACTCGGGCTATCTCGCCCGAAGAACCTAAATTTGACTCTGGGAAGGACCTAGCAACCTCCATTGCAGCTTGGTCAAACAATCTTATGGCACCCGGAAAAGCATCCCTAAAGAATCCAGAGACACGCAAGGTCACATCCACCCTAGGCCGCTTTAGTTCTTCATCTGGAATAACGCTGAAGCCAACTACCTTTTGCGTTGACGGATCCCACTTGGGCCTCACGCCCATTAGCCACAGTGCTTCAGCTATATCATCACCGCCAGTACGCATAGCCGCGGTCCCCCAAACGACGATGGCAACCGATGTTGGATAGGATCCCGTCTCAAGCAGATAGCGATCACAGACCGCTTGGCCTAGCAGTGCACCGGTCTCATAGGAAGCGATGGTTGGAAGCGAACTAGGATCGATCGAATAAAAGTTTCGCCCGGTTGGTAGAACTTGAACCGCACCGCGAGATGGTGAGCCCGAAGGACCTGGCTCAATAAATTCTCCAGCCAAGGCTCGTTCTATGGCAGTTATCTCGTCAATTGTCGCATCCAGACGAGGCAGCAACTCCATGCGAAGGGCTTCAAGACAGCTTCTAACTTGACTATTTTCCCTAAGGTCTCGATGCAACTCTGAATCGCACTCAACCTCTTGGGCCAATATATATTCACTGATAAGTTTGGATGCTACATCGGCTATCGCATCGCTTTGGTTTCGATCTTGTGGGTCCAAGTGGGCAACCTCGGCAATTGTTTCATGCAGAGACGGGTATGAGTAGGCAGGAATTCGACTCAGCGCAAAGATCAAATCGACAAGGGGTTGCCCATCATGGCAACGACCCAGCACGTGCAAACCACCTCGAATGGTTGCATCCTTTATCTCACAAAGATACCCATCCAACTCGAGCAATATCTCATCAAAGTCATCGTCTTCAAAGTCAAATGAAGCACCGTCTAGATTTAGGTCCTTATGCATCTGGACCTCTTGCATAAGCTCCCAGATGGACGCCCGAATCGATGGCAGCTTTGAGGGATCTAAAACAAGATAGCGCGCATGGTTATCGAGCAATGTCTCAAGCTCAAGGAGCTCCGAATAACTCTCGGCTCTCGTGAGAGGGGGAATCATATGGTCAATAATCACTCCATGGCTACGCCTCTTAGCTTGGGTCCCCTCTCCCGGATCGTTTACTACAAATGGGTAGATAAGCGGAATCGAACCCAAGGTGAGATCTGGAAAACAGTGTCTTGATTGACCAGTTGCCTTACCCGGAAGCCACTCAAGGGTACCGTGTTTGCCGAGATGGACGACTGCATTAACGCCTATGATCTCTTCCAACCACCGATAGAAAGCAACATAGTGGTGCGTTGGCGCCAACTTTGGAGAGTGATAGATCGCGATCGGGTTCTCTCCAAATCCGCGCGGAGGCTGTATCGTTAAAAAGATATTTCCGAACCAAATTCCAGGAAAGAAGAATTCGCCATCTTCATGATACCAATCACCAGGTGGATCACCCCAGGACTTAATCATCGTTTCTTGGACCGAAGAAGAAAATGACCCAAAGATGCCAAGATAGTCCTTGACCTTCAAGCGATTGGTGACTGCGGCCCCCTGCTTGATCCCTAGGGCAAACTCCTCATATTCATAGGTATCAGAGAGCCTCTCCATCAACTCGACGCCGGAGTTAGGGATATCTTCAATGTGATATCCAATCTCTTTAAGGTGATTCATGAGAACTATCACCGACTCTGGTGTGTCGAGGCCAACCGCATTTCCCAATCTGGACTTCTTGGTTGGATATGCAGAAAGCACTATCGCCACCTTCTTCTTAGCCGGAGCGAGGTTCGCCAGTTGAACATAGCCTCTGACCAACTGCGCCATTCGAGATATTCGCTCTGGGTCACATCGATAGGCATAGATGGCGGCAGTTTGAGAAAGATCCGACTCTATCTCCTCTTTGTATGAGACAGGAACCGTTATAATCCGTCCATCAAACTCTGGGATTGCGACCTGCCAGCTCGCATCGAGTGGCCCAAGGCCGACCTCAGACTCTAGGAACTCCTTGTTCGAAGCCGATGAGATAATTGCCTGAAAGACAGGAACACCCAGATCACTTGTGGCGCTAGCATCCCAACTCATCGTCTCTTCGTCGAAACTTCCAGCGGCTAACATGGTGACGATTGCGGCTTTTGGTCGGAATTTCCGCGCAAATGCCACGACATCATCGCCTTGGGCGACATTGTCGATTCGCCTAAGTGAATAGGCATAGATCGGCACTCCATGAAGGCCCTCTTTGGCCAGCCCTTGACAGATCTCATCTATGAATTTTGTATTTCCCGAGATAGCATGTGCCCGATAGAAAAAGACTATGACATTGTTATTATCATCCTCATCAGGAAGATAACCACCTAGAACGCCAACTTGTGGAATTGCAAGCGCCTTTGTGTACCCGATAGTTGTCATCAACAAGGTATCAGACAAGTAGTAAAAGAAGTTCGCGAAGTTATCGGGGCCACCCTCAATTAGATAAGAGGCTGCGCTTACCAAAATAGGTTCAGGGACGTTGGACAAAGTCGCAAGCTCGGGATCAAAGTCGGCCTCTCCACTAAATAGACAGACGAAGATCCCGCGCTCCATCGCACCTCTAAGTTGCTCCATTATTTGATCGCTCAAACCTCTTCGTCCGCCAAGGACTCGAAGTGCAATCAGCGACGCCGAGGCGATCTCACTTGGAGTCACCTCATCAATACGTCTTGCGCTAATTCGACCAAGCTCCCCAGAAAGTTCATCGCCGACCAAGGCGATCGAGAGGATCTCGGTGTCAGCGTTCGAGATATAAAGAATCATTCCATCTTTCCAATTCTCAATTAATTACTTGATAAAGCTCATACAAAAAAAAGCCAGAGACATGTCATCAAAAGACACAGGCCCCGAGTCCATCATCGTCAAGAGTCGCTCACTAAAACCGTAACTTTCTCAAAGGCGACTTGGGGTGCTCAGATACCGATCATCGAATAGATTGCACTCATCGAGAGATTTTCTTGGATCAACGACGCGGCACTTTCAAAGTACGCCTCGCGAATCAGACCATAGGAAAAGTCATCCCTATAGTGCTTATTGACTCTCTGGGCAAAATAGTCGAGAATTCCATTACGGGCTTGGTCGTTCTCAAAGAGTCCATGAAGGGTCGTTCCGCCAATAGCGCCCTGACAATAACCTTCTTCAAGATAGTCACTCTCATCAAGCGAGCTTTGTGAAGGGCCACCTGCATCAGATATCTGAGCTTTTTGGGTCGAATCTGGCGCCTTTAGATAAAAGAGAGGATTGCCCGGAGAACGATCTACAATGCCGTGGTGAATTTGATAGCCCTCGACGTATACCTCAGTGCTTTTCGCAATCGCCAACTTTCCATTACGTCGAGCTAGGGTCTTTTCGCCTTGAAAATTGACTGTTCCGGATATGAGATCCAATCCCTTGTAACCCATATATTCCGACTCCACGCCATCGTTGATAAGGCTCATCAACATCTGATAACCACCGCATATACCAAAAAGACCACCGCCATTGGCCACAAAGCCTTCGATCGCAGCTTCGAAACCCGCCGCTCGAAGCGCCATCAAATCCGAGACGGTGCTCTTGCTCCCAGGTATGATCAATAGATCTATCCCTCTCAGGGCTCGGGGATCACTCACCAACCGTAAGTCAACAAGAGGCGACTTCGCCAGTGGCTCAAAATCATTAAAGTTAGAGAGGTAAGCCAGGTTCAAGATACCAACGACAAGGCGTGAATCTACCCTTTTGCCATTCTCATCACCGCAGGGAACTCCCCCTTGAAAATTACCGTTAATCGAACGACTCCGTGGCGAAAAAAGCTCCAAGAGACCCAATGAATCCTCGGCGTCCACGCCCATATCTGGAAGATAGGGAATTACCCCTATTGTAGGAGTAGATGTGAGGCGCAACAGTTCTGTTAGTCCCGGCTCTAAAAGGCTAGGATCCCCACGAAACTTATTGATAACAAACGCACGAATTCTGCTGCTCAGCTCAGGGGCGAGGATGGTCTTGGTACCAAAGAGGCTAGCAAAGACACCTCCTCTATCGATATCACCGACCAGAATCGAAGAAATTCCGACTCGATCTGCAAATCCTAGATTCACAAGGTCATTAGAGGCTAAATTGATCTCCGCTGGAGAACCCGCTCCTTCACATATAACTACGTCATAACTCCGTGTCAAAGCTTTGAAGGCGCCATCTACAATCCCCGTCAACTCCATTTTCCTACTCTGAAAGGCGCTCGCAGATAAGGTTTCAGACTCCCTGCCCATGACTATAACTGAAGAGGCCATTGCAGAAGTTGGTTTGAGCAAAACCGGATTCATCTCAGCTGTCGCTTCAATTCTAGCTGCGGCAGCTTGAGACGCCTGGGCACGCCCAATCTCTTTACCATCGAGCGTCACATAGGAGTTCAACGCCATATTCTGGCCCTTAAATGGCGCGACTGAAACTCCATCATTGGCCAAGGCTCTAATGATGGCCGTGACCACGAATGACTTACCGGCATTGGAGCCAGTTCCAGTAACTAACAGTCCTTTATTAGACATTCCAAGCACCATACCTTTGACAGATCTCTTCGAGTGAGCCTTCTAGGCGATCCAATCCATGCTCGTCACAAACGGCTATTCGAACTCCGTCGATATAGCCAAATGATCCACCACTGCGCAATAAAATCCCCTTTTCTAGGAGCCTATGTAATAGCCTCGGTGCGTCTTTGATGAAAAGGTAATTTGCATCAGAGCGACAAGGAACCAACCCAGCCCTTGTCAAGATCTCGACAAGGCGGCGTCGCCCTCTAGCGGTTTCAAAAGCAACTTGGCTCAGATCGATTCGCTCTAAGATCAAAGGCACCATCGCCAAGGCGAGGCCAGAAACCGACCACTGCGTCTTAGCTCTACGAATTGAATTTGCAGTCTCATGGTTAGGAGCGATCAAAAAACCAAGCCTCAAACCCGGTAGTCCAGACAATTTGGTCAGCGAACCCAATGAAAATGCACCCGTCTCAAAGTCGCGTCGCGTCCAAGTGCCAGTTGCGATAGGGTAAAAAGCTTCGTCGTAGACGATCACATCATCAACATCACCTATCAATTGGCCACTTGGATTATTTGGATTAGAGACTATCATTTGCCCGCCACTACTATCGGCAAGGTATCGGCTATAAAGTCCAAAGTCAAAACGAGAGACCTTTGCACTCTTGATGTACCCACAGACTAATGAGATCGCCTCGGCGCCGCCATTGGTCAAAACCAAGAGGTTTGGATCGACGTTGAGTGCCTTCGCTAGAAGATTAGTGCTTGAAGATTCATTGGGATATCGGCTAAGGGAGTCTAAAGATGCGATCAAATCCTCGCGAAAATCCGGGGCAGCAAAATTAATGGATGCAGAAAGATCCAAAAGTGACCCGGCCTCCATCAAAAGAGCCTCTTCGATCATCCCACCATTGCCTCCATGGGGGGAGTTGGCGAGACCTAGTGCCATCTCAGCGACCTTATCATGATCGCATTTCGATATAGGCGTGCCAACGGGTATCTTCAACACGGAGATCCATCGGCTGCCAAAGGGCCAGAGTCATAGGAGTTGTTAGAGTTCGTAGTCACCTTTAGCCCAGGTGAAAGAGCAATTGCCACACCGATTGCGACCATCCAAAGTGAAGCTCGATCTACAACCTCAATCGCACGCCTTACATCCGCCGGTGTTGCGCCCCTTGATCCGCCCAATTTGGGTCGATCAGATAAGACCCCGTCATATGTGATTGGACCGCCCAAGGCTACATCGAGCATATTTGCTAGGGTCGCCTCCATTAAGCCAGCATTGGGAGAAGGGTGAGCTCTAGATTGAGAGTGACTCAGACGAACTATCTTGATCACTTGTGCAAGGGTTGCTCCTCCCCCTCCCAAAATCAGGGCCAGTGATCCAAGTCGTGCCGGGAGATACCCCAAGGCGTCGTCAGTCTTAGCCGAGACAAATCCAAAGTTAACATAACGCTTATTCAAATGCCCCACCATGGCATCTGCTGTATTTGCCACCCTGTGTAAGAGTGAAAAGCGGTTACCGCCGACGCCCTCCCAAAAGATCGTCGCCGCCACAGCATCGTTGAAATTTTCAGCTAACGTTTCAACCAGAGCACTAGCGATAGCTTCGAAAGTTAGTTCGGCGGTATCCCTCCCAACGACCATCGAGAGAGCCCGTCGCGCAGGAGCGATATCACCGGCCTCCAAATGAGTCAGAACCTCCTCCACGTGCTGAACTAGAGAACGGCGCCCAAGTGCTAAGTATGTTGCAAAGGTCTCCCTCTTCCATCCCCTTGGAACCAACCCGAACAAGGCTATCGGAGCGGCTAGAGCAGCCAAATAACGAAGGCCCCCCGCCTTGGTGTCGCTCCAAAAGATCTCTTGCGCAAAATTGGCGTATCTACCATAGTGCACCAAAGGATGAATTGGGGATGGCAATTCACCAATTGTGGAATCTAAAAGGTAACCACCCACTATTCCCATTGCCCTTGAAACACTAGAGTTTGCTCCAACCCTAATGCGTAGGCCCTTGGCCATTTTCTTCTTCTGTCTCGCATAAAAAACCATCGTAAATCCCAACTCAAACCCCTAGGCCACGACTAAACGGCGCAACCTGATTCAAACAATCAACAAATCCTCAAAAAATTAAGCGACAAACGAACAGCGAGGAGCCACTAACGACGCCAATCTACCGAATAGCGCTTAGGAAAAATCCAACCTCAAAGGCGACCCCGGCAGCCCCAAGAACATCACCGGTGACTCCACCTAGGCAAGACCGCGCACGCCAAACAACCAAAATAGCCAACAGCGAGCCAAAAACAATGCCAACAAGCGGCCTTGCTCCTTCCAAAAGAGTCATAACGGCGACAATTGCAACGACCTCTACAATCAAAACAGCCATTATCGATTTAGTTTCTGACTCCTTGGTCAGACCAAAGACCCCAATCATCGAATTAGATCGAGCTGGCTTTTGGGAGATGACCAAAAGAGCCATTATTGCCCTAGAGAGGCCATAACCGCCAATGATCAACGCGCCAAAGCCAAAAGATGAACTCAGATATGAAAATCTAAGCAAAAGTACGGTTCCGACCGTGATCGCACCAAAGGCACCGATTTGAGGCTCTGCCATCACCAAGAGGCGTTTTTCTCGTGACAACGGCGCTATCAGACCATCGCCACAATCGGCCACCCCATCCAAATGAAGCCCACCGGTTATAACTACATCTACCCCAACCAAGACGCCACCAAATGGTATGACACCCAAAAATGGGTGGACCAAAAGAGAAACGATCACAATAACCAAACCAAGCAGCATCCCTACTATCGGAAACACAGCAAGTGATCCCCGGGAGAGGCGACCTCGAGTGGGAAAGATCGATAAAAAACTAAGTGATGCAAAAAAACTTCTCATCGTCAACTATCACGACCGATGGTCAGCTCCACCATGGAAGCTCAAGAGACATCAGACGATTAGCGACAACTAAGAATGCTTGATCAGCTATGTTGGAGATCTCACCGGACAAAAGACCAACCTTGTCAACAAAGTCAAATGTTGTAGTTGATTCAGGATGAACGCCCGCACCGACGACCTCCCCAACTACGACGATTGGAACATGTCTATTTCCAAGAGCGCTACAAAGTCTCTCAATCGGAGCGCAAAAGTCCTGGTATCGCACTAACCAGGTACCTATTGAATCAATTAAAAGTGGTGTAGTGGCATTGACGATTAGATCGACGAGTTGATCTCCCGACTCCAATTCAATAGTTGACATCCAATAGGCGCGCCGAGATTGGTGCCTGGCAATACGATCATTGATGTCATTGGATTGGCCCAGTGTTGCGACATAGGTGCAGCGCTGACCGTAGCGTTCCATCCACTTCTGGGCTATATCACTCTTACCTGATCGCGTTCCTCCAAAGAATACAACCAGTTCCTTATCTACTTTCAAGATGTCCTCGCATCTCGCGACCCCATGGGCGCGAACTATTTTTTAGGTCAAATCAGATATCCTGGCTCCGTTTCATCACCTTCGCACAACCTTCCAGATGAGATTTTCATCCGTGGCATTGCTGTGCGATGCTCCACGTTACAGTTGCGGGACAGCGCGGGCATTTCACCCAACTTCCCTGAAATTCCAATTTCATACTACCGTTTAGAAGTATGGGAATTGCAGATTCAATCGTATTACTAAACACAGGTCACGGAAAAGGAAAGTCTTCGGCGGCTTTTGGAGTCATGTCACGTGGATGGGCGCGTGGATGGCGAGTAGTTGTCGTTCAATTTATCAAGTCAGGCAAATACAAAACCGGTGAAAAAAAACTTGCTGACACACTGGGAATTGAGTGGCACACCCTAGGGGATGGCTTCACATGGGAATCGACCGATCTTGATGAAACCGCCGCTAAAGGACGCCACGCCTTTGGCGTCGCTAGAGACCTCCTTATCAGCGGCGACTACGACCTGATAATTCTCGACGAGCTTACCTACGCCATAAAGTACGATTGGGTGCGTGAAGATGAGGTTATCTCAGCGATAACAAACCGCGCGAAAAAGACAAATGTTGTCATCACCGGACGCGATGCAACAGATGGGTTGATAGAAATAGCCGACACTGTTACCGAAATGCGCAAGATCAAACACGCATACGACCAGGGAATCAGGGCAAAGAAAGGCATTGAGTTTTGATGGTGACCCGAAATTACTGCGGCCAATTTAATTCTTCATCAAAATGACCCAGGAGACAAAAATCCCAGACAATGACTTTAGATCCTTCCTTATCGCTGGTTCGGCATCAGGAGTTGGCAAGACATCTATCTCAATTGGAATAATGGCTTTACTAAAAAAAGCTGGCTATCGAGTCGGAGCTGCAAAAGTTGGACCAGATTTCATAGACCCCTCTTATCATCAAATCGCAACGGGACGCCCAAGCTACAACTTGGATTCGTTTATGACGGGGAGAGATGGCGTGTCGACCTCCTTTTATCGCGCATGCGAAGACAACGACGTCGTTGTCGTAGAAGGCGTAATGGGACTCTTCGACGGCTCTGACAAACTAGGCATCGACGAAAAAACCATCAAAGGAGATCCCCCCAGGTTAGGATCACACCACTCAACCTACGAGATATCTAAAATCTTGAACTTACCGATAGTCTTAGTCCTAGACGGCAGGGGTCAGTCGCAATCCATTGGGGCCCAAGCATCTGGCTTTATCGAGCATGCAAGAAAGGCCAGTGGCGACTCCAATATAATTGGGGTGATAGTCAACAAGACCAAGAGTTCCCGCCATCAACAGCTGATGGATGGTGCCTTTAGCAACCTGGGAATCAGGTGCTTTGGGCATATTCCCTATGGTTCGCTCCCGAATCTAGAATCGCGTCACCTAGGTCTAATACCAGCCCTCGAGCGCTTAGAAATGGTTGCGACCCAAATCGACCAAATAGCCGATCGCCTCAGCCAATCCATCGACATCGAAGAGATCTTAGAGAAATCAACGTCAGTGGCTCGACCGAGCCAACTTCGGCTCAAGGAGAAAGCACTTGGTGCTCATTTAGCGGCGCCAAGGAGTTTGGCCCCAAGGTCAAAACCCTTACCGATTGCCATGACCATAGGAGCGGCATTTTCCTTTATGTACCAAGAAAATATCGACCTGATCAATGAAGCTGGCGGCCAAATCGTTCCATTTGATCCCTCAAGAGAGGCCTTCCCTAAAGATGCAGTTGGACTCATAGCCTCTGGAGGATTTCCTCAACTTTACCCAAGAGAGATCACAAACAGCGCTGGCCTATCTTTGGAACTTCAAAGACGACATCTCGATGGAATGCCGATATGGGCTGAATGCGGTGGTTTGATGTGGCTCACCCAAGCAATCGACGAGATCCCGTCAATCGGACTCCTAGATTGCAAATGCGCGATGACAAAAAAACTAACCCTAGGCTACAAAAAAGCGACGGCCACCGTCGAGAACCTACTCTTTGAGGCTGGATCAACGATCTACGGCCATGAATTTCACTACTCTAGGATCGATGTCGAGACTCAATCGCTCATTTCAGACGACTCGCCGATCTCCTGTTTCGCATCCCCAACCTTGTACGCTAGCTATCTTCATCTCCACCTTGGAAGATACCCAGTTGCTGCGAGCCGCTTCATTGAGGCCGCAAGAAGCTTCCAGAACAAAAGCACCATCTAAAAGCAATAGCTGCTAAAAGCTTTTGGCGCCGAGACCATTGGTTTCCCGAATCCATATTTATCCCGAATCCAAATGATCCTTATCTAGCTAAAAATACTCACCGAAGTTCTTTAGTGGCAAAAAGCTTCGGCTTTATTGCTTTGTTTCTCCTAGAGTCGGTATTTCTCCTAGCATTGGGCGCATCTCTGAGACGGAAAAAACTATCCTAATATTTGCAAAAAGATCAATTGATTTAGACCCCAAGTAAGGCCTTTAGTTGATACCCTTGCGCTCTAGAGTTAGATCAAGATCGAAACTAAAAAAGATTTTGAAGATCTTGCTCCTACCCAAAGTCGGACCTTATCGCAGGGGAAATTACGGTAGCAAAATAACTTAAATAGTCTTCGGACACCAAGGAGGCTTCTACGATTCTCTCAATCTGAGTTCCCAATTGTTCGCCAACTAGCGCTTGGCTCAAACGATCGGTTTTGGCGAGTGCCTCTCTGACCTTGCCAAAACGACGCCCACACTTGTAAATTACCACAGTTGCCTGCCTATCAGCCAAGAGGTCGCAAAGGCGATCGAGATCTTCGTCTTGGACTACCGCTACGACATATAGCCGCTCGCTATTATCCAAAAGGTCCATATTGACGCGGCAAGCCAAGTAAGTAAAGGCTGGTATCCCAGGAACCATCGAGATCTCAACGCCATTATCCAATTGCGAGACCGCCCTAGCCAACGGATAAAACGTGGAATATAGTGATGGATCCCCTAGGGTCACAAAGGCTACATCTTCATCTGGAGCACATCTCTCAAATAGCTCTCGTGCAGCCGCCTTTGCACTACTTTCACGCAAAGTTTGGCCAGAAGTTCCCCGAGTCATTTGAAAGACGATCCGTTCAATCTCACGATTTGGCAAAATCGCTCTCACAACCTCTTCTGCGCGACCCGAACTTTCCATCGAGATCGTGGGCGCTAAAAGAATAGAGGCGGACTCAAGGATCTCCTTGGCCAAGATAGTCATCATCTTCGGATCACCAGGGCCTACCCCAACGCCATACAACCGCCGCAGTTTACTTCTCCTCGTTAAATCTCCAACAAGGGACCATATCTTACAGGGATTTTAGATTCAACTAACCCGTCGCTCCCAGGAAGTGATCCTAACGGAAAACCGCTAAGAAAATCTTCACTTACCGCTTAAAAAACGCCCCTTGTGTCGATATGTATGATTGCGAATACAAACAACACTCAAAGTGGTATTTTGTGATAATATTAAAAAATACAGTTCGAAAAAAGAAATATAAATAGGATTGAAGAGATGCACTTTTAATTGCGATATAGTTAGCGTCTTGTGCGCTCAAATAGTGATTCAGCAGACTAGTGACGAGAGATAAGAAATGATGTGCCCCGACGGACCAAGATGCGATTACAAGCCACTTGGGCATAAAACCTTCAGAACGACTAAGTAGACCTTCGACATGCCAAAACAGAGCGAGCCGGGCAAGTTTGCTAGCGCAATTGAAAAAACACAACTAAACCATTGGCTAAAAGACGCACCTACTTCACTTCCCCTCACCACAGGTTCAAGGGGCAAATGGATCAGTGCATTGGTGATTGCTGGAAGCTTCATGGGTATCGTCATAACCTACGCGCTCGGGTCTCCAGCTTTCTTTCTAATTGACTACATCCTAAATGGTGCATTTATGATCGTCGGATTTGCAGTATACGCAATGGCTGAAAGAATCGGCCGGGTTGGCATCAACCTAGTGGTTATCGCGTCCACCTCGGTAATAACCCTAGAGATAGCAACAGGATACGGAAAAGATCCATCAATCCTGGCAGTTGTCTTTTATGTATGGGTTGCACTCTATGTCTTTTCATTTCTTTCCACCGCTGAATCACTTGGTCATGTTGGATATATCATTGTCGCCTACACCATTGCAATTGTTTATGGCGACAAACCAAGCGCGCCGCTAGCGGACTGGCTTTTAACTGTGTCAACCGTGATCGTAGCGTCAACAAGTTCTGGGTATTTAAATTACACGATTCGCCAAATTGCAATTACCGATTCAATGACATCCCTATCAAATCGCAAGGGATGGGATTTAGCTGCGCCCCGTGAACTCAATAGAGCTCGAAGAAATGGCGCCTTTGTGGTTTTGGCGATGATCGATATGGATGGCTTCAAAGAGATCAACGATACACATGGCCACCCAATGGGAGACCAAATCCTAATAGATGCAGCCAAGGCAATCAGAGCGAGCGTTCGTCCATTTGATATAGTCGCTCGATGGGGTGGCGATGAGTTCATCTTTTTAAGTTTGGTCGCAACGCGAGACGACGCCAATGCATTTATTGATCGAGTTGTCACTAACATACAAAGCGTTAGCCCGATCTCCTGTGGCGCTGTTGTAGCTTCACCAGATCGTGAGATACAGGAGATGATTGACGCTGCAGACGCTGCGCTCTATCGCTCGAAAAGAAATCTAGAAACGTCCTACCAATTGCTAGACATTTGATTGATAGATTTCTTACAAGAGCAATCAAAAGCCAAAAACACCGTTGAGCCTTCGTGATAATCGAAAAAAGTAGCATCATTTTAAATTGCGACCATAAACCTCTTCGATTTTTGCCATATCCCAGATTGGAACCACAAACTTGGAACTACCCGTGGAAGGTAATATTCAACTCTAACACCATATGACATGAGCAATGGCCCATCTTTTCCACAGCTAGAGTGCAATGCCACCCCGTTGCAAACAGGACAATGCAACCAGGGCAAAATATTGGTGAGTTTTGACAAGAATTGATAGGCCATAATTTGACCTCATCAGGCCTACGCTCGTAAAATACTATCGATCGAGCCTTCATCTCTAGCAAATCAATGCATCTAAAAGACCAAAGTCGATCAATAGTCACAATTACCTATATCAGTATCTACATGAGAATCTCAAATCGGGATACCTCTTTCGGCAAAACAAATACAAAAAAGACTAAAAGAAGATGACTTTAATTGCGATATAGTAATCATCTTGTTCAGCCAGCAAAGGATATGGCGACAGGTGATTATCAATTGTCAAAGATACAAGCTCACAGCATGGCCATTCCTTGAATCACACACGTAGTTCCAAGAAGAACATCATAAGGTCCAAGAAGAATATAAAGAGAGTCGTCGAGTGCCAGCCCTAACCAGACCAAGCAGTATTTCAAAGGTAGCTCAAGATACACAACTCTACCATTGGCTAACCGACGCACCAAGAGCGCTTCCACTCACTACTGGTTCGAGAGGAAAGTGGCTCGGCCTCTTTGTGATAATCGCGAGCATAATGGGTCTTTCGGTCTCGTTGATAACCGACCCGTCGCCCCAAACTCAGATCATTGACATCTTAGATGTTGTCTCATTGCTCTTAGGTGTTGGCATATACATAATTGCGGAAAAAATCCCCCGCGTTGGGATCAATGTTATTGTTCTTGGATGCACCACCACAATTACCATTGAGGTATCCATTGGATACAGCGCCCGTCCGGCCAATCTGGCAATCGTCTTTTATGTATGGGTTGCACTCTATGTATTTTCATTTCTTTCCACCGCCGAATCACTTGGTCATGTCGGATATATCATCGTCGCATATACCGTGGCGCTCATCCTTGGGGCGAGACCACACGAACCTCTGGCGGACTGGATCCTTATCATATCAACTGTGGTAATCGCCTCCATCAGCTCTGGGTATTTAAATTACACGATTCGACAACTTGCAATTACCGATTCGATGACCTCCGTGTCAAATCGCAAGGGATGGGATCTAGTTGCGCCCCGTGAGATCAATAGAGCCCGAAGAAATGGCGGTTTTGTAGTTGTGGCAATGATCGATATGGACGGCTTTAAAGAGATCAACGATACTCATGGCCATCCGATGGGAGATCAAATCCTAATAGATACAGCCAAGGCAATCAGACAAAGCGTTCGCCCATTTGACGTCGTAGCACGTTGGGGCGGAGATGAATTCGCATTTATGGGGCTAGTCTCAAATCGCGACGAAGCCAAAGCCTTTATCGAACGAGTGGTCACCAATGTCCAAAAGGTGAGCCCGCTCTCCTGCGGAGCGGTGGTAGCAACTCCCGATCACGATATTGATAACCTGATTTCAGCTGCCGACGATGCCCTATATCGATCTAAGGGAAACAGTAATAAGCGATTTCACATGGTGGACATTTAATTTATCGGATGATCCGTCAGATAATAGGCCAGCCATGCGGCCTAAACTAAGTTATTCGTTCAATGCTATAAATTTGACGAACAACTCTTTAGGAGATCTAATTGATAAGTTTCGTAGGGGCCGGGCCGGGAGATCCCGAGCTCATTACCATCGCCGGAGCCAAGGCGTTGGCCGTTGCTGACATCGTCATCTGGGCCTCATCACTAGTGCCAGAAACCATTCTCGACCACTGTAGCGCTTCTCCTAGAATCTATGACTCGGCATCGATGACCTTAGAAGACGTGATCGAGGTATATAAAACCGAAAAAGAATCAAATATCGTCCGTCTGCATTCAGGAGACCCTTCTGTCTATGGGGCCATTCAAGAGCAAATAGATATATGCATAGCCCACGGCCTCGACTACAAGATAATCCCCGGCGTTACATCACTAGCTGCAACAGCGGCACGAATCGGCCGGGAACTTACGATACCGAAGGTTTCACAATCGGTCGTCTTCACTCGAATTGCATCTCGAACCTCCGCGTCGATGCCAGAGCGGGAAAAGCTCTCATCCTACGCTAAAATCGGCGGCTCGATTGGAATCTTTTTGTCAATAGCCGATCCCCAGGGAATGCAAGAAGCTCTACTCTGTGAAGATAGCGCCTTTACCATCGAGACTCCAGTCGTAATTGCGATCCGCGTTAGCTGGCCCGACGAAAAAATTATTGAGACCACCTTGGGGAACCTCGCATCTTCCCTAAGAGCAACGGGGGCAAAGAGAACGGTACTTGTCCTAGTCGGCGAAGCCCTTGGGGGTCAGGCGGAACGCTCTCACCTCTATAGGCCAGATTTCGCCCACGTCTTTAGAAAGCGATCGCTTCCTGGTACCACGATTGGTAGAAGAGCAAAAAAGTCGACTTCGGCTCATCTGTGACCAGCCAAAAAGCTTAAGGGGAGATAGTTGTCACCCACTCCAGTCAAGAATTTAAAGAGCGGTTGGACTACTGGAACCTGTGCCAGCGCAGCCGCTAAAGCCTCAGCGATAGCTTTCTGCACCGCCCAAAAGCCCAATGAGATCGAGGTTCCTCTCCCTGATGGTTCAAGGGTATCGTTCATGGTGGGGTGGAACAACGATCAAGCCTTCGTAATAAAAGATGCTGGAGATGACCCTGATTGTACACATGGGGCGATGATATGTGCCTCCTTGACCCAAAGAGCTGACGAAGAAATTTCCTTTCTGGCTGGCGATGGCGTGGGGGTCATCACCAAGGAGGGGCTAGGGCTTCCTCTAGGTGACCCAGCGATCAATCCGGTTCCCCGAAGAATGATAGCCCAGGCAATACGTGAAGTGAGCAATCTCGGTTTCATAGTAACGATTAGTGTCCCCGGTGGCCAGGAGATGGCTAAAAAAACTACAAATGATCGTCTTGGGATCGTCGGTGGGATCTCCATCTTAGGAACTACCGGCATCGTACGACCATTTTCCACAGCTGCCTACCGGGCTTCAGTGGTCCAACAGATCGACGTTGCTGCAGCTCAAGGGGCTAACGAGCTATTCCTGGCGACAGGGTCTCGCAGTGAAGCCTTTGCAATATCGAAACGGCCCGACCTTGACTTGGTCTCTTTCGTTGAAATTGGAGACTTTACTAAAATTGCCCTCAAGCGCGCCAACCACTACGCCTTCGAGAAGGTTACCTGGGTCGGAATGGTCGGCAAGGTCACCAAGCTTGCAAGTGGTTTTTTGATGACACATTTTCATCGAAGTGCATTAGACACCACCATCTTGGACGAGGTCTCTAAGATGACTACTACAAACAGTAAAATTCTCACTGCAGCAACAGCCACTGAGACCGCCCGACACTTCTATGAAGTCTGTATCGGCGAAGGCGAGATCGCCCCTTTGGACGAACTAACTCGACGCGCATACCAAAATTGCAAGCTAGAACTTCCAAAAATAAGCGACTTCCAGATGGTGATGTGCGACTTTGACGGATCAATGGAGATTTGCCGTGCCCACTGAGATCTTTATTCTCGGAATTGAGGGCGATCTAACCCAGAGAATTCCTCCTCATTGGCTCGGACAACTAAGAGGAGAGATAGTCATCCTGTCTCGATCGAGCTATCTGAAAAATCTCCAGCTTCCCCCTTCGATTCAGATCGCTTCAACCCATCTCTTTGACGAAGGCTACACCAAAGCACTGATGCAGGCTGTAACATTCGATGGTCCGATCCTAGTTCTAGCTTCAGGAGATCCAGCCTTCTTCGGGCCAATCCCCAGCCTTAGACGGATCTTTCCGGAGGTGCCTCTCCATATCTGCCCTAAGCCATCGTCAATATCTAGGGCCTTTGGACTTTTAGGGATGAATTGGGAAGATGCAGCTGTCATCTCTGGGGTAGGACGCGATCTCGACCTATTCGAAAGAGAACTTGGCGGCCACCTTCGCCTTGGTGTCCACAAGATAGCAGTGTTGACCTCTAAGACGACACCCCCATCCTATGTCGTCCAAAAGATCTATGAATTTTCCCGCACTGACTACGAGATCGAAATCGCAACCGATCTCAACCACTCCAGCCAAGCTATCTATGGTGCTCCATTCGAAATGGATGAGATCGATAAAAAAGCACTCGCAATAGTAATTGCATACCAAAAAGATGCCAAGACTCGAGACTCTCCAGCCGTTTCAACTTCTAAACTTGCCGACGCATTCAATCCAAAATCAAAAAGATTTTCTCAATTTGAATTTGACTCATTTGGATCAATGATCACAAAAAGAGAGATACGCGAATTGGTGGTAGGCAAGATAGCGCCTTGGAGATTGCCATTTGGCACCTTAGTCCTAGATATTGGTGCAGGTTCAGGCTCTGTTGGCCTTGAGGTGGCTAGACAGCGTCCCGACCTTCAATTGGTGGCAATCGAGCGACGGCACGAATCCATTGAAATAATAAAAGAAAATGCATCGCGCCTAGAACTTGCAATCAAGGTCATAGAGGGTGACGCGATCGATTATTTAGATAAGATCTCGACACCAAGCTCAATATTTGTAGGCGGAGGTGGTACCGAAATCCTCGAAGAAGTAGTTAGGCTCTTTGGAACCAAATCGATAATAGTGGCCACTTCAGCGACTCTAGAGAATGCGCAAAGGACCCACGATCTCCTTGGAAATCAGGTAATGGCTCAAATCTATCGAACAACCCCTCTTGGAAAATCCGGCAACCGAATAGATGGATACAATCCAGTCTTTATTTCATGGAATGAGAAAGCGCAACTATGAGCCGCTTTGTATTCACTTTGAAGGATGCAGATCTTGATTTAATTGCGCGACGAATCCCAAATTCACGGCTACTAACTTTCAATCACGAATCACTAGCCGAAAATTGGGAGTCGAAAAACGAACTTATATTGATTATGGCTCTTGGCGCCGCTATACGAATCATAGCCCCGCTTATAACAACCAAATATAAAGACCCAAAAGTAATAGTGATCGATTCAAATGGCGAGAATGTAATTCCGATCCTTGGAGCACACCTAGGAGCTAACCAGAGCGCACAAGAGATTGCCCAGCTTCTAGCGGCTCGCCCAATTATCACCACGAGCTCAGATCTAAGCCAATCCCTAGCAATTGACGCCTTTAGAGGATTTAGAGCCATCGGTCAAGTCGCAGGGTTCATCACAAGCACGAGCCGAGGAGAGAGATTTAAAGTTCTCAATCCAGCTAATCATTGGTTACCCCCAATGCTTAGATCCAAAGCAATGGATGACTCAGGATCTCAGTTAAATGAAGTTCTAATATCAAACAAAAAAAGCCAAATAGAGCAGTTTTTACATCAAGACGACTCAACCTTGCGAGTCGTCTTGATTCCAAAAAATTTGGTCTTAGGAGTTGGCGCCTCCAGCGACGCAAGTAGTGACGATTCTCGCCTTCTGCTAGATGAGGTCCTTGGCATCTTTGACATAACCCCCGAGGCTCTAGCTCTCGTCGCCACCATCGATAAACGAGGCAACCACCCAGCTATCTGCGGATTAGATCTTCCAATTGCCAGCTTTAGCCCAAGCGAGCTAGACAAGATAACGACTCCAAATGGCAACGAATTGGTTCGATCTTTTGTGGGCACCACCTCGGTAGCCGAAGCGTCCGCACTGCTTAGCTCCAAGGCCAATCAACTGCTAATTGAAAAACAAAAGGGGCCAAAGGTCACAATTGCAATTGCCGAAGCGCTCCGAGAGGGACACCTAAGCATCTGCGGATTGGGGCCTGGCTCTATGGATCTCGTGACGCCCAAGACGATAAGGGCTCTATTGGATGCCGATGTTGTAATTGGCTTTGATGGCTACATCAACCAAATCGAACATCTCCTCAATCCTTCTCAGCTGATCCTCTCTTCACCGATTGGCCAGGAGACAAAACGCGCACAAGAGAGCCTTTCTCATCTAAGAATGGGAGACAATGTAGCTTTGGTTGCTTCAGGGGATCCCGGAATCTACGCCCTTGCAACATTAGTTCTTGAGCTAAAAAACGAGCTCCCACTTGAAGATCGCCAAAGCAGTTCGATCTCAGTCTTACCAGGAGTGACAGCTGGTCTTTCAGCAGCATCGCTATTGGGCGCCCCTCTCGGCCACGACCACTGCTATATCTCCCTGAGCGACCTCATGACGCCATGGAAAATAATTCGAAAGCGGATTGAAGCTGCCGCTGAGGCAGACTTTGGAATCGTCTTTTATAATCCACGATCCAAAGAACGCAATTGGCAACTCAACGAGGCGCTAACTATAATTGCCGCTTCACGCCCGGGCACTACCCCGATCGGAATAGTAAAAGATGCCTATAGGCCAAACCAAGAGGTAATAGTTACCACCCTAGATGAGATCAACACCGACATAGTTACAATGACTACTACAGTAGTCGTAGGCTCCTCAACAACCTTTATTGTCGATGGATTGATGACCACTCCAAGAGGATACCTCTCAAAATGATGCAGCGGATACCTCTCAAAATGATGCAGCGGATACCTCTCAAAATGATGCAGCGGATACCTCTCAAAATTACCCAGGCACTACCTCTCACAGACAAAAGACAATTAAAAGCAGAGGTCATCGCTGAGTCAAACTCGATTCAAAAAATCGCATTTGACCTTGACACATGTTCGGGATGCGGCGCCTGTATTAGAACTTGTCCCCAAAGAGCAATTCATGGATCAACCATTGGCATCTTCATCGATGAGGATCTTTGTAATAGTTGTGGCGAATGCGTCGAAATCTGTCCCAAGGGATCTTTAGTCTTTTCCCCACCACCTGGTCAAACCTAATCTGACTTTTCAAATCCGTTGACAAGCCCCAAGATTAATGAAGAGTTCACTCGATCTAACCCTCTTCAAAGAATTAGATCGGTGTCATCGAAACAGCCTATCGATTTCACCAAAAGCCAAAATAAAGGTAATAAATAATGCCCAATCCCCCAGTAATATCGTCATTGAAGTGAAGAGCATCAACCGGTACCTCCAGCAAATGGCTGGTAACGACATTGAAGATAAAAGCATGGCAATTATCGCTCAAAGTGTAAACCTTAACGGCTTTGATCGGTATGAGCGCGAAGTTGCTGCAAGGGTTATCCATGCCTGCGCGGATCCAACGATTTTAGAGACGCTCTCATTTTCAGATGGCTCAGTCGCCAAGGCTGTCAATTGCCTCGCTAATTCTAGAGCTAAGGTAATTACCGATGTTGAAATGACACGGCGAGCCCTCTATTGGAGAGAGACGATATGTGGCCTCGACCAAGTGGAAACTCCCGATCAAAACAAGACTCGGACACAGACAGGTATAGAGAATGCCCTACTAGAGTCGCCCTCTGATCCAATAGTCGTCATCGGATGTGCCCCAACAGCACTCTATTCAGTAATTGAACTGTGGGAAAAAGAAAGAATTGATCCGACTTTAGTCGTCGCACTTCCCGTCGGCTTTGTAGGTGCAGCAGAAGCGAAAAAACTCTTGCAAGAAAGCGAGATCCCCCAAATCTCCAACATAGGGCCCCGTGGAGGCTCAGCTATGACAGCGGCGGCCTTCAACGCCATTGCGAGAATGGCAAAAGGCTCCTTCGTGCTAGAAGAAGCCTTAAATCGAATTACCCCAAAGGCCAACGAAACGAGAAGACCCAAATGACAAACGAGCTAAGCGACATCTTTATTGTCGGCCATGGAACAAAATCTGCAATGGGACAAGAACAACTAAGGACCCTAGTGGAAATGTGTAGTAAGCACTTCCAGGGACGCAAGGTTGGATATGGCTTTTTAGAACTGGCAGATCCACATCTTGAAACCGCACTTAGGGGCTTCATTACCAAAGATACAAAAGAAATCACAGTGATACCTTTGGTGCTCTTAGGTGCTGGCCACGCCAAAAGTGACATAGCTGGAGCAGTCGAGGCTGCCCGAGGCGAATTTACTACCATTGAATTTCGCTATGGTCGAGATCTCTCGATAAGTATCGAGTTGATCGATGCATTCATGGAGCGCTACCGCCCTATCGACCCCAGCCAAGAAAAAAACGAGGAGGCGATCCTCCTTGTAGGACGAGGTTCAAGTGATCCTGATGCAAATTCAGAGGTCGCAAAGATAGCCAGGATGATCACCGAGATACACCAAATCTCTATTGTGGAAAGTGCATTTATATCCCTAACCACTCCCAGCGTCCCCCAAGGTCTAGAGCGCGCCTATCGCCTTGGCGCGAAAAGAATTACAGTACTACCATATTTTCTCTTTGCTGGCGCATTGATCGATCGAATTTCACAACAGGCAAAAGAATGGGGTGTTACACACCAAGATGTCACCTTGGGCATCCATGGTGAACTTGGACCTCACGAAGTGCTGGTGGAGTTAATCGCCCAGCGCATAGCCGAAGCCGATGGGGACAGGGTCCAAATGAGTTGTGATCGTTGCATCTACAGAATTCGAACAAAAAACTTCGAGTCAAACTTTGGACAGCCACTGGTGGTGGCATATCCGAACGACCATCACCACCATTAATGGTGGTCATATCGCCACTTTCACGACAAGCCTATACTTTTGGCGCGGTTACCTTTAGCCTCCTTGGCACTAAAAGTTATGGGCCTCCCACAAAGCCTCCATTGGAATATAGGTGCTGACCATTTATCCAACCGCCTCGTGGCGAGCAGAGAAAAGAGACAAGATTTGCAACATCTTCTGGCTCCCCAACACGCCCCAGTGCAGTTTTACTCTTGATCAAATCAATCAGCTCAGGAGACATCCAGCCCGTATCGGTAGCTCCAGGATTTATCACATTCGATCGAATTCCCAATTCAGAAAGTTCATGGGCAGCAGCTAAAACAATTCGATCGAGCCCGCCTTTGGTAGCGCCGTAGGGGAGATTGAAGGCTGTGTGGTCGCTGGTAAGTGCGACAATGCGGCCTTGATCTGGCGCTAAGCTCCAACGAGTTGCAAACTCTCGAATCAAAAGCCAGCTTGCACGCATATTTACCTGAAAATGACGATCGAAGCTCTCAAGTGTCGTATCCATAATCGATGAATCCACAGACTCACAATGCGAAAGAACCAACACAGCCACAGGACCCAATTTCGAGTTGACCATATCAAAGATCATCGATGGAACAGAGGGCTCCGAAAGGTCGGCTTCTATGCCAATACTTAGTCCTCCCAAGTTGGCGATATAGTTGCTAAGTTCGCTGTTATGCTCAGGATCGGCTCCCCAAGGCATCGATTCGTCATATCGGCTCCAGTAGGTGTAGGCGATATCAAAACCATCCCGAGCTAGAGCCTTAGCAATCGCGCTTCCAATGCCTATTCTTCTGCCGACTCCCGTTATTAGCGCCACTTGCCTTGGTGCCATCGCATGCGCCCTCCTACCCTTTTGTAATGGCAAACTTCGAAATCATCACCGCTATTTATCGCAATCCATAAGATCGCCTCAGCTAAAGGGTAATCCCAAATCCCAACAGATACCGTCACGCCTAACAATCCTCATCTACCAAGTTATCTCTACATATGGCAACGGCCATTAGAAAATGCATGAATGTGGCAACGAAAATTACTACGGAATGACCGCCTAGCGTGACGGCCCACTCTCGGTCTCTGGAACCTTCGAGGCAACTATCCCAAACCCATCGGAGACTGTCGCATTCGGCCTGCAACTACGACTCTGCGTCTCTGACGACGCGCAACCGGTAGTTATAACCAACTGTGGACCAACTCATCTTTGTCTTCTAGCCCATGGCTACATACTTGCCTAAATAAAGATCAAATCCATAACAACCTAATCCAAATAACAACATCGTCTAGCATTGTAGCTATCACGTCGTGTGGTCTCCTTGGTACGCAAGATCAGTTATCACCAACAATACACCACAGTACCGCCAACATTGAAAAGAGCATTCCTACAATCAGCTAAAGGAGATCATTACCCAGGCTCCCTTTCGAGAAAGGGGTCGAATTGACTGAATTTAAGACCACCTCTGATCGCCTACATCCTCTCGTAGGCGTCGATCTGAACCACGAAATTGGTAATCTCGTCGCGGAATCAGGGGTCGTTCTCTCGACTTATAGCGCGATAAGTCTCCACGTCTTAGTTACAGAGTCGCCAACGCTGTGGACAAACTCATACTGATCGCTAAAGGCCGACGACGCCCCGTTAGAAATCATCGAGCAGTACATGGCTAATCAGCGCAACGTTTGAGCCCAGTTCTTTAGGGCTTCGCCCCAGTGGGGCAGAATCTCCATGGCTAGCGCCATGGAGATTCTGCCCCACACCCCATTGCGCTAACCCACAACTATGCAAGTTACACGTCAGAGGCGGCAATCATCGACTCGTATCGGTTCCGTCTCTATGGGATATGATGCAAGGCGCTGAAGTGGCGAGGTTACCACGACAAAAGGAGTGCCTATAGATCCGTAGACATTTCAGAACATCAGGATTATCCCAAATGGATAAAAACCTCTTCACTTTAAAGCACTCCACATTTGAAGCCGAAATTGGATTATGCCTAATCAAACCCAACGTCCGTGATAGGCACTATCGCCATAATCTCGAACAAAGAGGTTGAAGAAAATCAGTTATATCCAATTGCGATAATCAAATTGCGATAATCAAACTCCGGGAAAAACGAGCTTAAGGGAATCGTCATAGCTCAAAACCTATAAGTGCAAAGATTGAATCCTGTTCACCTACCGAGTTGAATGTTCACCCACCGAGTTAACTGGTCATAATAAATTAATAAAAACACGACTTAAAATGGCGGAACACAGCTTAAAAATATAATTTACTCGATTGGACCAACCGAGTCAAAGGCGCAAATAGTAGCTGCCATGTCGACTAGTGACGTTCCAGCGACATATTAAAATAGCTACAAGTATGCAACTTGGGCTTCGATTGAGCGCGCCACTAGCCCCCGTGGGAATCAGCTCACCATCGCACACAGGACATGGCTCATCAATCAATCACCCACTGCGCATAAAAACATCGAATCTTCCCTTATTGTTACAGACCTGGATCCAATTGGATTAAATGGATTATTTCATAAAATCACTAGCGCTAAAGTAAAACTTTTGAATAGTTAATGTTGATACGATATGGCATCATCTAATAATAATTATCCCGGTAAATCAACTAACGAACAATCATAGATCCAAGCAGGTGAAGCAAAATCAGGTTAAATCCAAAAATAATCAGGTATGTCAACACAGTCGACATAGAGTCGACTGCTGGAGGAGACATTGTCACTGATAAAGTCCACGTGATGCAAAAATAAGAAAGTAACGGCCTAGGACTTGTTTAAAAATCACATTTTACTATTTCAAATATGGCCCATTCTCCGTCTTTGGATAATTCTCATGGTTCAAAATAACTGTAGCTAAGGCTACAGATAAAATTCTAGGAGAGGGTCCGGACCAAAACAATCCCTCACCATACCATGGCCATACAAAGCAGGCCAAATGCCAAAGCCGTAGCTGCACGATTAAACGAACTAGAGATAAACACGGCTAAGACAAGCATGCAATTGAATAGATAGATAGATCAAGAGCAGGGTAGAAATTTTTGAGGCAGCAGTGGTGAAGTTAGCCCTGATCTAGTCCCATCCCAAAAACCAATAAGCCTCATCATCTTCGCAGGTAGAAAAGTTTTTAAAAATATTTTCCGCAATTGACTTGAAAGTGCCATTACTAGTGAATAATATTACTTCTAGTGGAAGCGCTTCCACGGCTCGAATTACCTTGGGGAAGGTAGAGCCAGTGAACGCACAAAGGGGGAAACCACGTGCTAAAACATTCGAGAGTTAACATATTTGATGTTGCTAACCATGCTGGCGTCGCCGTTTCCACCGTTTCCAGAGTGCTAAATGGAAGCACTAAAGTTTCAGATGCAACACGTGCAAAAGTACTTCTTGCGATCGAGACACTTGATTTTAAACCAAGTCGCCTCGCCAGCAGCCTATCTAAAGGAAGATTCGACAACGTCGCTATCGTGGCGCCGTTTCTCACTCGACCCTCAGTCGTAACTAGAATCGATGGCGCACTTGATTTCTTAGACCAAACGGGTCACAGCACAGTGCTCTACAGCGTCTCCAAAACATCTCAGCGCGACCACTACTTCGAAGCACTAATGGATCAACATGAAGCAACCGGTGTGATTGTGATATCTGTTCCGATGATGCCCGAGCATATACGAAAGTTCCAATCCGCTGGAGTCGCGTTGTCCCTTGTCGACACGATTGGCGAAGGAACCGCTCAGGTCACAATAGATGATCAATTGGGTGGACGCCTAGCTACTAACCACCTCATTGAAGAAGGACATAGCCGTATCGGTTTCATCGGCGATCTAATCAAAGGGGAAAGCCTCAAATTCTCGTCTTCTCGCGAACGACTCATTGGAATGGTCCAAGCACTAACGGCCAATGGATTGACCCACGATGAATCCTTGGTCAAGTTAGGTGATCATAGCGCTGAGGCAGCTCGAGTATGCGCCCAGCAACTCTTGGAATCAGCCAATCCACCGAGCGCAATATTCGCCGCATCAGATACACAGGCTATAGGAGCACTGGTGGCGGCTGAATCTTTGGGACGCAAAGTTCCTCAAGATTTGGCCATAATTGGCTTTGACGACCTAGAAGTCACCAGCCTTTTGGATCTCTCAACCGTGCGCCAACACTTACATGAGAGCGGAAGGCTCGGGGCCCAACGACTAACCACTCTCATGGAGGGCAAAAAAATCGACGAACCAACACTCCTGATGGACATCGAGGTGGTCGTTCGCTCTAGCACTAAAGGAGAACGGGGGTCAAGCCTGAGTCGAATTATCTCGTAATTCAAATTCTTAAAAGGTAAAAAAACGATCGAGGTTATGGTCTTGGGCCACTTGGTAATTCGCGCCCAATACCTAACGCTCGATCGATGCTTATAGCTTCGCAGAAGCACGAAAGGAAGTCTAGATGAAAATCCATAGCAAATCTACGGTGAAGAGGAACCCTCGTAAAAGGGCGGGCAAATATGCAATAACCATCGCTACATCTGCTTTAGTATTAAGCGCTTGTGGCTCATCGTCAACATCTTCATCATCGGCCTCGACCTCAGCATCTGGGACCTCAGGCGGCATAACCACTATCAATTGGTGGGCGAGCCCCCTTGGTGGCGCAGGCGATCGCCAAAAGCTAATCACTGCCTTTGAAGCGGCAAATCCAAACATAAAGATCAAACTGATCTCCGCTCCAACGAACACAGATACAAATCGAGCCCAACTTATCACCCAGATCTCTGGGGGTGCCACAACACCTGACGTCTTTATGGGGGATGTGATTTGGCCGGCTCAATTCGGAGCCCATGGCCTTGCGCTACCGTTGAGCAAATACCTACCGGCGAGCTATTTTGCTAAATTTGCACCTGGACTAGTATCTGGAGCATCCTATAAGGGTCAGGTATATGGATCACCACTCTTTTCAGACCAAGGCTTTCTCTACTATCGCAAAGATCTTTTAGCCAAAGCGAATCTACCAGTTCCAACGACATGGCCACAACTCGAATCTGAAGCGGTAACCCTCGTCAAAGATGGTTTAGTTCAAAACGGCTTCGTTTGGGAGGGGAACTCCTACGAGGGCCTGACTTGTAACTTTATGGAATATCTCGCTTCGGCAGGTGGAACCGTTGTCAACTCAGGATACAGCGCGTCGACTATCAATTCCGCGGCCGGGCTAAAGGCACTCACCTTCATGCGAAGCCTAATTACCAGTGGAGCCAGCCCTGCCTCTGTCACTACAATGCAAGAACCACAAGCCGAATCAACGTTCGTAGCCGGCAATTCCGCCTTCTTGAGAAACTGGACATATGCATGGGCTGACTCCCAAAACCCCGCCACTTCAAAGGTGGTCGGCAAAGTTGGAGTGGCCCCTCTCCCAACCTTCCCAGGTCAAAGTGGACCTGGTTATTCAAACATTGGTGGGTGGAACTTGTATGTCAACCCTCATACCAAGCACCTTCAGGCCGACCTAACCTTTTTGAAGTGGATGTCAGGAACTGCAGCCCAGACCACTTTAGGAAACCTGTCCTTTATTCCTACTGTGGAATCCGTTCGTCAAGCCTTTGCTTCGTCGACGACGGCTCCTCCTCCGCTTCAGATAGCTGCAAAGACCAAACTGGTACCTCGTCCTTCGGGTACGCCAAACTATGCTGCGGTTAGCCAAGCAATCTACGCCAATGTAAATGCCGCTCTTTCGGGTTCCACCTCGGTAGCTTCAGCGCTTTCAACCGCTTCATCTCAAATGAACTCAGCGTTGGGTGGCGGCCTCTAACCCCCCCCCATAGCGATGTGCCCCTTGGAGTTTTCAACTCATGCATGCTTAGCCATGTATGAGTTGAAAACAACTGCCACCCCCAGGTCAAGGGGCACAAACAATTGACAACGGGTTCAGCCGTATCAATATAGAAGCAATCTATCTAAAACAGCGAGGTGAAAGATACCCATGGTTGCAACAGAAACGAAAGTCACAGAAGCCACGCCTACTTCAAAAGCCGCTTCGAAAAAGCTCCGAGATCGAAATCAAATCCTACTGGCGCGCCTCGGATGGCGCTTCACCACACCTTCACTGCTAGTAGTTGGCCTTGTTACAATCTTCCCAATCTCTTTCTCAGTAATCCTAAGTCTCTCAAACGTAACCCTTTCAGGAAACGGCTTTTCGCTTGGGGGCTTTACCTTCAACAACTTCTCGATCTTGATTCACTCATCTGAGTGGCGTTACGCTTTAGCCTTTACCATCTTCTATACCATTGTTTCGGTCCTAGTGGAGGTAATACTAGGAACAATGATCGCGCTTTTGATGGAACGCCTTTCCGGAGGACGCGGTCCCATGATGGCCCTGCTACTCCTGCCTTGGTCGATAATCACCGTAATATCGGCCGAGCTTTGGCAATATATATTTCAGGGTTCCTACGGCGTCATGCAACAGATCTTTAGCGCCGTCGGCCTCGGCAAACCGGTCTTTCTCGGAAGTCCCACGCCAGCCATCATCTCAATGATGATTGCCGACATCTGGAAGACAACACCCTTTGTGGCGGTAATCGTCCTAGCGGGTCTCGTGATGCTACCCGGCGATGTCTTTGAAGCAGCCGCAGTGGACGGATGCTCTGGATGGGTTATGTTCTGGAAGATAACCTTCCCTCTGCTGCGACCAACAATTGCCATCGCGGTCCTATTTAGGATCTTACAAGCGTTTGGAATCTTCGACCTCCCATTCGTTTTGACTGGTGGAGGGCCCGGGACTTCTACTACCTCCTTGGCAATCCTGGGGTACAAAGCCATGTTTCAAAACCTACAATTCGGACCTGGTTCTGCAGTTGCGGTCAGTGCTACGGGCCTGGTTTTAATCGGTTGCCTTTCATTTCTAAAGGTCTTCAAGAGCCAAGTGAACAGCGGGGAGTAGCCAAAGATGGAACGTAAGAAAAAAACCGGTTTCGCTCGATATATCAACTTGGTAAATCTCGGAGTCTTCGTAGTCGTCACATCGGTGAGTTTGCCGATCTACTGGCTAGTTATCTCAAGCCTCAAACAACCAGTGGCAATAGGTGCATCGCCACCTCAATATATCCCCTCTCCGTTTAGCTTTGCAAACTATCAGCAGGCATTCAGTCAATACGGCTTCAGTCAATACTTCATCAACTCAATGATCGTGACCGTAGCTGCTACCATTTTGGTATTGGGACTGGGATCTCTAGCGGGCTACGGCTTGGCACGACTTCCAATGCGAGGCAAAACCACGATCATGTTGACGCTTTTGGTCATTTCGCTATTTCCAGGAATTGCAGTAATTCCGCCCCTATATCTAATGATGCGCACTATTGGATGGTTAAACAGCTATCAGGCGCTCATAGTTCCCTACACCGCTTTCAATCTACCCTTTGCCATTTGGATCCTGAGAAACTACTTCCTGGGACTACCAAAAGAGATGGAGGAGACGGGACGAATAGATGGCGCATCCCCACTTCGCATCTACTGGTCGATCATCTTGCCACAAGCGTTGCCGGGCCTCTTCACAGCTGGAGTCTTCACCTTTACAGCGTGTTGGACGGAATTTCTCATGGCACTAACCCTCAACAACTCGAACAGTTTTAGAACCATACCTGTAGGAATCGCACTCTTTGGCACACCATTCAATATTCCCTATGGAACAATATTTGCAGCTAGCGTTGTAGCAGTTGTACCGATTGGAATTCTCGTATTTGTCTTCCGCAAGTCGGTGGTCTCCGGTTTGACCTCCGGGGCGGTAAAGGGCTGAGGAAAACGCCACAATTTTTATAAGGAAAGCTGAATTAATTGACAGATATTGACCTTAAGGCACAAAGACACTGGTGGGATGGATCACTGATCTATCACATCTATATTCGATCCTTTAAGGATGGCAACGGAGACGGGCTAGGAGATATAATCGGTGCCCACGAAATGCTACCGTATCTAAACTGGCTCGGCGTAGGCGGCATCTGGCTTTCACCGAGTATGCCCTCTCCAGATCGAGATTGGGGATACGACGTAGCCGACTACAAAGGCGTCCACCCCTCTATAGGTACAATGGAGGAGCTAGAGCGCTTCATATCAACAGCAGCAGAGTTAGGAATCCACGTACTTCTAGACCTTGTCCCTAACCACACGAGCGACCAACATGCCTGGTTCATTGAGTCTAAGGGTAACCCAAAGTCAAAATATCGAGACTACTACGTTTGGGCAAAGGGCAAGGGGCCGAACCAGCCACCTAATAATTGGATCGATGCAACTGGTTCGAGCGCATGGACCTTTGACGAAGCTTCCGGGGAATATTATCTCCACAACTTCTTAAAGAGTCAACCGGATCTGAACTGGTGGAATCCACAAATTCATCGAGAGATGGATGAGATCGTTCAATTCTGGTTCGCAAAGGGTGTGGCGGGATTTCGAATCGATGTAGCGCACGGCCTCTACAAGGACAAAGACCTAAGAGACGACCCAATTGCACCTCCTGAAGATACGGTGAATGAACGGTTCAACTTGATAGAAAAATATTCGAAAAATCAACCCGAGGTCCACGATGTCTATCGGAGATGGAGAAACTTAGCAGAGTCGTACTCTCCACCGCGTCTACTACTGGGTGAAACCTGGGTGGATGGCTTAGAAGGGTTGGCGAAGTTTTACGGAAAAAACGATGAACTTCAAATGGCCTTCAACTTCCTCTTTACCTTCTCGAAGTTCGATGCCAGCTCTCTTAGGAAGTCCATCGCCGAGACACTAAGACATCTCCCTGAGGGATCTACTCCCGTCTGGACTGCTTCGAACCACGATATCTCCCGCTTCCCAACACGATGGGCCAAAGGTGATGCGAAAAAGATCCGAGTTGCACTTACAATCCTTGCCACCCTTCCGGGCACGTTAGTCATTTACTATGGTGACGAACTTGGGTTTGGTGACGAAGCGGTACCACCAAAGATGATGCGGGACGAAATGACAGCGGGCATACCAGGTACTCGATTTGAAAGAGATAGCGCAAGACTACCAATGTCGTGGAACTCTAGTGCAAATCGTGGCTTCAGTGATGGCGACAGCGCTCCGTGGTTACCATATAGAGCAAATGACTATCAAGATGTGGCCTCGCAAATGGCCAATAGGAATTCGATCCTTCACTACGCTCGAGAACTATTTGCATTGCGCAAGACGGCCTATGACTTTCGACGAGAACATTTTGCCCTCTTGGAGAGTCCACCCGATGTACTCTATTACCGAACCGGGCGTTCTTATGTTGCCTCAAACCTTTCAGATGCAACGATAATTGCACACTGCGACCCAAATTCAATCGTCCTACACAGCCTAGATAACACAAGCTGGGAGGTCCAAAGTGATACAATTCAACTAGCGGGATGGGAGTCCGTGATTTCGACTCAAGAGCTACGTTTTACTTTTTAAGACAAAATCATTAGTCAAAGACCAAAGAAACCGCTGGTCTTAGCCATTTAAACAAATGGTGGCCACCAGCGGTAAAGACCGAAAAATTGCGAGAAACTACTACCTAACTGGGGGACGCAACCGTGGCAACTATCAATCTAGAAAATATTAAAAAGATCTATCCAAACGGTTACGAAGCGGTACATGACATCTCTTTATCGATCGCCGAGGGAGAATTTATGGTCCTAGTTGGCCCGTCAGGATGTGGGAAGACCACGCTACTCCGCATGGTTGCCGGACTCGAAGATATCTCACACGGATCTTTAAAGATCGGCGAGAAAGTAGTCAACGAAGTATCACCCAAAGACAGAGACATCGCGATGGTATTTCAAAACTATGCCCTTTATCCCCACATGACGGTAGCTGAAAATATCGGCTTTGCCCTGAAACTCAAGAAGCTGCCCAAGGAAGAGATCGGCAATAAGGTACGTGCCGCCGCAGAACTTCTTGGTCTGACCGAATGGTTGGACCGTAAGCCTCGGGAACTCTCTGGGGGCCAACGCCAACGTGTAGCCATGGGCCGAGCAATAGTAAGGGAGCCTTCGGTTCTTTTGATGGACGAACCTCTTTCAAACCTCGATGCCAAGCTTCGAGTGAAGATGCGTTCTGAAGTCCTAAAGATTCAGCGCCAGCTTGGCGTAGCAACCATGTACGTTACCCACGATCAGACCGAGGCTATGACCATGGGAGACCGCGTGGCGGTTCTAAATAGCGGCAATCTCCTCCAATGCGATACCCCGCAAAACCTATACGACTATCCCATCGACCAATTCGTCGCTTCATTTATCGGATCGCCCGCAATAAACCTCTACCAGGCAGAATTGACTCAGGGCGCCAAGGGACTTATTCTCGCTGGGGAACTCATCGATCTACCTGACAGCGTTCTCGTATCACATCCAATCCTCGAAAGTTACGCAAGCAAGCAAATTACCGTTGGTATTCGCCCCGAGGACCTATCGTTGGCTGACGAATTAGAGACTAATGCGGTAGGTGCTGTAGTGGAAATCGTGGAAGCGCTAGGCTCTGAACTCATCGTTCACTTCACGATAAAAGCTAATTCGATCACCGTTGAGGGTGCGATTGAAGAGGCAGAAACCATAATGGAAAGCAAAGGGGCAGGAGTTGCTCGGATCGAACCACGCGCAATTGTAAAGGCTGGAGATAACGTTCGCCTAAAGCCAAATTCTACCGCTTTTCACTTCTTCGATTCCGTCACCGGGATAGCAATCTACTAACGACTCGACTTTGCCGATTTAACCCTTTCGGCGCTTATATCGCTTCAGGGCTCTAAATGTCTATTGGCACCTTCGTAAAAGATTTTGAAGGTGCCAATCTCCAAAAGACGATGGGCCACAATTTAGTGCCACCGTCCATTGCCACTAGAGATTTCGCCACATAACATTCGGTTTCAAGATAATCCAATTAGGCCGAGCTTATGTGATGTCAAAATCATCTCATCGCTAGATCTCTTAATCGGTTAGACCGTAGCAACAATCGAAATAGAAATTCACGATTTAAAGGTTGGCCCAAGGAAGACCAAAACACTTTATGAGCTATGCCTCTTCAATCGCCGACAAAGCCTTTAATTGCTCCACAAAAGCTTCTACATCGATGAGTCGACTAAAAAATTCCTCGTCACATCGCTCTACGGCAACTATGGCCTGATTCGCCAGTTCAGTTCCAGCTTCGGTAGCCGAAAGAAGCCACGCTCTCTTGTCGAGTGGGTCCTGACTTCGAACAATTAGATTCTTTGCCTCAAGGCTCCTCAAGACCTGAGAGGTCATCATCGGATCGATAGATGCAAAGCTTGCTAAATCTCGTTGGTTGATTACCCGCTTGTTCTTAAGCCAAACCAATGAAGCTAGAGCCACAAATTGAACATGGGTCAATCCAAATGGTCGAAGTGCAGCCCTTTGAGATGCCTGCCAACGATTCGTGGTATACCAAAGTAAAAAGCCAGGACTCGCCTGTGGCGTATCGAATTCACTATCTAAGTTTTGCCGAGGAGCTATCGCCATATCTTGAATCCTTCCCAAATCGAAATAAGCATAGTCAAAATCTAACAATGGCATAGCTAAAGTAATCTTGGTGGCCACTGAAGGTTAAATAGCTCTTGCGATCCGGCAACCAAAGCGGCCCTTATAATCACTGCGAAGTTCTAAAACCTAATTTTCAACCATCTCTACCAGGCGATCTAAACTGGCTTTGGTATTTGAGCGAATACCTGGAGCCAAAATACGTCGCCACATCCAGGTCATTGGCCCTGAAAGTGAAACCGCTACCTCGATGTCGCTTCCACCATCTTCGCGGGCCAAGAGAAAATGACCAAATATCAATTTGGCACCGACCAACCGTGAGCTATTGACAAAAGAGCTACCTAACTCCAATGACTCAATTTTGATAGAAACCTTCGGTCCCCTTTTTGGCTTCATCTCTCCAACGCCACCTTGAATCATAGGTCCCACAAGAGTGGCCCACTCGACATCTAAATCCCAATCACTCCAACTCCCAAGGTCCAGCCAGCGATCGTAGAAAGTCGATGGAGCTACCTTTGAGGACGCTCGAGCTACAGCAATCACTTTTTCCATAAATATATAGTATACGCGCTTATTATATTTTCGTCCCTTGGATCCAAGACCTCGCTCCACGATTCAGCCCTCAAGGTGCTAGGTTACAAATCCGGATATGGAAGTTACCCAACTCTCCAATGGGTAATCAAATCTCTTATGCAAATCTCCAATTCGCTTCTATCATGATTTAAGCAAGATGAAAGTCACGCGTGACAGGTGAGATATGCCCCAAAGCCAAAACGAGATAGCCATCGAAGATTCGACCGGCAATGCGAGAGACGACCAAACCTTAGAATCCAAACCGGCTGCTGTAATCTTGGGAGAAAACCTCGTAGACCTCTTTGTAAGCGAAGATAGCGCTATTAGGGCAATTCCTGGCGGTGGACCGCTAAACGTCGCTAGAACGATCTCTAGATTAAAGGGCCACTCATATCTCTTTAGTCGACTTTCCTGGGACGTCTTCGGGCGCAAGATTCGAGTCGGACTCCAAAAAGACGGAGTAATCCTTGGGCTACCCGATGAAATTCAACTACCCACTCCCCTAGCGGTGGTAAACCAAGACCAAGGTAAGACAACTTATGGCTTCCATCTAGATAGAACCTCCGCTTTTCAAATCAACACGGACGAAGTTAGCGCATTCATGGATCAATGCAAAAGGCCTATCGGCGCAATTTATGCCGGTACTTTAGGACTAGTAGTAGAACCCATGGCTTCTGTAGCAGAGGTAATTTTATCCAGCGCTGCGGAAGATACCCTTGTCGTCATAGATCCAAATTGCAGGCCCACTGCAATCGCCGACAAGGATCTATATATCGCAAGACTCACAAGACTATACAAACGCTGTGATGTCATAAAAGTCAGTGATGAAGATCTGGATTACCTATTCCCCGGGCTAGAGATTGCAAATGCCGCTAAATCGCTTCTTGCTCAAGGGCCACGATGTATCCTCGTAACCCGTGGTGGGGCACCTATAGAGATCTACATTGGGGATCAAACCGCATTCGTAGAGATACCTATTGTTAGGATCGCTGACACCGTAGGTGCTGGAGACGCATTTGTCGGAGGATTCATTGCCTGGTGGTTAAAGTCCAAACTAAGCCGAAATGAAATCAACGACATAGGCCAAGTCACTAAAGCCGCTAAAGCCGCTGCTCTAATAGCTGCTCTAAACTGCACCAAGCAAGGAGCCGAACCCCCGTGGGCCCCTGAGGTATCCTCCATAGAAGGCTGGTCCGATCTGTAGTTTCGAAGGAATGTGAACTTATAAAAGTTAACGCCATTTAAGCTCTCACGATCTAATCGGTATAGTGATTTTTACCAGCCCTAGAGGTGCTGGAAGACGAAGGTGAGCCGCCCTCATAAATCACCCAATTATTGCAATTTCAATCGACGATCGAGAGTTCTCAAAAACAAGCATCCCCGAGTAGGTCCCATCTGGGTCAATTACCAGAACGCTTTGGGTCCAACGAACCCTAATCACCAACCCCAATCTTCAATCGCACAAATCGCTGTATTGGTATTTCTCTGAAAAGTTCCCATCAGGGCGCTAAGTTAGGATCATAGGAAAGTTTTGCTGTCGCAATTTACCATCGATCGCAATTTAACGATTCCGAAGGTAGCAAGTATCGATCAATAGGAGATCAAAGTTGGCCCAAATTACACTTCAAGACCACGAGATCAACGACTTTGTCAAGTCCCTTTCATTACCAGGAATAATCGACATCCATATCCACTTCATGCCAGACAATGTGATGGCGAAGGTTTGGCAATACTTCGAAGATGCCGGCCCTTTAATGGGTCGACACTGGCCCATACAGTACAAAATCAGCCAGTCAGAACGTCTTTCGTTTCTAGATAAAATCGGAGTAATTGCACATAGCGCATTGAACTACCCCCACAAGGCCGATATGGCACAGTGGCTAAATCAATGGAGCGCAGACTTTGCCAAATCACAGAAGTCGGTCATCCATTCAGCCACCTTCTACCCAGAAGAATCCGCACCTCAATATGTAACTTCTGCAATCCAAGAAGGAGCCAGGGTCTTTAAATCCCATGTCCAGGTGGGAAACTACGATCCTAGGGACCCAAATCTAAACGAGGTATGGTCGATCTTAGAAAAATCACAGATACCCATCGTGATACATGCAGGCTCAGGACCAACATCAGGAAGATTTACAGGAGTTGACCCCATCTCATCTGTCTTGGAAAGATTTCCCGAACTGTATCTGATAATCGCGCATATGGGAATGCCTGACTATCTTCAATTCATCGAACTCGCCCAGCGATACCCTAACATTTATCTCGATACCACCATGGCCTTTACCCCCTTCACCCAGGAACAGTCTCCATTTCCTATCTCCTTATTACCCATCTTGCAAAAACTCCAAGATAAAATTCTCTTGGGCAGTGACTTCCCCAATATCCCATATCAATATGCCCTCCAACTTTCATCACTAGCCAACTTAGGTCTTGGCGATGAATGGTTGCGGGCCATCCTCTATGAAAACGCCAAACGTCTCTTTCACGTCGGCGCCTAAAGTAAAACCAACCAGAGACCAATAGATCGCACCGACAGATCTCATCGTACAAACGGACCCAAACCGTGATCTCAACTTGCTTTGCGATATCTAAAATTGCTCAAAAACAAATTAAGGTTCATCACTCTAACATGGATCCGGATCAGCGCTAGGTTCCCATACCTCAAAAATTATCTCGACCAAAAGGTTATGTTTCAAGTGGGTCAATCGCATTTTGAATGGCAGATTCCACTTAAACCCAAGCGATGATACAAGATGTGGGGCCTAGCTTAGCGAGAACTCTAGGAAACGATTCCCGACTAAAAAAGATACATTCCGCATAGATATTACCAAATTTGAAGCGCACAGCCACAACTTATAAAACGGTAACAATCGTCTTCCTTAGGGTCAATCCAAAGCATCGATCTGCTAATCTTATGACAAATTTGCCTTAGAATAATCCCTACAAAACAGGAGTACGGTTTGAATCGCAAAAGTCCGCTGCCACTTTGGTCACAGCTCCTAGAAGACTTACGCAGAAGAATATCTTCTGGCGAATTCACTGAAAGATTTCCAACGGACAAGGAGATGATCGAGCACTATCAAGTCTCACGTCAAACCGTTCGTGAAGCCGTGCGTCACTTGGAACAAGATGGCCTCGTGGTTCGCCATCGCGGGCGAGGAACCATTCTGTCACACTCTCGCTTTGAACAGCGTCTCGGCTCGATCTATTCGCTCTTTCGCGAATTAGAGCGGTGCGGATATCAGCAGAACTCTAAAGTTCTTTTTCAGGGTAGCGTCATCGACGAAGCTTTAGCGTGTCAGTTCCAATTGACCGACGACAACTTCTTCTACCTAGAACGTCTTAGATATGCGGGCGCCTTAGAAGTGGCTCATGACAAGGTGCACATACCAATGAGTTATGCAAAGCCTCTCCTAAATGTAGCCTTTGAGCACACATTCCTTTACGACGAACTTGAACTGCGTTGTCACATCTCGCCCACCAGTGGCGAAGAAAGATTCTCGCCAATCGTCCTACCACCATCAGAATCAGAACTACTCGGTTGTAAATCACCGAGTGCCGCTCTCTCAATCCGAAGAGTCACATATTTCGGCGCGGCTCAACTCGAAGTACGCGACACGATCGTTCGAGGAGACCGATATTGGTTCGTCTCCTCGTTCGACTCCGCCAAAACCTCCAATTCAACGCAATTGAGCCAAACGTTCTATAGTTGACATCCTCGAGAAATATGACTTGGAAGTAACTACACGATAATCAAAAGACAAGGGTGACACAAAGAAAAATTAAATCAATCCTTTATTCAGCCCCTGTCGCACCTGTCCCTGCAGAATACTCTGCAATCGAGGGAGGGGAAACAACTCTCGAATTAAAGCGTTATGTCACGAAATTAAAGCAACATTCCTATAGGTCCAAAATTGTCCAACGTCCACATATTGGATCAACCAACTAACGATTTGTCCATTCGAAAATAAAAGTCCCAAGATCATTCGATACTAAAGATCACAATGCAAAATAGCAAGGCATAGATGCAAGGTATCTTCCAAAAAGTCATTTACGAGGTCCACCATCTACCATTGTTTACCAAATCGTTCCATCTAAAAGGGCAAAGTACCAAACAGAAACTCCTAAGAGCAAGTGCCAAGCGACGGTCCAAAAAACCCAATGAAACCACCTCATCGTTTCGCCCAGTCCAAAAAACTCATGGTCATTTAAATAATTCGGGAGAAATATACCACTCGTCCTTGTGTGGTAGGGTATCATCTGTGATAATTCATAGATGCATTAGGGATACAAGAGGATCCTAAGCGTCGAAGGCGTTAGCAATTGAGATCATCGAAGATATCCAAAACGATGAAGAGAATTAAGATTTTAAATTCGGAGTGATAAAAAATGGACCTTGGCCTCAAAGGCAAAGTTGCGCTTATTTCAGGAGGAACCAAAGGAATTGGTCGTGCTATTGCTGTGGGATTTGCAAAGGAGGGTGCCAACGTGGCATTCTGCGCCCGTAACCCCTCAGAAGTGGCTGAAACTCAAACACTCTTAAATTCACTTGGCGTTCGAGCGATGGGGACAACGCTTGACATAGGAAATGCACAAGGTGTTGCTGATTGGGTGGAAGCCAGCGCATCGGAACTTGGCGGCCTCGATATCGTAATTAATAACGTCAGTGCACTTGCCATACCTGACAGCGAAGAAAATTGGAAGCTCTCACTAGAGGTCGATCTAATGGGTACAGTTAGAATCTGCAAGGCCTCGCTACCCCATCTAATTGCTCGTGGCGAAGGATCGATAGTGAATATCTCAAGCGTGTCGGGGCGCGAAGCCGACTTTGCAGGTGGGCCATACGGAACTGTCAAATCTGCAATTATCGCCTATTCAGCCCACCTAGCCTTCACCTATGCTGACAAAAATATCCGTGCAAATACGGTTTCACCTGGTAATACTTACTTTCCGGGTGGAGTGTGGGAAAATATTGAAAATGGAAATCCGCAACTCTTCGATATGGCGATGGCGCTAAATCCAACGGGAAGAATGGGAACACCGCAAGAGAGCGCCAATGCTGTAATATTTTTATCAAGCCCCGCAGCGAGCAGAATCTCTGGAACCAACCTCGTCGTCGATGGGGCGCTAACCCGAGGAATTCAGTTCTAGCCGTAGAAACAAAGCGAGCAGTTTAATTGAAAAACCCCTTGATAATTAGCCACTTGATCCAATGAGAGCAATCATGAAAAGACCGCGGCTAAGAAATGTTGGAAATTATTTGAACTTCTCCGACGACTTCTTCAATCTAGAAAGATCAAGATTGACCCGCGTGGCCGATATCGCCGACATGCGAGAGCTTGCGCGACGTAGAGTCCCTAAGGGAGTCTTTGATTACGTCGATGGTGCTGCGGGAACCGAGGAGGCGCTAAGGCGTCAAAAAGACTATTACCTAAGGGCAGAGTTCACTCCCCGCCTACTAGTCGACATCTCTAAGATAGATACCTCTACCTCAATTTTAGGGGTGAAGAGTCCAATGCCCTTCGCGCTAGCTCCAACTGGATTCACCCGGCTGATGCACCATAGTGGAGAGGTGGGCGTCGCCCGAGGTATTAAGGATTCAGGCCTTCATTATGCCTTGTCAACGCTGGGAACAACCTCGATCGAAGAGCTAGCTAAAGCTGCGCCTTCCACGCGCAAGATCTTTCAACTTTACCTTTGGAAGGATAGATTATTCAACATTGAACTGCTCGAGCGGGCAGCAAGAGAGGGATATGACAGTGTCGCATTGACCTTAGATACGCCAATTGCTGGCCTTAGAAATCGCGACGTTAGAAATGGTTTTACAATTCCACCGACGCTCTCTCTATCTTCATTGATAGATATTTCAATGCATCCGAGATGGTGGTTCAATCTTTTGGCTTCACCCCCTATTGAATTTGCAAACCTCAAATCCACTTCGGGCTCTGTAGCTGACCTAGTTGGGCAAGTCTTTGATCCCGCGATTACAGCCAAGGATATTCATTGGCTCAGAGAGCATTGGCAAGGAAAGATAATCGCAAAAGGGGTAACTACAACCGAGGATGCCCTCACCTTAGTAGACCTTGGGGTCGATGCCATCTGGATCTCCAATCACGGAGGACGCCAGCTAGAGATGGCACCAATACCACTGGAGGTACTCCCGAAGATTCGTGCTGGGTTACCTGCTGAATACGAAATCTATATTGATGGCGGAGTCACCACTGGAGCAGATATCATAGCCGCCATTGCCCTAGGTGCAAATGCCGTATTTATTGGTCGCGCTTATCTCTATGGACTCATGGCAGGTGGACAAGATGGCGTTGCAAGAGCACTTGAAATCCTCTCCAAGGAGGTCCGCACCCAAATGGGATTGATGGGCGTTACATCTATCGATCAACTTTCAGAGAAAAACGTCAAAATCAGACCTCGAGAGGGTCGATAAGGGAACTACAAAGGCTGACAGGCAGATGGAAAAAATAGAATTTAGACCAGAACGAGAGCAATTCAACTATACCTTCGGGGGAGCAAAGCCGCTATTTAAGGTCCGTCCAGGAACGATCATGGAACTCTGGTCGGAAGACGCTTTCAACTATGCCCTTCAAACACCAGCAGATCTCTCCAGTCAAAAGGTAGATCTGCGCTATGTCAACCCTCAAACAGGTCCTTTCTACGTGGAAGGCGCAGAGCCCGGCGATACCTTGGTGCTTCATTTCATCTCAATGAAGCCAGCACGCGACTGGGGGGTCTCTGCGGTAATGCCATTTTTTGGCGGCCTCACTTCAACAGATCGAACCGCAACCCTTCAGGATCCCCTCGAAGATACCACATGGATATACCATATCAATCGGTCAAAGAATACGCTTGAATATGATGCTCGCTTTAGTGAATTTAAAGTTGACCTTCCTATCGAGCCGATGCTGGGAACCGTTGGAGTTGCTCCCGGCGCTTCCGAAGTAAGAACTTCCCTTGTCCCGGAGCGCTTTGGCGGGAACATGGATACACCTGAGATGAGACCAGGGGTTACTTGCTTTTTAGGGGTAAATGTAGAGGGAGCGCTCTTTTCACTTGGAGACGGCCACTACCGCCAAGGAGAGGGCGAAGCATGCGGAACCGCAGTTGAAGGAGCCATGACCACCACTTTGATAGTAGAGCTGATCAAAGGTAATGCACCCCTTTGGCCAAGAATCGAAAGCGACGACCAGCTAATGGTAGTGGGGTCATCGAGGCCAATGGAAGACTCTTGGCGAATTGCACAAGTAGAGATGGTTCATTGGTTTCAAGAACTATTCGAGCTGCACCATATGGACGCCTACCAACTGCTATCGCAGATCTCAAAGGCGCCAATTGCCAATGTGGTAGATGCAAACTATAGCGTTGTAGTCAAAGTCGCTAAAAACCTTCTTCCAAGGGTATCCATCTACAATGATATTCACAACGAACTGAGAGCAATTGCCTCAAAGCTTGGGATTTGATCACCGGCGATTGATCTCTAACCCGCAATAAATATGGTCCGTACCTCAATCGCCAAAAACACTGCGATGGTAGCACTTCCGTCCTTCCCTTCGCCTAATCTGGACCAAAACATAATCTAGACCAAAACTCAGAACCTAAAAGTCAATCCCCAATGCGCCGCTAAGGTGAAAAACCCTAGATCCCATATCTGCCAGCTCGCGCAAGATCACTCGAAGGAACCGCGTGAGGATTGAAACACCAGAACCCGGCCACCGCCACAAATAACGCACCTGGGTTCTGACGATCTCACTCCAACGCGCCACGTGCCACAGATGACAATATCGACAACACTGGGTCGCTTGAGGGTCGCTTAAGCGCCAATAGAGGCCGGAAGCTCAAAGTAAGATTGAGCCAAAGACGCCAAATAACCCAGATCAATCAAAGCGCTCCAAGTAGCGTCCTCTATCTTTTGGATCTTAGTGCCTGGATCCAAAAGATAGGATTGGGAAGGATTCACCCGTATAAAACCAACTTACATGGAATCTCCGATCACGCATAAGTTGGCAAAAACCATCGCATCCACTATTGCGATAGATCCCATATCGAGATCCTAGTCTTGATATGACTAGTAACGATATCTGACTGCAGCGGTCGCATCTAGGTCACCAATGCCCTGTAGGTAATTTGACTCTGCAACTCGCAACGAAGCAAATGTTTCGATGAATACCTGTCCAAAGGCGTCCATCAAAACTTGACTCCCTTTTAATGCCTCAACTGCTTGATCGACAGAGGTTGGAAAAGACGGTGAATCCTCAAATTCCCCTAAGTCAACTAACGTCCCACTTGTATCGCTACCGATCGAACGCAACTTTTCAATGGCCGCTGTCGCAACTGCAGCCATTGAAGCGCCCACTAGGTATGGCGAAGCACTTTGATCAAAGACTCCGATACGCCCAAAGGCGCCAACCTCCCCAGAGATCTCATTCGCAGGAACCAAAGAGATTGAAGAACTCGGATTAATGAGACCAGCCACTCTCTTTGACTTAGATCGTTGCTCTTTGGCGAATCTCAAATATGAGCCATAACTCGGTGCACCAATCGCGACAAGCGCATTCAATTCCGAGATCAATTCACGAAAAATTGCCTCGCCCTCTGGTGTTAGTCCTGCGAATTCGCTACCGGCTCCAAATAGATTCTTCCCAGAGCTTTGAAAGACAAATCTAACCTGACCACAATTATAAGGACCATCGATACTGACTGTCGGCGAGAAGGATGCTCTCAAGTCATGGTGCCGAGAGGCAATTCGAATTACGTGACGAACCAGACTTGCCACATCGCCAGCCCGAACGATATCGTACGAATCCGTTGAAACCTTAAACTGGCCAGAGTCAAAACCAGGAAAGATCTCGTTTACTCCAACGCCGGCTGCTTCCAAGTCTTCTAAGATCTCAAGACAATACGCGCCAACGTCCACCAAACGAGCCAACCCAAAAGAGGAACCCTCCAGAACGTTTGGAGTATCTTTTCCCTCTTTCGAGGCCTTGGAAGTAATCGGTTCAACAGACCATTCGACTTCAAAACTAATGCGTGCTACAAGGCCAATTTTAGAAAGTTCACCTTGTAGTCGACCAGCAATGTTTCGATGGCAGAGTTCATAGGCCGAACCGTCAAAGTTGAATCGCGACCCAGCTACCCAGGCCCACCCCGGATCGCCCTCTACCAAGGAAAGGGATTCAATGTCTGGAAAAAGAAGAATCTCGTGTTCTTTTGAATATGCATTGGGAGCAGGGACGTCATTTACCATATGGGTGTCCAAAACGGGTGAGATCAATAAACCTTTAGACAGAACCGTATCTAGACGTTGAAAAGGAATAGCCTTGGCTCTTGCAATGCCAGAGTTATCGATAAACGAAATAGCAATAGCTCGGACATCGCTCTTTTCTAGATTGCGATGGACCCCATTTACTAACGATGAATTTTTTTGTCTCAGATCGTGGAGAAGATCGTTCACTTCAATCCTTTCTTAGGCTGAATTCGAACTCGATATTCAATCCAAATACCATCTACACCTTAGGCAATAGTATCGCCTTTGATCCGCTATCTCGAGATCTCCCTGCTATGACGACAAAGGATCTTACACGATGTTGCTCTTTGGTTCATAAAATACAAAAAGAAACCAACGCACTCTCCGCGGCCAAATCACCGACTCGTGCTTATAAGATTGACGAAATCGATAACCCGTACTAGTCAATTTAGGACTGTGGCGACCGTAGATCAAGGGGAAGAGTTGAAGAGAATAGGCATAACCTTTGGCAGGCAAAATGACCATAGGTACGGGATACATGTTGGCTACAGCGATGCTTTGAGCAAACTCAATGCGCTTTCAATTCTCGTTTCGGCGGCGCCAACCAATCTTTTGGAATCCCCCGAATCTGAAATAACGCTCTCGGAGTACGCCCGCTCCACAATGGACCAATTGGATGGACTGATAATTTCGGGTGGTTGGGATGTCGATCCCGCGTTATATGGCCAAGACCCTCATCCCAAACTAGAAACCATTGATCCACAAAGAGATCGCTTTGAGATGGCGATGATAGAAGCAGCTCTTTCGTCATCCAAGAAAATACTCGCGATCTGTCGTGGGATGCAAATATTGAATGTCTTCCTGGGCGGTTCGCTTTATCAAGATCTGGTCAGTGCTGGCTTTCATGACCACTCCAAGCCAAAACAAGAATACGACCTAGCCCATGCCATTCGATTCGAAAGTAATAGCGAACTTGGATCACAGATGAAAGGTGCCGAAATGGTAAACACACTTCACCATCAAGCGGTAAAAGACGTCGGTAAAGATGTTCATCCTGTCGCCTATAGTCCCGACGGCGTCATTGAGGCCATCGAAGGCAACAATCTGATGGGAATTCAATGGCATCCAGAGCGGCTATTCCAGAGGGACGATAGACATCTAGCTGGTTTCGAATGGGTTGTTTCCTAAACCTTAGATCCCTCAACAAAGATGGATACCTCCACATTTCAACCTCCAGATCGACAGAACAAGCCCTGTCGATAAATTTCTCCCATCTAAATATATCGATAACCATTCAAACCAAAAATGTCGATAGATTTAGGCTAACTTTATAGGGGATAAGAATAAATTTTCAGGGGGAAACAATATGTCAATGATGGACGTCGATCTAAATACATGGCGCCTTCTCGCCCATGCAGACACGCACTTTAGTGACGTTGAGATCGTCACGCAAACTTCTCCAACGACGACCCACCGCTATAGCTTTGGTGACTTCACAAAGAGAAGCAAAAAGCTGATGAACGTCTTAGACGGTCTTGGTCTTACAGAAAACGCAAAGGTCGCCACTTTAAGTTGGAACAACTATCGCCATCTAGAGTGCTATTTCGCAATTCCATGCACTGGTCGCATACTTCATACTTTAAATGCTCGGCTATCTTCAGAGGACCTAATCTTCATAATCAACGACGCAAAAGACGAAGCCATCTTCACGACACCAGATCTCGTCCCAGTTCTAGAAGCCATTGCAGAACAAATTCCCACCGTAAAAAAGATCATCGTGATGGACGACGTAATTCCTCAAAGCTCAATTGAGGGCCTTGAGTCATACGAAGAACTACTCTCGAACGCACTCGATGAGTACGACGAAAAACCTATTCCAGAACGACAGGCGGCTGGCCTCTGCTACACATCAGGCACGACCGGACGGCCCAAGGGGGCACTTTACACGCACCGCTCCACCTATCTCCATGCATTAAATGCAGCATCGCCCTCTGGCATGTGTTTTGGAATCTCAGATTGCATCCTTCCTGTAGTGCCGATGTTTCACGCATCAGCATGGGGAATGGTTCATGCGGCAATTGCCACAGGCGCAAAGATTGCATTTGCTTATCCTCATCTACACCCCAGTTCATTTGTGGATCTTCTGATAAACGAGGAGGTAACACTTGCTGCAGGTGTTCCTACTGTATGGATAGGTCTAGAAGAAGAATTACGATCGAGAGGCGAACTAAAACTAAGCCTCAGAGAGATAGTTTGTGGTGGATCGCAACCGCCGAAAGCACTCATTGCTAGATATAGAGACAACTTTAACATCCCAATCGTCCAAGCTTGGGGTATGACCGAAACCTCACCATTAGCGACAGTCGCCAGGCCAAAGCACTCCATGCGCCACCTTGGCGCAGATGAACTTCTAGAGCGGGTTGGAGGCCAAGCTGGGATTCCAGCACCAGGAATTGACGTAGCCCTTAGAGATGACGAATGGAGCCAAGTTGACTGGGACGGGACGTCAATGGGAAATCTCTACGTACGCGGACCTTGGGTAATCAGCGCATATCTACACGAACGTGGCGCCGACTCCTTCACAGAGGATGGATGGTTCAAGACAGGCGACGTAGCAATTGGATCTCCAGATGGCTATTTCGTCATAGCCGATCGCACTAAAGACCTAATCAAATCGGGCGGCGAATGGATCTCCTCCGTCGATCTAGAAGGCGCCCTAATGGCAATGCCAGGAGTTGTCGAAGCAGCTGTGATTGCTATGCCCGATGATAAGTGGCAAGAGAGACCCCTCGCATGTGTCGTTCTGGACAAAGATGCAACTATTGACATTGAATCAATAAAAGCTCATCTTGAAACTCAAGGATTTGCAAAATGGCAACTCCCCGACAAGGTCGAATTCATCGATCAAGTTCCTCGAACCAGCGTCGGAAAATTCGATAAAAAAACACTAAGGGCTAAATTCACGAGCCAAGACGAACCCGGCAGCTACAACAAGAACTAAGGGTACAAACAATTAGAGTCGATTTCGAAGCAATTATCTCTACTAAAACAACAGGAGTTTCCTAGTGTCCCTGTGGGATTCGAGGGATTACATGTGTGCACACTATTGCCAGATCATCGACATCATACTCGCGCTAGCGATCTTTAGACTGCTAAGCGCGATCTTTCTAGAGATCTTTCTAGATGAGATATGCCGTGACTTGGGTGGTTACCACCGTCGCGAATGAACTCGTAAAAGTTCAGTGACTTAGAATATGCGAACTTTATACCTGATGAGCTCAACCACTTATACTTTTGCCAAACCACTCACCAAAAGACAAAGATAGAAAGAAGCTATGACGCCTTCGTCACAGCCATATCCCCAATTGAGGACAGTTTTGATGAAAACTACAGAGAAACCCTAAATTAATCCTGCCACTCGATGCCCACCTTGGATATCAATGACAAAGTATTTACCAGGAAATACCCAATAATTATGCCACAAGGCATCTTCCGCGCCAAGTTGCAAAATAAAACATGATCCAATAGTTTCAAGGGCCAAAAGCGGAGTTGTCTCCGCCTTTGGCCCCATTTGATAGTACTTCGGGTGGGAAGTTTTGCTAGGCCATATCTACTATTGGCTTGTTTAGCTTCATTGCACCTGTTGAGCCATAGAAGGCTGCATCACCAAAGCAGAAGACTCCACCGTCGCTTGCGACTAACCAGTAGCCCTTACCATCTGGGGTTCCAAGAGCACAACGAGAGATCAAATCGTGCACGAACTAACCGGCTACGAGCAACCTAGCGAAATTTCGGCCTCGATGGAATTTCTGTTTCTAGAAAATCTTCTTAAAGCAAATACTCGCCTTGGAACGCCCTATCCAACTTGATCTATCTATATTTCGTTTATGCGCAAATATCGTCAAGAAATCATAGTTAGACTTCCCCGTTCACCTTGGTGAGATAAATAATCGGAGATACTAAAACCATTCTGAGGCTTTTGGGGAACTCTTAAACTGCTGCGATGGGATTTCGAGCAACATTCCAATCAAGCGTCTAACTTTGACTATCTCTCATAGGGTCGCAAGTTTTCCTGCGTGACCTCAAAGGGATAAACTTTGCGTAGTTATGGTGAATAACCATATGAATGCCAAGCTCCCTAAGTCTGAACCACCATAACAATTGCGCAATCCCGCTACGAGGAACGAGCGGTTACCGAATGTGGGTGTATTTGACCAATTGCACCCGAAAAGATCAACTCACTAGTCACCACCGAGCCACCATAGTTCTTGCATCAGATAAAGGCGTTGTCTATCACATCCGCACCAGTGGTGTTTCTGAGCCGGTTCACAAAGAGATCTACCGTCTCTTAGGAGTTAGTGATCCCCTTAAACGGATAAAGACGATTGCGACGCATTTGTAGTGTCCCAACGTAAGACCACATACTCAACTAGCTGGGAGAATAGGTTGATTTTAGGAAAGATGGGTTGGCGCAATTGCACACAACCTGGCACGGTGCAATTGAACACAACCTGGCACGATTCACTGCACGAATACGTGCTATTACAGAAACTGTTACACCACACCAAAGCTTCGACGGTGTTACTTTCAGATCGCAGGACATATCACTCGTTCAGCTAGAAAAGTAATACTGCATCTTGAAGAACACTGGCACTATAAGGATAAGTTCTTAGAGGCTCTTGATCGGATCAGAAAGTTTGAGATCGCCATCACCTGAACATCTGGTTACCTAACACACTGAATATTACTTGAAGGAACTGCTCTAGAAGACAAGGGACTAGGTCACTATGGCTAAAATGAGATTTCACAATCTCAAAAATGACCAAACAGGCTCAACCACAAAGGGAATAGGTCATATTTGGCACTCTGAAACCAGATTTAAGCCATAGACCCTCCGTCAAACCTAAATCAGTTCCGAAAAACCGACTCAGAGTCACACCGAAGGGCTCAAGCTGGTCCATTTCTGTGGATTCAGGCTAAATAAGCTACGAAAAGCAATGGCTGATCGTAATGGTTTATACAAACTTGGAGGAAACGTCCAGGTAGATGAGTTCTTTTTGGGTGGTGAGAGCCATGGCGAAGGCTAAAGAGCAAAAGGAACGACACAAACGAATGTCCTAATTGGCGTATCGCTTAGCAATGGAGCTCCGATCCATTGCTTTATGGAAGTAATCAAAGACACCACCGCCAAATCATTCAAAGATGTTTTTGTAAAGCGTTTAGATTCTGACACGAAGCCGATAAGCGACGGTAATCCAAGTTATGGGGCATGTGCTCGAGAGCTTGGATTACCAAATTCGGTTACTTTATCCAAAGACGAACAGGCACATGCAACATTTAAATGGTTCAATACCCTGATTGGAAACTGCAAAAAATTTATCGACGGAACCTATCACGGACGTGAGGAACGTAAGCAACTTTACCTCGAGGAATTCGTTTACCGATTTAACCGAAGGAGGTTTGGAATGTCATTGGTCGAGCGACTTCTCAATACATGTGTGTTTGCGTCGCCACATCCGCTACTCCGGAATGGCTCTTGCTTGCGAAAGTTTATAAGTACGTATACGAATACAGCCAGGCGAGATCAGTGATTACAGCCCCGTAAAATGCACACAAAATCTCCTCCCCGGTGACGGCCTAGCATGGCTGTCCGCCCTTGGGGCCAAGATACCTGAGAACTGCCAACATAAAAGTGGTTCGGAATCACTTTTTGAGAAAAGACTCCGACGAAGAACGATCTCTGACGCCACGTTAGACTCATGCTACTCATAATGTTAAGATACATAATGCAAAGATCGGGCTCAAATTGAAGGAAGCCAAGCGATCAAATGCAAATCATGAACATTTAGGCTCTCATTAGATCGTACACCTGCAACATTGATGCTTTAACCAATTCGAAGAACCTTGCTCGTTCTAATTTGCCTTTATGACCGTTCGTAATACTTGATATGGGCTCCTTCTCCTTGGCAATTCTCGATGGTCGCTTTGATGCAAGAAATCGCTCAGCAGTCAAACCCTATGCGGATAAGTCGAACTTCTAAAATAGCTTTAGAAACACCATAGACACCATTTGATCGGGTATCGAACTAAGTTATCCATGCAATGAATCACCGAATAGCTCAACTAGAAACAAACATAAGTAAATCGCCATTAACCCTGATTGAGATCCCCAAATCCGGTCGGGTCTTCACGTCGCAGCGGCGCTTAGGACTTGGCGATTGTGACACAATGGGGCGCCTTCGCATTGATTCTGCGGTCCGCATAGCCCAGGATATCGCTGCTAGCGATCTAATCGACTCTGGCCTCTCCCAAGAGGGTATTTGGGTTGTCCGTCGAACCGCAATAGAGTTCTTAGGTGACGCTCGCTACCAGGACCTAATCAATGTCAGCACATTCTGTGCCGGAGTAGGAAGAGCATGGGCTCAAAGAAGAACAACTATTCAAGTTGAAGAAAAACCAGTCGTGGAGATATCTTCTCTTTGGATTCAGACCGACCCGATAACCCGCACCCCAAAGAGCACTTCAGACTCCTTCCTAGCCATCTTTGGTCCGTCAGCATTTGACAGGCAGGTTACTCACCGATTAGCACTTGATCCTCACACGACAGGCAAGAAACTCGATTGGACACCACGCTTCACCGACTATGACCTGCTGGGACACATAAACAATTCGACCTATTTCGAAGCCGCTGAAGAACTAATCAACCGATACGACCCACCGAAAAATGACCGTCAACACTTCACCGTAGTTGGAGAGTATCGCGCAGGAATTGAATTAGGACGACCTCTATCGATCGCTATCAACGACCTGGAAAGTGAGGTCGCTCAAATCGACTTCGTCTGTAATCAAAAAAGTGAATGTTCAATCTGGTTGGCTCAGAACTAATTCTGTTCTGCTTGAACCATGCTTTGCACCAAATCGACGTCAGATCTTCTGGGACCATCGCCAGCACCAGGCGTCTCTAGGATCAAATCCACATCTCGAAACCACTCGCTATTTACGAATTGACCCAAAGCGACCAAACCGATGTGTCCATCGCCCAAATTCTCATGACGGTCGAGGTTGGAACCACATGTTGACTTGGAGTCATTGAGATGTACCGCTCCAATTACATCTTTTTTGAACTTCTCCGCAAGCGACGAGCTAAAACGCTCCATCTCTTGGGATACGGTATAGTCACAACCGCTCGCAAAGAGGTGTTGGGTATCGACGCACAGCCCAACACGTACGCTCTGCGAGGTCGACACCAATAGTGCGAGCTCGCTTAGGCTCGATCCAACTGAGTCACCGGCTCCAGCACTATTTTCAAGAAGTAATCGCACTCGCTTGGTTCCCTCGAGTGCTTGATCAATGGCGTCAACGATCTGGTTCAAAGCACTGTCAAAGCCGGCGCCCTTATGGCTACCCACATGAAGCACGACACTCTCGACGCCTATCTCATCGCAATAGTTGACAGTCTCTTTCAGCAGTGCTTTGGACTTCAAATAGAGTTCGGGGTCAGGTGATGCTAGATTGATCAGATAACTCGCGTGGCTGACGATCTTAGATACGACTCCTGATGTTGCCGCCATCGCCACAGCAACATCACTAAACCCATTTAAAGAGATCCGCTGGGCCTTCCAGCCCCGAGGTGAATTCGAAAAGATTTGAATTACACCAGCGCCTATCTCCTCACCACGTGTAATGGCCTTGGCTACGCCGCCAGCACCAGATACGTGTCCACCTATCAGCCTTGTCATGTCGTTCCTCCGAAGTTAACAACCTAACCAAAATCTCTATAAACAGCTACCAACTAAAGAGATATATAGTCACTTTCAAATCAGGTGCTAAAAAAATGAGCTAAGTGAGCCAAGCAACTGAGCCAAGGAAGGTTAACTCGAACTTGCGACAAGGAAGCCAACTATCGGTGAAGGTTCGAGGCCACTATCGTGAACCAACTCTGCCTGATTTAGCTATCTCTAGGCTACCTCAGGGGTATTGTGCAAATCAATTGTGCAAATCAGTCTTCGGCTAATTCGTACCTAGCTGGTCCGAAAAGCTCCATTCGCACACTTCGATTTAGAGCCACCACGCTAGTTGGCGTACCTGCACTAACCCAAACAACATCAAAGTCCTCTAAGGCGCTATCAACGAATAATGTGACCTCATCGGGAAGCGACAATGGGCTAACAGCGCCCACGGAGTAATTGGTCCTCTGGTGGACTAGAGCTGGACTACCAATCCTAAGTTTCAAGTCGCCATGAACGAGTCGAACCTTATCGCGTGATACTCTTTTGATCGCAGATATCAACACAACAACTGTTGACGAATCAGAGACAAATACAATCGACTTGCCGATTGCACCGATCTCAACGCCTAGGGCTCGCGACGCATCCAAGGAAGTTGCCGTCGAATCGCTAAAGTCCACTACCTCCAAGTTATGCTTGGCTATATCAAAATTAACTTGATCTGGTTGCGACATCTTGAGCCTTAGTAGATGAAAATAGTTAATTCCTAGAGTACTCATTACAAGCACAATCCATCAAATGCACCTATTACCGCTAATTTGCTTTATGCTACTCTAAGGCGTTAAAAACCTAAAACACCAAAGTTCACTACGGCACGGCACTTTGCGACCTGCCTAGCAGATTAATAAAACTGGAGTACGTTAAAGACAATGTCGTCCCGATTGGAACTAGAGCTAACCAGTAAGAGGCCAGATGAAACCTGGACCTGGAGAAAAGCCGGGGCTAAAGAGCCTAAGGGAGTACTTTCAGGGTCATTACTTTACGAAGGAGCCAAAGTTGGCGATGTCGTAAAGGCTGAAGTAAATTTCGAAATCGATGGTATATACGTTGAGTCCGTGCATGCGCCCCAAAAGCGCGAGGAATCACGTAATAATATTATCGAGATCGTGCCCAAGCCCATTAGCACCTTCACCACGATCGAGCGAGCAAAACAATCTCGCTCTAAGGATAAGCCCCGCGGCCGAAAAGAAGAAGGTGGAGCTAGTACGGGCGAAGCTAAACCTAGAGGCGAGAGGCGAGAACGTCGTGATGGCGCGGACTCTAAGCCGCGAGAAAAGCGAGAATTCAAACCACGTTCCAACGACGACCGTCGTCCTGCCACAGAGGGCGCAGATGATGCCCAAAAGACAGGAAGTCGGCAACCACGTGGCGATGGCGCGAATCGCAAGCGCAACGAATCACCTAGGACCCCGAACAATCGACCGGCCCCAGTTCGCTTTGCGCGATTGACTCCCCAGAGTCACCACAGAAACGCTTTCCTTGCAGAGGTGCCTGAGGAGCAAAAGTCAATTGCAGAACAGCTAATGGCCGGCGGATTACCTGCTGTTAGAACAGCTATAGCAACCCAAAACCAAGAGCTTGCCAAAGAGTCTAAGCCTCCTATGCCATCGGATCCAATTCTCGCAATCGCAGAATCGCTTCTACCTGCATATGAGCGAGCATCTTGGCGAGATCGTGCTGAAGCCGCTCTAGCAATCGCCGACAATATCTCCATTCGCGATATCAAGACAGTAGTTTCATTCGGCGAACGAGTGGCTAAAGCCGAAGAGCTCGTCGAATTGCTCGGTCGACTAAAGGTACTACTTAAAGCTCGAACTGAAAAGCTTGAGTCAGAATGGGTAGCCCAAATAGAAGAAGCACTTACAGAGAACAAGAGCATCAAGGCTGTACGTGCCTCAACAAGAGCCCCTGACGTTAACTCTAAATTGCCAGAGGAACTCCTAAACCGCCTCTCTGAGGCCGCAAGCCAGACCTTGAGCCCGGCTTCATCACCGGACCACTGGAGCGCCATGCTAAGCGCCCTTGAGACGTCGCCAATTAGAAAGCTCGTTGTTCCAAGTGGCCTTCCGGAAAACTCACCAGTTGAACTACAGGCCCTCGCACAGCAGATGAGTGGCCGCATACCTCACCTAGCTGAACTCCTTGGAATAAAGATGCCTCCGCCTCCACGTCCCCGACGCAAAATTGGAGACCCAGTTGAAGCGCAAGCTCCAGTTGAAGCGCAAGCTCCAGTTGAAGCGCAAGCTCCAGTTGAAGCGCAAGCTCCAGTTGAAGCGCAAGCTCCAGTTGAAGCGCAAGCTCCAGTTGAAGCGCAAGCTCCAGTTGAGTAACTTACAAGTCTGACTAGAACAAGCAAAAGTACCCCCGTTCAAACGAAAGTTAGGATGGGGGTACTTTTTTATTTCAAAGATCCCGAACCACGGAGATACGACACTGAACGACGGAGTACGTCGCCCGCGCCCTAACAATCAGGGAAACAGTGTCAATCTGGCGAAAAATCACAAACAAAGTCGCACAACTGAGATTTGGCCAAAGTATAAAGGGCAAAAAAGATAGGATCGAGTTGTTGATCATATCGAAGATCACTGACTAAGAATGTGAGAATAAATGGCGACCGGTACATCATCAACGGCTGTCGAGCAAATGATGCTTGACGAACACATTATGGCAATTGCAATAAATAGACCAGAAGCTCGAAACGCCATAAACGGAGCAGTTGCCCAAGGAATAGAGGCTGCGATAGACAACTACGAAGCCAACGAAGATGCATGGGTGGCAATTCTCTATGGCAATGGAACCAACTTCTCGGCTGGGGCCGACCTCAAAGAGATTGCGAGCGGCAATGCTAGTGCTCTAGCAACATCTCGTGGCGGATTCGCCGGCATCGTCCGTCGGGATCGAAAAAAGCCTCTCATAGCGGCTGTGCACGGCTCTGCCCTAGCGGGAGGATGCGAGATCGCACTAAGCGCCGATCTAATAGTTGCCACAAAATCAGCCAAATTTGGGGTACCAGAGGTAAAGCGATCCCTAGCAGCGGCAGCTGGGGGACTTTTTAGATTGCCAAAGGTCCTACCTAGAAACCTAGCATTAGAGATGATACTCACAGGGGATCCCATCTCTGCAATCGACGCTCACCTGCACGGAATGGTCAATGTGATCACCGAAGACGACCAACTGCTTATAGATGCCACTGCCTTAGCCAAGCGAATTGCAACAAATGCCCCACTTGCGGTTAGAGAGTCGCTCCATATCGCAAAGAGAGCTCTAAGCCTGTCTGAAGATGAGCTATTTTCATTGAGCGCCATGGCTATGAGCACCCTATCACAGACAAATGACTTTCGAGAAGGGCCCAGAGCGTTCATTGAAAAGAGAGAACCCAAATGGACTGGCTCATAAGTCCACTTTAGGCTCAGATAATTTATGCCTCTCGTGTCATCCTCAGGCCATCCGCTTTGAACCCAGCTCGTTCTAAAGCACTCTTAGAGGAACGAGCTCCGGGAGAGACAAAGCTGTAAATCGATAAAGTTCCGCAACCCAATGCCACTGCAACGATCTCATTGAGAAGTTTGGATCCATAACCTTGGTTGCGGAACTTGCTATCGACAAAGACTATAAACTCTCCACTTTGACCATCAATAATCAACGAAGCAAACCCAACTAAATCAATCCCACATCGTCCAATCAGAAGCTTCCGATCGTCAGATCTACTCAAATCTGAAAAAAACGAAGGGTAAAATCGATCAAAAGCTTGCCTTGCCAGTTCTTGACCACCGCGATATTTCGAAACCTCATGGACCAGAGCACTAATACAAGTGAGGCCAAAATCCCGCTCTCTTGGTGAAAATGGCTCGACCGAAAGGCTTTTTCCTATGACCAAAACTCCTTGCGACAACAAATTAGCTGACGACTGCAAAATCCGTTTTCGTTACGGCTGTTCTCCTAGCAGCTTTTGAGCCCTAGCTACTATGGTCTTTCGCCCTCGATGTTCTGTCTCAAAACGAACCACCAGATCCAGCTCAGAAGGGCTCAGCAGGTCAAATCTTGCGACTATTTGATTCGCCGATAAAGTCTGATAGTTAGGAATTATGACATCGATCTCGCCATTGGAGACGTCAGCAACATTGACATCATTTACCGGTGCTAAAGGTCGTGACTTAGCATCTAGGTCACCAGCACCACTCTCATCTGATTCTGTCAAATCCGCCAAAACCGTTGTCTTCTCGCTGGCCTCCGCCTCGACTGTCGTTGTTCTATCAGGCTCAGAAGAAGGAACATCTGAATAAAAACCACCATCGTTAGAAGTCGACGATGAACCACCCGGAGTGGAATCATTACCCAGTATGAACCTCGCTAGATCGCCCCAAGGTTCAGGCAGCACCGAAGTAATTCCATCCGTCACAGAACGTCGGATATCTTCAACTTGGGTCTTTACCTTATTGCCCGTATAGTCGACGGCCATCTTTCCCATGAATTTGGCCACCATAGTACGCGACTCTACGATAGAGCGACCATTTTCAACGGCCTTTGGCAATGATTCCGCCACTGATGTTATTATTCCAACTGGGGCATATACGAGGTAGTCGAGAACCTTAGCAATATCTTCTTCTTGCACCGTGACATCAATTCCTTATTTCTTGGTAGAAAACCACCAATAATCATTACAAAATCTTACACACAGTCGCGGCAATAAGTATGTTCCTTATCAGCTAGCTGGGTAAGTTTCTTCACCAAAAAACAACTTTGGCATACAAACTCGTCGGGTTGCCTCGGTAAAACCGTGAGCGCGATATCTGATCTATCGTCGGAATCATCGTCGTCATAGTCCTCGTCGTCTGAATCAACGACCACGAGACGTTCTTTTAGAATGTCATCGAGACTAGCCTCTACCTCTTCTTCAATCTCTTCATCGTCATCGGATTCATCATCTACATCTGAATCCGGGAGGTCAGCATCGTCGTCGTCATCGACCAAAATATCGTCTGGTTCGAGTTCTTCCTCTTCCAACTCATCGACATCAAGCTCTTCTAGATCTTCCAAATCGTCAGGATCGTCGAGAATCTCTTCATCGTCGAACTCCACATCGTCTAGTCCCTCGTCAAATTCGTCGTCTAATTCGTCGCCTAATTCAAGATCGTCGCTCAAACCCGCATCATCGTCGGGCTCTTCAAATTCGACTGCCTTCTTCCGAGCCATAAATTGTCCTTTCAATAACTTTATAAAATGTCACAGAGATCATCAACGTCATCCCTATGACCAAAAAAATACCCAAACCGGCCTGAATCGCTTGCAAATATAAATACTTCGCATAGTGGATCAAGATTAATACAGATTTTGTTCCCGAAAGAATCTAGTAACTTGGAAGCGGTTATTATGCCTGTTATGTCGATTAGTGACTATATCGATCTTTCCGCCTTGTCAATCTCACGCTTTATCGAATCCCTACGACCCAAAGAACCATCGCTCAAATCAACATGTAACATAGATGATGATATTCGTTGATGGCGCGCTACTTTCGAAATTGCCTTAAAAAGAAGTTGAGCAACCTCTCTATAGCTCTCATGTCCCTGTGGTTGGGATCGCAATTCAATCAAATGCATCAATTCGCGAGCATTTGCCTCAATTTGAAAGCGCACTCGATATGCCATCGGCACAAGATACGCACTTATGTCACTCCCATATCTTTCATCAATCCTGGCATGTAGCTCCAAAGGCGCTTCAAGCGCCTTTTGGTACCTAACCTTCTCTTTTGTCTTGAGTCGGCTAGAAGCATAGCTGCCAAGATCCATTGTCAAGGTTTGCCAGGAGATGTTGAGCATCCGGTGACGCTGAAGGTCGCGAAAGGCACCGTAATCGGTCTCTATCTCAAATAGATAACGACTACGCTCAAAGGCTCTCGAAGGGCGATGGCGTCGGTTCAATCGTTCACCTATGTACCCTTCAAACAAGTGGTCTAGCTCTATTGCTGTAATCGAATCGAGATAGCGATCTATTTGAGCGGCTGACAACTGAGTCATCTCAAAGAGTATTCCACTGGCAACTCGGCGCTCCCCGTCTGTGTCAAAAGAGATAAGGCGGACGCGACATCCCAACTCTCCCGTCAAACAATCATCATCTTCTAGAGGATCGCTGTTGGTCGCTCCTTTAAGTTCCCTTCTGGTGGAGATGTGGCGTGTATCTGAAAGATACTTTACCCACGGATCCCGCCGATCATTGCGATCAAGTCGAGAGACCAAAGAAGGAATCTGCGAATATAGCTGTCTTTGAAGCGACGCTCCAAGTCTTTGTATCTCCATTAGCGGATGCGCCAATAGGTGAAGGGTCAACGCCTCAAACGCCTGCGCAGAGCCGTAGACGCCAACGTTTGACTTGGTTGAAGCAGGTAAAAGACCTCGCGTAGCATCCAGTGCCGCAGCTCTTAGTGTAGCCCTTTGCAATGGCGAGTCCTCACTAGAGGTTGCGCCATCTTGAAGCAACCTAGCCATGACCTCCTTGGACAATGCGGCATACTCCACAAAAAGCTCATCCATGGCATTTGAAAAGGCCAAGGGGTCGTCGCCTTGTAACTCGGGTGGGGTGTAGTAGCGAAATTTCCCATTGGAATCGAGGAGGTCGTATGGTATGTAGCGAGTCGATTGTTCAAGATATGACATCAACCTGGGGCGCTCAAGCACCTTAGTGGCAATGTTAGATATGTTCTCAAAGGAAAAATGAATCGATCCAAGTTGAGCCACCGAATCATCCCCATAGTCGGCCAAAACTCGAGAAAAAAGGCCCTGGGCCCTAGCTACCCCCTGTCTGGATTGGTCGCTAACCATTTCATTATCATAAAACTCATCCAAAAACAGGCGGCGAATCGACTTTGGAGAACGAGAATATCTGGCAAACAAAGCTGCCTTGGTAACTTCGGGGAGGTTCGTTATCGAAAAGACGTCCTCTTCGATACTGGAAAAGTAACCGCTGAGGATCTCTTTTTCAATTTCAGTAAATTCTTCGGTCATTGCCCAATACATTAGGAGCATTTGAGGGAAATGGCTTCAATAATGTCTATCCAATAGCGGTATTTTAAGATCCCAATGGAAAATTCATCCACTCTGGCAGTGTTTGGCAAACCCTACTCGTCAATTGGTATAACTCTTTAGCTGGGGCCGAAAAGGCAAATTGGCCAAAAAAAGCGCTAGCGTGCAACCTTAGTACAATGTCACCGCTGAACTCTGATGGAAGCCTCCACGACACCTCGACACAAAAGGCGATTCAATGACGACAGGTTCAAAGCTACCTGCGGATCGTCCACCACCGAGGCTAACTGGCGCGCTAAATCGATAATCTGCTTCATGAATCGAACGAAGTCTCCACCAGGGACTCCATGATCGCCTATGACGCTGGCGAGGTCTCTGCCTCGAGCCCAAGCGCCGGCGTAAACCATAAATCCGGACTCGACTGATTTGGTTGGAGGAATTCTAAGGCGGGACTCCTCGCGATTTAGTTCCGCCCTAATATCGCACACCAAATTAAATCTCTTTTCAAGTTCACGAGATGGGAAACGATCCGACCCTGGAGCTGAAGTACGCGGCTCATAGACAAAGACCGACAGAAGAGATGCAAGCTCAACTGAATCTAACCCCGCAAAGACTCCATTATCATAGGCAAGAGCGATCAACAGATCAGATTCATGAAAGAGACCAGCTAGACGCTCGCCCTTTGTTGTAAGTTCCCAGTCAACAACAAAATTGTGAGTCGTGAGCACCTCAAGGACTCGATCAAACTGCCTAGCCAAGGACTCTGTATTGGACTTAACGCTCTGTCTGAGCTCCCCAGTTGTGAGTTGAATCCGCCGGAGCCGCTTTATCGCGGCTATATGTCTCGTAAAGTCTGGACAACGTCGAAGCTTATCCCGAAGTTCGTTCATCTCATCTTCATTTGCCTCCTCGAGCTCTCTTTGACCAGTGCGACGCTGGAGCAATGGCTCTACCAACAAACAGTCGGCTATTGGCATATCCCTTAAATGGTCAGCTACAAGATGAAGATAGTCATGGTCCTTGGGATCGTACTGGACCTCTACCTCGATGCGACCAACGACCTTAGGAATAAAATCGATCGTATTGGGCCGCAGAAGGTACTTCTGACCACTTGTACTGATCGCCCACGCGCTAATTCGCCCGCCCTTTTTCTTCGAGCTAGAGACGATAGCCAATCGTGTTGGAAAATGAGACTCTCCCTCGCTGGGTGCTATGATGACATCTCCCGGTCTTAACCTAGAGAGATGGAGGTGGATCAAGCGCTCTGGAGGAGGCGCAACGCCAACCTTTGGAGCCCGATCCTTCTTCTTCACCGAATCATATATAGCCTCAACGTCACCCAATTCACACGACGCCGCCTCTAGCAACTCATCTTCTTGGCTTCTAAGCTTGGCCAATCGCGCCTCTAAACGCACTATCTCTGCGTTAGATCTAAATTGTGCAAATGAAAGATTCAACAAGTTGTGCGCAATCTCGGGCTCGAAACTCTTCACCAAATTAGCGGCCATATTGTAAGTGGGTCGAAAAGATGAAGTAAGGGGATAGCTGCTTGTCAGCATCAAATGAGAGACTTGATCGAAGCTTACAAATGGAGACCAAAGCGAAAGGCAATAACCTATCTCGTCGATTCCGCGACGTCCTGCTCGCCCTGAAAGCTGTGTATATTCACCCGGAGTAAGAAGCTCATGAGTCTCGCCGTTGAACTTGTTTAACTTTTCAATCACAACGGTCCGAGCTGGCATATTGATCCCCAAGGAAAGGGTCTCGGTCGCAAAGACAACTTTCACTAGCGCTCTTGAAAAGCACTCTTCAACTGCCTCTTTTAGTGGCGGGACCATCCCCGCATGGTGCGCCGCTATACCGGACTCTAAACCAGCCATAAAGGTCGAAAACCCTAAAGCTTCCAGATCTTCCGTTGAAAGATTAGTAATAGACCTATCGACGATTGCACGAATCTCGCTTCGCTCTGCCGGGGTCGTCAAACGTACCGAAGCACGCACCAACTGCTCAACGGCTGCTTCACAGCCTTGTCGTGAAAAGATGAAGAAGACAGCGGGAACCATCGATTCATCCTTCAAGAACTCGACCACCTCAAGGCGTCGTGGAACGCCGCTTCGTCTCAGCGGCCTCTTTCGAACGATAAGCCCTTGAGAGCGAGGATCGTCATAGCGTGAGCAATCTGGGTTAGGGCGACCATCTACTATTGCCTCCATAATGTTTAGGCCATTGAATCGATCTTCGGCAACTCCGTAGAGATGCACCAACTCAACGGGACGCTTCGTCTCAACCACCACATCTGTAGGGCCTCGAACGGTTCTAATCCAATCACCAAACTCCTCGGAGTTGGAGACTGTTGCCGATAGACAAACCAAAGAGACCGACTCAGGGAGGTGAATAATCACCTCTTCCCAAACCGCACCGCGATAAGGGTTCTGCAGATAATGGACTTCGTCCATAACCACATATGCCAATCGGCCCAGATCGGCATTACCCTCATAGAGCATGTTCCTAAGTACTTCCGTCGTCATAACCACAACTTCAGCATCTGGATTTACAACGTTATCCCCCGTTAGAAGGCCGACCCGATCGGGACCATAGAGAGTTATGAACTCATAAAACTTTTGATTTGACAGTGCCTTTAGAGGAGTCGTATAAAAGACTCTCAGACCCAGCGAGAGAGAGCGATCAACGGCATATTGAGCCACCAGCGTCTTTCCACTTCCCGTAGGAGCAGCAACCAGTATCGAACGATCCATGTCGATCGCTGCAAAAGCCTTCAGCTGGAAAGGATCCGGCATCAATCCTGTTCGTTCGATAAACGATTTGTAACTAGGAGTAGTGAGCAATGGGGGCTATTTCGTCAGTTGATTAAAGCTTTGATACAACTGATCTTATGGCAAATTCTAAAAAGAAAACCACCTTAGCTAGGTATTTCACAATTAGCTAGCCTTGATCTCTTTTTTCTCGCGAACCAAAACTCTTCCAATCAGGATCGCCACCTCATAAAAGACCACCAAAGGGATCGCTAGAGCAAACAGTGAAAACGGATCAGAGCTAGGAATCACAACAGCTGCCACTGTAACGATTATTACAATTGCCCATCGTCTAACCGAGGCTAGCTTCTTTGGGGTAACAACTCGAGCAAGTTCAAGAGCCACAAGTAATACCGGAAACTCAAATGAAGCCCCAAAGGCCGCCATGAGCAAGAATATCAGGTTCAAATAGCTTGAAGGCGTGTAGATCTGCTTGAGCTGTTTCCCACCGGCTGCCTGCAGAAAGGCTAATGCGTGCGGAAAGATAAAGTAAGCAACATATGCACCGCTAACAAAGAGAATCAAAGACGCTAGGACAAATGGAACCGCATATTGCTTTTCCTTTTTTCGAAGGCCCGGCGTAATGAAACGCCATAGTTGCCACAAAATTACCGGCAATGCAAGAAAGACTCCGCCATATCCTGCAATCTTAATTCTCAGCGCAAAGCCATCCAAGGGACCCGTCACATAAAGCGAACATGAGGATACTCCTGATACGTGACAGTAAGGCTGGGTAAAGAAATTTAACGTTTGGTTGTAGAAGATATAAGAGATCACCGATCCAACCAATATCGCAAGTGCAATCTTGGTCATTCGCGATCTAAGCTCCGCCAAATGCTCAAAGATGCTCATCGAGCCATCTTTATCACCTTTGTGTTTGAGCGATATTCTAGGTACCTTTATATTCTTCAAATTCGAGACCAACTGCTAGTTTAGGAAACTTCTTAGTTCCAATAGGGATCTGCGTTGAATCCTAGATGATCCACGCCTTCAATTGGGCTCCATGGACGTAAAGTCGCATCGGCACTCCAGCTTAACGACAAATTAGCCCCACCAGACGTATTAGCGCCTTGGGGGTCGACGTTAGATTCCTCTTGGGTGATCGAGTTGGTCCCAAACATAGATGCTGCATGCGCTTGTGAAGGCGCCACTGCGGACGTAGTCAATAGTGAAGCTGCAGCACCTAGCGGTCCTTTGAGAGACATGGCTGAACCTAGCGGTCCTTTGAGAGACATGGCTGAACCTAGCGGTCCTTTGATTGAACCAATAGAGGAGTCCACAAAGGATGAGATAGGGCCTACACTCTCGGTAATGGTACTTAGAGCACCATTCATCTCGGTCTGAATGCGCCCACGAACCTTCTGAAACTCATTCCAGTACTTTCCAATTTGGCGCATTGCGACAGGAAGTTTGTCGGGTCCAAGGACTATCAAAGCAACAGTTGCAATAATCAACAACTTTGTCGGATCTAAGTTGAACATATCAACCAAGATACTCTGTTATTGGTGACAACGTTGAGCGTATTCTAAAGATAAGTGATGATAGGTCACATTAAGAACTCCCACCTTAGAATACTCACCTGGAACCGACAAGAAACTACTCTTCTTTAGTAGACCCCTTCTCTATAAGTCGATCCAGCCAACCATCATTTGAAATCTGACAGTGAAAGTCCATCAGCTCGTCATAAGAGATTGGTTCGCCTTGATGGTCCTCTTCGAGTTCCATCGGCATTCTCCAAAAACTCATGGTCACACCCGACGACAATAAAATATCTACAACAGCCTTCTCAGCAGGCTTGGAAACCCTATAGCGGCAACTAGGGCACCTAAAATTGTAGGAGGCCTGCCCATCTGTTGAACAAACCATAACTTTGATGTCTGCTAGCGTCAATTCGACATCACCACAGGTCGGACAGCTAGCCTTAATTAAAGGCATCGCGACTCCCTTCGCAAATTTGCATCCATACAAATAACCTAACAACGTGACTAATTTTTTTTACGTTGCTAACCTTGGTTATCGACCGCGAAGATTAAAAAGTTGAGGAGAACGTTAGGTGAACCGCTCAAGCTAAAAGCATGTCAATTGAGACTCAGTCATCGACTACAGAATTGCGATTCGGTTAAAGGGATAGTATCTCAAAACTACCTGCCCCACGAATAGCGAACCGGGAACTGGACCAAAAAATCGAGAGTCGTACGAATTTCCACGGTTATCTCCCATCATGAAATAGTCACCGGGCGGAATTTTAGTCGGCGGAAGATTGTAAGTGAAATCCCCCTTGGGTAGATAAGGTTCACTGAGCCTCGTGCCATTTATATAAACGTGTCCATGTGAGGCAGAGATCGTCTCACCCGGCAAGCCAACTACCCTTTTCACCAGATCTTTGATCGTCGGGTCGACCTTGTCTGCAGCTGGACGAACGAAGACGACCATGTCGCCTCTCTTGACGCCAAACAAGGCAAAATTTACCTTTGACACAACAATTCGATCATTTATCATAAGAGTTGGTATCATCGACCCAGATGGAATATAGAAAGATTGAAAGACAAATAACCGAATTAAAATCGCAAAAGTGATCGAAAGTCCAAATGCTATTAAATTCGGGCGTAACCATCGTCTTGGCTTATCCGAACGAGCTAATTTAGCAGCATTCTTACCGGCTTCATTTGGATCAGACAAAGTTTCTCCTCGGACCTCGGAATTCGGCAAAAATACACCAACAATTCCGATTTAGCTTACAAATCGAACAAAAGAGCTTACAAACTCTCAATCAGCTTATCTACCCTATCGTCTTCAGATCGAAATGGGTCTTTAAGCAGTACCGTCCGTTGCGCTTGATCGTTCAATTTAAGGTGAACCCAGTCGACAGTAAAGTCGCGGCGCTTCTCATTTGCACGCTTTATGAATTCCCCACGAAGCTTGGCACGCGTCGTTGAAGGAGGGGTCTCCACCGCTGCTTCAATAGCCTCATCGCTAACCATTCGCTCGACAAAACCACGCTTTTGCAGCTTGTAAAAGACTCCACGATCTCTTGATACGTCGTGGTACTGAAGGTCGATAAGTGAGATCTGCGGATGGCCCAGCGTCACATCATTACGGGCCATAAACGCCTCAAGTAGATTGTATTTAATAACCCAATCACATTCGCGGCCAAGCCTAAATGGGTCGATGGCTATATTCTCTAACACATAGATCCACATATCGAGGGCTTTGGACTCCTGATCGGGCAATCCTTGCAGATCACGATATTTGACTGCGCGTTCACAATATTCATTCTGAATCTCAAGTGCGCTTAGCTCGCGCCCATTGACTAGACGGATCTTCCTGGTGCAGGTGAGGTCGTGCGAGATCTCACGAATGGCACGAATTGGATTTTCAATGGACAGATCACGCAACACCACGCCGGAATCCTCAAGCATTCTCAACAAAACCGTAGTCGTTCCGACTTTGAGAAAGTTTGTATATTCACTCATATTGGAGTCGCCGACGATTACATGCAGGCGTCGATACTTCTCGGCATCCGCATGTGGTTCATCTCGAGAGTTGATTATCGGTCGCGAACGGGTCGTTGCAGAAGATACGCCCTCCCAAATATGCTCAGCCCTCTGTGAAATCGAATAAACCGGCCCTCGAGCGGTTTGGAGGACCTTACCCGAACCAGCAAAGATCTGACGAGTCACAAAAAATGGAATGAGGATATCCGAATATTTTGAAAAATCATCGGTCCTAGTGGTCAAATAGTTCTCATGACAACCATATGAGTTTCCGGCCGAGTCGGTATTATTTTTGAATAAATAGACGACGCCCCGAATGCCCTCTTCTCGCATTCGAGCCTCAGCCGAAAAAACCAATCCTTCTAAGATCTTTTCGCCTGCTTTGTCGTGTGCCACCAAGTCATAGAGCGAATCACACTCAGGCGTGGCATATTCAGGGTGTGAGCCTACATCGAGGTAGAGTCTGGCGCCATTTCCTAAAAATACATTCGAGCTTCTGCCCCAAGAGACGACCCTTCTAAAGAGATATCGGGCCACCTCGTCCGGACTGAGGCGGCGCTGACCACGCAACGTGCAGGTAACCCCGTATTCATTTTCAAGGCCAAAGATTCTCTTTTCAAGTGTCAAAGCATTCTCTCCATATACATCTTTGACCCAAAACGCCGTTCGAACCAAGATCTCCAATAATTTTAAATTCGCCATGGTCGTTTCTGGCCAGTGAAGCGTCGATAGGGTCACCTAGCCGCCTAGACCTAGAGGGAAAAGTATTTCCCTCTAGGTCCCTATCATACCTTCATCGAAAAATTCACTCCTCGAGCAATTCACTCAATTCGCTTCCAATGATGCGCCTAAAAGTACGGCGACCATTCTTGTCCTGTAATACTGCAACCTCAAGATCATGGGCCCCAAGCTTTCGTTCTGGACCACCTAAGGCTAAGATGGCCGAGGCTAGGGTACCTTTTAGGGAGTCCGAGGCGTCGTAAGTCTCGCCAAAGCGAGTCGCAATTGCATCCGATTCGCCTCCTAGAACCGTAAAACGATCTTCGTCCATTACCGTACCGTCGTAGAGAATATGGAACAATTGCGACCGAAAGTTCTTCCTTCCGAGTTCAGCGACGAGTATCTCAACTTCAAGGGGTTTCATCTCATGGGTAAAGACTTGACCTAGATAAGAGGCATAAAGATTGGCAAGCGACCGAGCATCCACATCATCCCTCGAATAGGCATAGCCTTTGGTATCAGCGTGACGAATCCCTGCGACTCTAAGTTGGTCAAATTCATTGTATTTACCAACGCCGGCGAAAGCTATGCGATCATAGATCTCCGAGACCTTGTGCAAGGACTTAGATGGGTTCTCAGCACAAAGAAGTATCTCATTTTGAAAGATCGCACAAATAAGTGAGCGGCCACGAGCAATTCCCTTTCGAGCGTAGTCTGCTCGATCCTTCATTACCTGTTCAGGTGCTACGTAATACGGCATACTCATTATTGGCCGCCTCCAATCCCTCTACGATTTCCAAATACTTCTACCGCGATTGCACCGATCTCTTCATCACTAGCGGCTTCAAAGCCCGCACTAGTGATAGTTGCAACAACTGGGAAGATCTTCCTTGCCAGGTCGGGACCGCCAGTTGCTGAATCCTCTTCGGCTGCTTCAGTCAAAGCCGAGATAGCAAGTTCGAGCGCACCTTGGCGAGAGAGTGGAACATCTTCCCTCAGACCTGCCTTGATAGTGCCCTTTGCGTCCCTACCACCCGAACCGGTCGTCTGAAATGCAACTTCTTCATAACGCCCACCTGTAATGTCGTAGGCAAAGATTCTCCCGATCCCACGGATCTGATCCCATCCAGCAAAGAGTGGGACAACGGCGAGACCCTGCATTGCCATGGGCAAATTAGCTCGGATCATCTGCCCTAACTGGTTCGCCTTACCCTCGAGGGAGAGCACGACACCCTCGACCTTTTCGTAATGTTCCAGCTGGGTTTGAAAAAGTCGGACCATTTCAATTGCCGGACCCGCTGCACCTGCTATGGCCACTCCTGAGTAGCGATCAGCCGCAAATACCTTCTCGATCCTACGATGTGCAATAAAATTACCCTCAGTGGCTCTACGGTCTCCCGCCATTACCACCCCATCGGAAAACTTAAATGCAACAATTGTTGTGCCGTGAGGAACGCTAAGTTGACCATTGGAAGTGCTCAAAGAAGAAGCAATGCCTCCACTGTCAAATGGAGACAGACCTGCCCTCTCGAGCGTCTTCAAAAAATTCGGACCTGGGTCCTCTGTTGGACGAAAAATCGGCAAACTCACCGTAACTCTCTCCTATCCACTTCTACCTGAAACGGACTCTAACCATTACCTTATTACCCTACGGCAGTGATCAACAATTCCGAACACTTCCAAGGCAGCTCTTAGGCCGTTCAAGCAAATTCACTTTGGTGCAATTTCCCTATTGAATTGCTAAAACTTCATTGGAATTCTACAACCCTCCAGTCGCCCGAAGTGGATCAAAGTTCGCCTGCACTTTTTCATTTAGGCCATTTAGGTCATTTAGGTCAATGGCACTAAAGCATCAAAGCACAACCAGGCAATGCGCTGGTGCAACGAAAGATTGCATCTAAAAGAACTAGCAGCTCCATAAATTTAAACCAATGGGAGCGCAATCCCCTCCGTAAGGGAGGGGTCAAGCGACCCCATCCTTTCTTGGTCTCCCTGATTTACCTCTTGGGAGTTTCTGGTTTTCTATGTACTTCTTCACTTCCTCTAATGGGGCTCCACCACAAGACACTATCGACCATGAGGGTGACCAGAAGTGGTTCCCCCACAAAGCATCTCGGACTTCCGGCCAGTTCTTTGGCTTGCTCTCATGGCTGCGAGCGTCTTCATCAACATCACCATCCTTGATAAAGCAACTTTAGCTGCGTTGGTTATCGACAGGTGAGCATGATCACCGTCTATCTCAAAAGCATCGGAGATGGAATCAAAACGAGTACACACTTCAATGAGAGCGGATTTGATCTCGTTACTTACTCTGTTCGTCATCACATAACGGCGATATTTAGGAGCCAGTACAATGTGGGCATGAAATTGATATAGACCACATGCCTCGGGTTACGCCAATCATCGATCACGAACTTCGGGTGAGCACTTCTTTACTCTTGCCATAATGATGACTCCTTAACCCAAGACTTGGAGTCTCCAAGATTTCCGGGGCGTATCAAAAAGATAGCTCCGCCACCCACCGTCATATATAGCAATCCAAAGACACCGACAAACCAGCCATAGGCCGATCCGCCCAAGCGCGAGCTCCACTGGCATGCATATCCAACTAGTGGAATCCGAATGCCCAGTTCAGCCACCACTCCTGCAACTAAAAGTTGTCCGACTCCAACCACCAACCACCAACCACTCCCAAATGCTTGCTGGTCCAAAGTTATTTAGGGCGTCGCCATAGGCGAGAAAAATTCCCGTCCTAATCGAAATAATCGAAGACGAGACTCCAAAAAGAGTAAAAAAACGAAGAGACCGACTCAAATCCTGGACATAGCCAAATCTAGCCATTTCATCGCTTGTATCGCTTTTCGTGGTCGGCTTGATCCGACGCCGATCTCGACTAACAATCAAAACGCACCCGGTGAGTGTCAAGATAGTTGGCACATTTGCTTAGTTGGATCTTGGCGATCTATCTGGTCCTTTAATTCACGATTCCAGATGTAGATAGTTGTCTTTGGTATCTGGACTTGTTTAGCCAAATCGGCGATTGCACCTCTGGGTGCATTGGGATCTGACAACAGCTCCCTCAGCCTCTTGACAACAGCTTCTTTTTGATCCTTTGGATAAGGCTTCATCGTGTTCGATCAAAGTTCTCGCCCTGCATGGTTGGTATTCTATTCGAATAGATGCCAACTCCCTTGACACCTAGGGCTATGGAGCAATTGCACTTAGCTTATCTCAAGCCGGTGACAAAAGAAGTGTTCACAGCATTCTTGCTCAAGTGTCTACCCATAGCCGCTTGAACGTAACGATGTTAGATGATAACAAACGTCTACATAACCTTCGTATCTCCTCTACTCCAAACTCTACCCAAAAAGAGATCTACTCTATTCTTGGAGTAGTAGATACCCTAGCTCGAACCAAGAAGGTGATTGCTCAACTGTAGTGCCCAAATCCAGACACCAATATGGTCATGACCTGGGCTTTCATGGGGTGGTTGTCGAGTGGCGGGGAGGAACTTCCCCTCCCCGCTCTCACAGAACCGTGCGTGAACCTCTCAATTCACACGGCTCCTAGCGAACCGACTTTTGGTATTACCCCAAATGACCAGTGAGCCCAAAGATTGGGTTCACGTTCGGCTATTTGAGATAGGTATTTCCAAGCATTTGCTCGTATGCTAAGTCGCCTGTACTTTTTGCGTGCCCATCTAATCAAATAGATATTGATACGACGGAGGAGTTGGCCTAATCTGGATTTGTAGAAGCGTCCATAGTAGTTGATCCAGCCTAAGATCACCGGGTTGTAAAGCCTGGCGAGTTCGGCTATGGTTTGGCCTGTTTGGAGGTGAATACGAAACCGCCTAAGTTCTCTGCCCATTTCTTCTACCGCTTTATCTGAAGCCGCTGGCAGGAAGTTGTTAAACTGCTGCTTGAACTTATTGC
>NZ_JXYS01000026.1 GCF_000949295.1 Acidithrix ferrooxidans
ACGGTGCAACTGCACAACCTGGCGCGGTGCAACTGCACAACCTGGCGCGGTGCAACTGCACAACCTGGCGCGGTGCAACTGCACAACCTGGCACGGTGCAACTGCACAACCTGGCGCGGTGCAACTGCACAACCTGGCGCGGTGCAACTGCACAACCTGGCGCGGTGCAACTGCACAACCTGGCGCGGTGCAACTGCACAACCTGGCGCGGTGCAACTGCACAACCTGGCGCGGTGCAACTGCACAACCTGGCGCGGTGCAACTGCACAACCTGGCGCGGTGCAACTGCACAACCTGGCGCGAATAGGTGCTATTACAGAAACTGTTATCACCACACCAAAGCTTCGACGGTGTTACTTTCAGATCGCAGGACATATCACTCGTTCAGCTAGAAAAGTAATACTGCATCTTGAAGAACACTGGCCCTATAAGGATAAGTTCTTAGAGGCTCTTGATCGGATCAGAAAGTTTGAGATCGCCATCACCTGAAGATCTGGTTACCTAACACACTGAATATTACTTGAAGGAACTGCTCTAGAAGACAAGGGATTAGGTCACTATACCCAAAATGAGATTTCACAATCTCAAAAATGACCAAACAGGCTCAACCACAAAGGGAATAGGTCATATTTGGCACTCTGAAACCAGATTTAAGCCATAGACCCTCCGTCAAACCTAAATCAGATCCGAAAAACCGACTCAGAGTCACACCGAGGGGCTCAAGCTGGTCCATTTCTGTGGATTCAGGTTAAAGCTACGCTAGCTTGGATGCCGGGATAACTTTGGTCACAGTATAGGGGTCGAGCGTTCAGTCTTTAATTTAAGGTTGGAGACGCTTGGCGCTCAACCTTTTTATCTCGCACAAGGATCGCGCCAGCAACGCCCAAGCTAATCAGGAGACCGCCGATGATCGTTCCTTGGCTGATATGTTCACCGAGGATTACTGCTCCCAGGATGACTCCAGTCAATGGCTGGAACAGTAGCATCACGGCGCCTTTTGAAGCGTCAACGTGTTTGAAGCCCGAAACCCACAGAAAGAAGGCAATGACCATGCCCATTATGGAGATGTAGGCGACTTCGCCCCAACCTAAAAGGGTCGTTGGAAGTGGCGAGTTGGTGTTGGCGGCAGATATAAGGGCCAAAGGCAAACTGGTGATTGCTCCGACTGCCGACGCTAAGGCAACGACCGTGATTGCGTGGTAGCGATCGAGAAGGCGACGGCTCCATATCGTATAGATCGACCAGGCAACCATGGCAATTAATAAAAGTACGATACCTTTGGTCGCTTGGCTACCTCCAGAGGGGGTTCCAAGGACGACTATCACTCCCACAAAGGCTATTGCAATGGCGATCCACCGCAATAGTGGAACGTGTTCTTTTAACACCAACACGCCCAACACTGCGATCAGGATAGGTGAGGATGCAGTGACCAGAGATCCAAGGCCCGCACCGGCATCGTGGGTTCCAGTAAATTGAAACCCGATAGAGATGGTAAATCCCACGAGGCCAACTCCAAAGAACGAAAGATAGTCTTCGCGCTGCACGTGCAACAGGCCACGCCTTTTTGCAATGGCGATTAGAACTATTGCAGCTAATAACTCCCTTAGTTCTAAAGCGACAAAGGGAGGAATTTGTCGCATTAGCGCATCGCTTGCTACGTACATCCCACCCCAAATTACAGATGCACTGGCAAGAGATACGAATCCACGTCGAGCGGGGGAATTAAACACGTCATCCATTCTAGAGCGAGGTTTTGGAACCAAATGGCGTAGTTGCTTGGGATAAAAATCCGGATTAGTCTTGGTGGGAAACCAATCAAGTCACCCAAGTCGTCTTTTGTCCTATGCGGATCAACTTTGAGTTTTGGCGGAATGTACACGACGGGATCCTTGGGATTTTGATAGTTGAGAAGAAATAAAGTGAGACCAAATTGCGAGAAATTAGCACTAGCTTCCAATAGTGGGAACTTTAAGGCTCAGGATCAGCTTTAATGTTTATTTGAGGATTTTTTAAAGGTGAGAGCGCCTTTATGAATTTTGGACGACCGGTACCTTTCACAGGATCTGCTTATAAAAGACCGTAGGATGTTTAACCATGGCAGAACAAATCAAGTTTGTTGAAGACGCGATGGGGTTTATGGACGCGTTATTTTCAGCAGCTTTACGTATGACGCGAAATGCGGCTGAAGCCGAAGATCTCGTTCAAGAAACTTACCTTAAAGCCTACAGGGGGTATGGTTCATTTCAAGAAGGCACGAATTTGAAGGCATGGCTCTATCGAATTCTGACAAATACATTTATCAACTCCTACAGAGCAAAAAAGAGACGACCAGACGAAAGTGATCTAGACGACGTAGAGGACCTATATCTATATCGTAGACTCGGAGGATTGGAGGCAGCCCAAGCAGGGCGCTCCGCCGAAGAGGAAGTGCTAGAGTCATTTACCGACGATGAGGTAAAGGCGGCGATTGAATCGCTTCCTGACCAGTTTCGTTTAGCCGTTTTATTGAGCGACGTGGAGGGTTTTTCCTACAAAGAGATAGCTGAAATTATGGATGTTCCAATTGGAACCGTAATGTCGAGGCTTCATCGTGGAAGAAAAGCGCTTCAAAAAGAGTTGTATCAGTTTGGTACGAATCGAGGATTGGTAGCAGGCCGAAGTGGGAATTAGTTTTAATAGCAACTCTATGATCGAGTGTCAAGAAGTGATATCTAGGTTGTATACATTTCTAGATGGGGAGCTCACGGAGGAGCGTCGCATTAAGATTCGTCATCACTTAGATGAGTGTTCACCGTGTCTAGAAGCCTTTGAATTTGAATCCGAGTTGAGACAGATGGTCGCCAATCGACTCCGAGATCGAGTGCCAGATAGCCTCCGGATAAGGATTTCTAATTTGATCGATTCGGAGCGAGGATCCGCCCGATAAAGGCGGAATATTTTTATTTAGTTTGAGTTAGTCCTAATATGGCAAATAGAACTGAAGCGGTGGGTGGAGCCCCGGCAAGCGGACTGTCGAGACCTTCTAAGGCATATCCAAAAGATCGGATATGCAAAGAGGTAAACTGCGACACAAAGTTATCCATATACAACAGTGGAAAGTTTTGTTACTCTCATCAGCCCCTTACAGTGCCGCGCACTAGGGGGCGTAAGATCAATTAGATAAGCCTCGTTGGCTCCTACGAGACTAGTTTAGGCAAAGCAACGGAGGTGCTAATTTGATAGCGTGGGATACGGCAGCCAAGGTTGCCAAAGGTCTAATTTCAACTTTTCCAAAAGAGGATAAGGTCGCGCTCGAGCGAATGAGCGATTCGTTATCCGATTTTGGAAGTCAAGCGCTTGATCTCGTTGAGAATGTGAGCGGGCTAACTCTTTTGGATAAGACTATTTCCGTAAGATGTACTACTCGATCCGAGTGGGTAGATTCAAATGTTTTGTCCATGGCTTCGCTAATGGATCCAATGTTGAATAAGTTTGCACACAAGCTTCCAGGCGGTCTTTCAACCATTTCCGCCAACGCAGGTGCGGTTCAGTTTGGTCTCTTGTTTGGATGGATGTCCAAAAGGGTATTGGGACAATATGATGCGGCGCTCTTTGCCAACGTAAACCCTGACGAGAATACGACTGTGCCAATTTATATGGTTGGTTCTAACATATTGGATCTAGAGGCTAAATTTGGCTTCCCAAGAGCTCAATTTGAGCGATGGGTTCTGTTGCACGAGTTAACACACAAGGTCCAATTTGAATCTGTTAGCTGGATGAATAGTTATTATCGTTCACTGATATCTTCCTTGATTGACGGCGTCAACTTGGGTCCATCGGATCTTTTTGGGGCGATTGTACGCGTAGCAGAGGACATTAGAGTGGGTAGAAATCCCCTTGCCGAGGCGGGTTTAGCGGGAATCTTTGTCTCCGAAGAACAACGTAAGTCGCTCTCGAAGATAGGTGGCCTCATGAGCGTTCTCGAAGGACATGCCGATTTTGTAATGGCGCGTGCAGCAAGAGGGATAATTGAAGAGGCCGATCACTTCGAGGAGGTACTTCATGATCGACGTGAATCTCCGAACTTTGTTAGCAAAATCGTTTCGCAGCTCTATGGACTAGATGCCAAGGTGAAACAGTATGCGGCCGGAAGATCGTTCCTTGAAGCCATCGACGACGCAGCTGGCAGAGATGGCATCAAAACTCTGTTTATGGCGAGTGAAAATATGCCGACTTTGGATGAGATTTCTAGGCCAGATCGCTGGATGGAGCGAGTTTTGACGCCATTGGTCAAGTCCTGATTTTGATTTGATCTAGCCTTTTATCCGCCGTTTTTAGTTCGCCTTTCCTCACATCTCACACTACTTGCATTAGCATGGTTGAGTTATGTCGATCGTATCGAGCCAAAGCCGAATTTTATCGCAAAGAGTCATTCGAATGGCAATCTCCCTTGAGGTTAAGCCCATCGATCAGATCTTGAAACGGTGTTTTTTCCCCGATCCATCGAATGGGATTTTGAATGTGGCAGTCTCGGGAGGCTCAGATTCGCTCTGTCTAGCCTCTTTGGCGGTCGCGGCGGGTCACAAGATCAAAATATGGCATTTGGATCACAAGATTAGGGACTCCTCTTTCGAAGAAGCACACTTTGTGAGCGAGTTTGCTGAGATGATTGGGGCTCAATTCCAACTGGTTGAAGTAAGCGTTAAAGGGAGATCCAATCTTGAAGCTCGTGCTCGCAACGAACGTAAAAGTGCATTTCCCCAGGGGATCGCGACGGGTCATACCATGGACGATCAAGCTGAAACGCTACTGCTAAATCTGCTCAGAGGAAGTGGGATGCGAGGCTTGAGCGCAATGGCGAGAGATCCGACTAAGCCTATATTAACGTTGAGGAAGTCCGAGACCATCGCTATTTGTTCTGCACTTCGACTAAATCCAGTTATAGATTCGTCTAATTTTTCACCTGATTTTTTACGGAACCGAATTCGAAATGAGGTCATTCCTCTATTGGCGCAAATTGCGCACCGTGACATAGTTCCGATTTTTGATAGAACCGCAACTCTTCTATTCGATGAAGATCGGTATCTAGATAGTCTTGCTCTTTGCCTTGATGTGACAAGTACAATAGCGCTTTGTGGTGCCGATTCAATTCTGAGGCGTCGAGCTCTGCGGTTGGAGATCGAACGGCGAACTGGATACCCGCCATCGTTAGCACAGATAGAGGAGCTAGAAGGTAAAGTTTTGGGACGTTTGGATTTTAGGATTCAATTGCCCCGGGGCTTGGAGATAGCGGGGCGTCGAGGAGTCATTGACTATAAGACGATTGAGTAGATTAAATCTGCGTTCAAATAGCCGAGACTCTTCTTTGCCTTGATCTTGAACTAATTAAGATTTATGGGCTCATTGCGTTGTAGCAGGTTCATAAAGCGACGAGACTCTCTAAGCAAAAGTATTCGGGATGGGGGTCCTTAGCTTTAGGCGATGAGTTTTCTCCTAAAGCGAGAGTTCCGCCAGAAAAATCAATGCGTAATTGTTGAATTCTTCTTCGAGATGTTGGGATTTGAGGATCTGAACAAGAGATCGTCCGCGGATATTGCCTAGGATCTTCTAGGATTAATCATTTATGATGAGCAGTTGGGATTTTTATGGTGTCCGGTCCTGAAGTGTGGAGTCGCAACGACCCCAATTTGGTTGGTGTTGTAGTCTCGCAGGAAGATTTGAATCGCCGCGTTCGAGAACTTGGTAAAGAGATCTCAGAGGTCTATAAAGGCAAGAATCTGCTTTTGATAGGGGTTCTCAAAGGAGCATTCCTATTTATGGCAGATCTGGCGCGCCAGATAGAAGTACCGGTGGAATTTGATTTCATGGCGGTCTCCTCTTACGGATCGGCTACGAAGACCTCGGGAATAGTTCGAATCTTAAAGGATCTAGATATCGATCTTACAGATCGCCATGTCCTGATCGTCGAAGATATTATTGATTCCGGCCTTACTTTGTCATATCTGATTCGTAATCTGAAGTTTCGTAATCCGGCCTCTTTGTCAGTCTGCGCTTTGTTGGTAAAAGAGGGTGTTGACGCGACCGAATTGGATCTTGGCTTTGTTGGATTTACAATTCCAAATGAATTTGTCGTTGGGTATGGTTTAGACGTCGCGGAGAAATATAGGAATTTGCCATATATTGCAACGCATAAGACCGATTGATTGTGGATCTATTTACTAAAAGCTCCAGGGTTGCTCTATGAGACGGTTAGGGGTTACCAGTGGATGTTAAACGTGTCGTTCAGGCGGCAGATGCATTTCTGGACGCCCTAGGGGTTCCCCTCGACGATGAGGCGCGTACTGCTACTGCCAGACGGGTAGGCGAGCTCTGGTGTGATTTGCTTTCAGGAGAGAGCGATGACCCATCACGATACCTAAACGGCGGATTTGGCGGTGAGTTCCATGAAATGATCGCAGTCAATGACATTACCTTTCATTCAGTGTGCGAACATCATTTGCTGCCATTTTACGGCAAAGTCAGCTTATGTTATCTTCCGGGAGAGGCAGGGTTGATCGCGGGTGCATCAAACCTGACCCGAGTCGTCGAAGTAGTTTCAAAACGCCTCCAAATTCAAGAGAGACTTTCAAGTCAGATTGCCCAGGCTATTGAAGATGGAATAGGTGCAGCCGGAGTTTTGGTAGTGGTGCGAGGTACTCATTTTTGCATGACAATGCGTGAGACTAAAGACACAGGTTCTTGCCTTGTGACTGTGGCATCCAGGGGAGTGTTAACCAGTAATAGCGATCTACGCCGTGAAGCTAGATCTCTTATCATGGATGATTTCCGATCTGACTCAGATGATCTTTAGCTTTTCACTTGGATTGGAATTGTGATTTTGCAAGGAAGTAACTCTGGCTCCTTTGTCGAGTTGTTTATGGAATTGGAAGAAGAGATCCGATGGTTGGTCAGAGCCATGGCTAAAGGTCAATTGAGGGGTGATTAAAGATGAAGTTAGTTATGGGCGTTGTAAATGTCACGCCCGACTCTTTTTCCGATGGTGGAGAGACCTTCGATACACAAAAGGCGATTTCTCGCGGGCTTTCTTTGGCTCAAGCCGGTGCAGATATCTTGGATATTGGCGGGGAATCTAGCCGTCCAGGGGCGCTTTCGATAGATGCTCGCGAAGAGATGAGACGGATAATTCCAGTCGTTGAGGCACTTAGCCCCATTGTGCGAGTCTCAGTTGATACCACCAAGGAGGAAGTGGCAAGGCGTGCCGTTTTGGCAGGTGCAACTTTGATCAACGACATTTCTTCAGGGCTAGCGCACGTGGCCGCAGATTTGGGGGTGGGATGGGTGGCCATGCACATGCAAGCTTCACCGGAGATAATGCAGCGCGATCCTCGCTATAGTGACGTCGTCTTCGAAGTTAGGAACTTTCTAATTGAACGCGGCGAATATGGGAGACGTCTAGGAATCTCCGAAGTGTGGATTGATCCAGGGATTGGCTTTGGCAAGACAATTGAGCATAATCTAGCCTTGCTGAGGGAGATTGACTTTCTTGCTGATTGTGACTTTCCGGTTCTGGTAGGCACCTCGCGTAAGACATTTATAGGAAAAGTAGCGGCGCGATATGAAGGTGAGATCCCCCCGCCAAAGGATCGTTTGGAGGGGTCGCTGGCCACCGCGGCATGGTGTTATCGCCACGGTGTATCAGCCATGAGGGTGCATGATGTCAAAGAGACCATCGATCTTTGTCGTCTTGCCGGCTACCGTTAATTGTTTATGACGAAAGGTACTAACAGCTCCTCTTTTGCCATTGAATTAGGAGTCGTTGAGGTCAGGGACTTAGTTGTAAGGGGAATTCACGGGTTGCTACCCTCGGAGCGCCTGACACCCCAGGACTTTTCCATCAGTCTCAAGATGAGGCTGAGCATCCAAGATGCGGCTCTTTATGACGATATCAGTGGCACCGTAGACTATTCGCTAGCAGCGACGATAGTAGAAGAGATCGTCCAAGGGATGAGCTTTGATCTGGTCGAAAGGTTGGGTTACGTAATTGCCCTGACTTTGATGGAACGCTTCGATACTATCTTGTCGATTTGGGTCTTGGTCAAGAAACTGCGCCCACCTATGCCTTCTGATTTGGCCTATGTGGGTGTTGAGGTGACCCTGAACAGAAATGGAGAATCCGATTGACTTACTTTCTGTCCATGGGCTCCAATTTAGGAGATCGCAGGAAGTTTTTACGGTTGGGTTTGGATCAAATTCCCTTCCTCGTTGCCGTCTCTTCTTTGTATAGAAGCTCACCGATGCAAATGCGCGATGAGGCGGCGGAGTTTTACAATATCGCCGTTGAGATCGAGTGCGACATGGAACCTCATCTCTTGCTTGAGATGTTGCATCGAATCGAAGAAAGCGCAGGAAGAGTTCGACCCTATCCTAATGCTCCGCGATCTTTGGATATCGACATTATCTATTGGAGTGGCGGTGAGCTAAACGATAGTGATCTTGTGATTCCACACCCTAGAGCTCATGAGCGACTCTTTGTATTGGCGCCACTCTATGAGTTGTCGCCCGAGATTGCACTTAGGCTGGACCTCAAGGGGCGTTTTGACTTGTCGGCTACGATGGCAATTACCGACGATGAGCCGGCGATGGCAGATTCCTATGTGATTAGGTCTTCGGATTCGAGCTGGTATAGCTAGAGTCCTGGCGAACAATGATCCTTGTGTGCTATTTGGTTAAATCCAATTGATTTAGGTAGGCGATAAAGGTTGCAGGTAATAGACAATTGCGAAGAGCTCTTTGATTTTGCTCAGGAGAGCCGAGCCCAAGGCTTGAAGATCGGCTTTGTGCCGACAATGGGAGCGTTACACCGAGGCCATCTTTCCTTAGTCTTGGCCGCTAAGCAAAAGTGCGATTTGGTTGTTGTCTCGGTCTTTGTGAATCCACTGCAGTTCAATAACCCTTTGGACTTTGAGCGCTATCCAAGAGATCTGGCACACGACCTAAGTTTGCTTGAGAATTCTGGGGTTGCGCTGGTCTTTTCCCCAAGCGAAGATGAGATGCACCCAAAGCCAATGCAGATAGGTTTTAGAGTAGAGGGCATCTCTGAGGGCCTCGAAGGTAAGTTTCGGCCGGGTCACTTCGATGGCGTAGCCAATGTGGTTGGAAAGCTTTTCAATTGTATTGGTCCCGCAACGGCGTTCTTTGGCGAAAAAGATTACCAGCAGGTCAAGGTGATCAATCGGCTGGTGCGCGAGTTTCATTTTCCCATTGAGATTTTTGTGGTGCCAACTCTACGCGAAGTGGATGGTTTGGCTATGTCTTCGCGGAACCTTCTCTTGACGCCTCGAGCAAGGAAAGCTGCAGCTGGAATTTATGCAGCTTTTTCATTTGGCCGTGGCTTGGCGATTCAAAACGAACCTTCAGATGAGGTACTTGAATCGATGACTAATATTTTGATCGATCGCGCTGGGGGCGAAGGTGCCCAATGCAAGGTCGATTATGTTGCACATGTGCGAGGTGAGAGTCTCGAAGAGATCTCGCTATTTGAAGATGGATCTCGCTTTTTTATAGCGGCGAGTTACGACGGAGTTCGTCTTATCGATAACATTGGGGTATTCGATAAGTAAGTTTTGGAGGCTAGGCGTCAGTGCTTCTCGTGATAGATGTTGGTAACTCCAACACCGTAATTGGAGTTTATGAGTCTCAAAGCCTCGTAATGGGTGAGGTAAAGGTTGGGCGGAGTGCTGATTTCGGCTTGACTCATCATTTCCGAGTCGCTACAGTCGCAGAGAAGACCGCGGATGAATACGCGCTCTTATTGGTGCAACTCCTAGGGATGAAAGGGCTCGATCGATTGAGCTCGATCAGTGGAGTTGTAATCTCCTCTACGGTTCCCTCGGTCACTCAGACCATGAGGGAGATGACGGATAATTGGTTCGGTGTCGTACCCCTGATAATTGGACCTGGAGTTAGGTCAGGCATGCCGATCTTGTACGATAACGCTAAAGAGGTAGGAGCTGACCGAATAGCAGATGCTGTGGCCGGAATGGATCTCTATGGTTCGCCACTTATAGTCGTTGACTTTGGGACAGCCACGACCTTTGATGCGGTCTCTGCCAAAGGAGAATATTTAGGGGGAGCAATCTGTCCGGGGGTTGAGATCTCCATGAATGCGCTGGTATCGAGGGCTGCGGCACTTAGAAAGGTCGAGTTGGTCGCTCCAAGGGGTGTCATTGGCAAATCCACCGTTGAATCGATCCAGTCCGGTGCTCTCTATGGCTTTGCTGCTCAAACCGATGGAATGGCCCGGCGCTTTAAAGCGGAGTTGGGTCAAGAGGCTAAAGTGATTGCAACCGGAGGTCTTGCAGTGGTGGTAGCGCCATATTGCGAAGAGGTGGATGCGGTGGAGCCATGGCTTACATTGCACGGACTGCGACTTTTATACGAGAAGAATTTCACACCAGTGCGTTGACGATTTTGCTCATTTGGCTCGTACGCGTTTTAGACTGGCAGTTAAAGCTAGATGACAGTTAATTTCGTATTCCAAAGGGGCTCCTGTGGCGCAGAATATCTCTGATATTGAGATTCCATATACTTTCGACCCCGACATGACGACAAAGCAAATTCGTGACACCTTCGGAGATATCGCCGATGGCGAGGTTACGACGCAACGCCATAGCCTAGCAGGGCGTGTAATGCTTCTTCGTCGACAAGGTAAGGTTGCATTTGCTGAACTGAGAGATCAGCACGGAGCAATCCAACTCTTTGCGCGATCGAATGATCTTGAGCGATTTGATGCTTTTGGCGATTTGAATTTGGGAGACTGGATCGGCGCTCGGGGTTTTGTAGGTAAGACCAAAAAGGGAGAACTTTCACTCTTTATAGATAGCTTTGTTTTGCTTGCAAGAGCGCAACGGAGCTTTGGCGATAAATGGCACGGAATTTCAGATGTAGATACTCGATATCGCCAGCGCTATGTGGATCTTTGGGCTAACCCAGAGACCCGAGTCGCACTGACTCGACGATTTCGCATGGTGTCGAAGATGAGACGTTACCTCGAGGACCTGAATTTTATAGAGGTAGAGACTCCTCTATTGCATCCAATTGCCGGAGGCGCTTTAGCTAAGCCATTCATAACTCACCACAACTCTCTAGACATGGAGTTATACCTTAGGATTGCTCCTGAGCTCTACCTAAAGCGATTGATCGTTGGTGGCTTCGATAAAGTTTTTGAAATTGGAAGGGTCTTTCGGAACGAGGGAATTTCTCCTCGTCATAACCCTGAATTTACCATGCTAGAACTTTACGAGGCATACGCGGACTATCAAGATATGATGACCTTGACTGAAAACTTGGTTGCCTATTTGGTATTTGATGCTTTTGGTACGACAAAGATTTCATATCAAGACAGAGAGATTGATTTTACAACGCCTTGGCGTAGAGCTACCTTAGAAGACCTAACGAGTGAATCTCTTGGGTATGAGATTTCGCTCGAGACCCCGATTGAAAAGCTCAAAGAGATCGCCGATGGACTTGGAATTGTGGGCGATAGCAAATGGGGTTCCGGGAAATATCTACTGGAGATATACGAGCGAACGACAGAGTCAAGCCTTTGGGATCCTGTTTTTGTTATGGACTTCCCCAGGGAGGTTTCACCACTTTCTAGGGACCACAGGTCCAAGGCGGATCGGGTCGAGCGTTTCGAAGCCATAGTAGCTGGGCGAGAGCTAGCAAACGCATTTTCTGAATTAAATGACCCAATCGAACAGAGAAGGCGTTTTGCCCATCAGGTTGAACTTGCTCAAGGCGGAGACGATGAGGCAATGAATATGGATGAAGACTATATTCGCGCCCTCGAATATGGCCTCCCTCCAACTGGAGGACTTGGAATTGGCATCGATCGTTTGGCGATGCTGCTGTGTGATGCCTCTCAGATTCGCGAAGTGATAGCTTTTCCGGCTCTGCGCAAGGAAACGCTATAGATCTACAAAAGACAAGCTCGGTCGTTTGGGATGACCTGATTGCAATCGAGTAGAGGTGATTTTGCCCTATCAAATCGATAGGGCAAAATTTATCCGGCGATGATCTCTAGCTGTGGTCTATTTTTGATCCTATATAGTCGGTCATTTATGTCGATGTAACCAGCCCGCACGAAGGCCGCAAGTGTCTTGTTGACTCGTTCTCTTGAAGCTCCGATTAGCCCCGCGAGTTCTTCTTGGGTGAGTGGAATTATGAACTCGTCTAAATTGGCTGCCAGCTCCAGGAGTCGTTTTGCGGTTCTACCGGTGACATCTAGGAACATTGCATCTGTGAGGGCGTCATCGGTTTGGCGTAGGCGATTCGCCAATAGCTCAAGGAGTGACCAGAGTAAGACGGGTCGATGCTCAATTGCGCTTCGTATCGGCGTGTAGGAGATGGCAGCCACCTCTGAGCGCTCAATTGCCCTTGCGGTAGCAGATCGTCCTTGTCCATCGAATAGGCCCAGTTCGCCAAAGAGATCTCCAGTTTCCATGATCGCCACCATGGACTCCTTGCGATCTAAAAATGCCTTCAAGATTGCGATTCTTCCAGAAGTTACTATGTAAAGCGAGTCGGCGAGATCATTTTCATGGAAGATTTCGTCCCCACGTTTGAGTTTGATACGTCGGTGGCTCGCTAGGACGAGTGCCATCGTTTGATTGTCTAGCGATCTAAAGAGCGATGTATTGGCTAGAAGCTCCACAATGTCCACAAAGACACGTTAGCGACTTTTTTCCGATTAAGGTGGCAAAAAAGAGTATATGATTGGATATCCTTGACGAATAGATGAAGTATTTGGGATCAAGGTGGAAATTTAGCTCTAAAATTAAGGGGTAAATCTATCTAGCTTCGGGAGAAATATGAAATTCGAGGTTGGCGACAAAGTTGTCTACCCCCACCACGGAGCTGCCATAATTCTAAAGCGCGAGGAGATGGACTTTCTTGGAGAAACCAAGGAGTACCTCGTACTAAAGTTAGCTTTTGGGGATCTGACATTGAAGGTCCCGGTTGATAAGGCCGAAGAAGTGGGAATCCGCGAGGTAATCAACGACGAAGAAGTTGAAGAGGTTTTTGCCGTTTTGAAGAAGAAAGACGCGCGTATGCCAACTAACTGGTCGCGTCGTTATAAGAACCACGTTGAAAAACTTAAATCCGGTGATATCTATCAAGTCGCCGAAGTCGTTAGGAACCTGACGATTCGTGATAACGATAAAGGTCTCAGTGCAGGGGAGAAGAGGATGCTCTCGAAGGCCCGCCAGATCTTAGTCTCTGAATTGACGTTCGCTCTAGGCGTTGCCGAGGCCGAAGCCGAGTCTAAGCTCGACGCAGCATTGGCCTAGAAGAGGCTGACAAATGGCTCAAACTTCCACAAGGGGTGAAGTCTGGACCGTGGTTGTGGCAGGAGGATCTTCCATACGGTTTGGTTCTCCAAAGATGCTTGAGCTGATTGAGGGAAAATCGGTTCTGGAGATCTCGATGGAACAGGCACGAAATAACTCGCATCGGGTGGTCTTGGTTGTGCCTGGGAACTTATTGGCTACCTTTGACTCTATGGCTGACATTGTCGTTAGCGGCGGTCCAAGCCGCAGTGCTTCGGTGAGTAATGGAGTCATGGCTGTTCCACAAAGCGCTAGGAGCATTCTTATTCATGATGGGGCTCGACCCCTAGCTAGTTCGCTTCTTTATCGTAGGGTAATAGCAAAGATTGACGATGGAGCTTTAGCGGTTGTTCCCGTTGTTCCAATCACGGACTCTCTCAAGTCAATTGACGACTTCGGGCACGTAAAATCTATTTCGCGCAGTGGTTTTTTTGGGGCACAAACACCACAAGGTTTTGATTTTAATAGTGCACGAGCAATTGCCCAGGCGACTTTGGATCAGACAGATGATATTTCAACGGCACAGGCACTTGGCTTGGAGGTCTCCTACGTAGAGGGTGAGACGACAAATATTAAGATCACGGTGCCTTCTGATTTGGTAGTGGCCAGAGCTCTCTATGACTACCTCCGACTAAAAGAATCAGGCGCCCAACCCGGAAGCTGAGAGGCGGTAATGGTGGATTTCTCAAAGTTGCGCATTGGTTCTGGGTATGATTTGCACCCGATTTCAGATGATCCAACACGCAAGTTTTACCTTGGAGGAGTGGAGATCTCCTCGGGCAGTGGGCCAATGGGCCACTCCGATGCAGACGTCGTCTGCCATGCAATAGCAGATGCCATTTTGGGGTTGGTCGGCCTTGGAGGTATCGGTGATCATTTTCTAGCTAGTGATCCACAGTGGAAGGATGCCAAGAGTACCTTGATGTTGGCGAGATGTCTTGATATGGTGACAGATCGTGGTGCGTATGTAATCAATGTGGATGTAACGGTTATCCTTCAAACACCTCGGATCTCGCCTTATAGAAGTATGATCGAGGGAGCATTGAGCGAGTTGTTGAAGGTCCCTGTATCTCTAAAGGCTAAGAGCCCTGAACACGTGGGTTCGCTCGGACGAAATGAGGCAGTGGTAGCCCAAGCTGTCGCTCTGGGGTATCTCAACCCCTAAATTCCACGAGGTCGAGACAATGCTATCTAGGACATTAGGATCTATCTAAATATTTTTTAATAAGCGAAACCTCTGGTTGGCGTCGCTTATTACTTTTTGGTTGTGTTGTAGCGCATGGCCATTAAGGACCATTTTCAAACATGGGCCCTATGGCTCCACTCAATCGTTAGGAAACTTAGAGTCAATGGCACAACGTAATAGACCTCCAGTAAACAGAGATCGTCGGGGCCGAGATCAACAATCTTTCGTTCAAAAACGACGCTCCTTGGGAGGTGAACAAGTCGAGGGACGTCAGGCCGTTCGAGAGTTGTTGATCGCCAAGCGGCGAACTGTCGAATACATCTGGATCGAAGAGACTGTAGAGCGAAAGGGTATAGTCACCGAGATTGTAGAGTTGGCGCTAAATCGTAGAATTCCGCTACTCACAGTCTCAAGACGCAAGTTCGAATCTGAGGTTAGATCTGAAGGTAGCCAAGGAATATTAGCAAAGGCGGCAGCACTTCGTGACGTTGATCTTGAGGATCTAGTCAATGGAGTGGAATCGCCGTTTTTGGTAGTTGTAGATGGAATTACAGACCCACACAACCTTGGCGCAGTTCTACGTTCTGCCGAGTTAGCAGGTGTAACCGGTATTGTTTTGCCACAACATCGTACTACGCATATAACCCCCACTGTAGCCAAAGCAGCAGCTGGAGCTGTTGAATACTTGAACTTTTCTTTGGTCTCTGGAGTCCCTAGTGCCCTTCGTAGCCTTGAAGAGCTGGGTGTTTTTAGAGCAGGACTTGATGTAAGAGGAAAATCCAGCGTATTTTCGATAAGTCCTATGGTGGTGGATAGACTAGCGCTAGTCTTGGGTTCAGAGGACAAAGGATTGTCGCGTTTGACATCTGAACGGTGCGACGAGTTGGTTCGAATTCCCCAGGCGGGTCGATTGGACTCTCTGAATGTGTCAGCGGCGGCCGCGATTTCACTTTTTGAGGTGGCCAGATTGAGGTCAGCCGCCACCCCCGGATAATCTGTTGATTGCCAAGGTATCGATTTGGGCGAGGGCGTGTCTTTTGCAGCCCTAGCCTTTGGTCGTCTGTTTTGATTTATTAATATCAATTCAAGCACTCTTTAATTCTCCACCAATGTAGAGATATTTTGGAACACGCGAACCCTTGAAGTCTTTTGGTGGGTCATTGTCGATACCTCCGAGGCGAAGAGGGGGGGATGTTGCTTTCTCGGCGTGGTTGATAGTCCCTTAGTCAACCTTAGATATCCCAAGCAGCTATGTGAAATTGAAAGTTCAGTCGTCGCTGTCCATCACTGAGCCTATAAGGTGGCCTTAGCGTGATGGCCTTGACTCTGAACTTTAGCGATCTAGTCTAAGGCCTATTTCTCATGCCATTGTTAAGCGGTTATGGCGGAGCCGTCAAGTCACTTGGTCATAGTTATTTTGGTCATAGTTATTTTGGTCAGAATTGTTTGGGTTGCGAGCCGAGGGTGGCATCTGCCCTGTTTAGTTGTCGGCCTCATTGGTTGAATGAGCCGGTGGTCGGACTCGAACCGACGACCTGACGATTACAAATCGCCTGCGCTACCAACTGCGCCACACCGGCATTGAGAAAAATATTCTAGCGTTAGGTGACCACTTTGGCTCCGTAGACATCAAAGTAAATTCTTTCCCTAAGGCCAACTCTTGGGTGATAGCGCCTTGGTGGCGTTGCGACTTTTGCTTTTATCGACCCAGCGTTATTCTTATCGTTTTCGGTTTGGCTTTAATATCTCTGGTTTGGCTGTCTAGTGTCTTTCAAATTACAGTATTGTTATTATTGAATATTCATTTTTAAATATGCTTATAAAGTTCGGTAAATCTGACTGTTTTTAATTTGACGGTGAAACAGGGGGAAGTAAATGGTTGATGGTAGGTTCCCCAACGACGAGATCTTCAAGAATCCGTTGGATCCCGGAAAAAGGCCGAAGCATCTTAGTCCTAACCCTTCTCGTTCCCGTTTGGGTAAGGTGGGAGTCTCCTCCGGATCAGCCGTTACAGGGGTAGCTATCTTGGCCTTTATAGCCCTTTTAGCCTTTGGCATACCCAATATTAACGCTTCGTCAAGTCGAACAACAACAACCAGCACCGTGCTGTCGGCCGCTCCACCTCTCCAACCTTCGCCTACGATTGTTTCCGCCTCCCCGTCGTCTTCGTCATCTAAATCGAGCGTTCAAAGTGGTACTTCATCGGTTTCCTCCGTAGCTGGAGGTGCCAAAGATTCTGCGCCTACGACCTTGCCACAGCATGCAACCACTTCTTCTCCAAGAGTTGCATCCTCCCCGACAACTACTGGAATTTTGGGCTCAACTCGAGGGGCATCATCGAGATCTACCTCTCCGACTACCTCTCCGACTACTTCTCTTGCGGCTGGGGTTAATCCGGCGAACGCCTTGATAACGGTAAGGGTTGCCAACGCAACATCGGTTGCGGGAGCAGCTGGTACGATAACTTCCAAGTTGGCGGCGCTTGGCTTTAATGTTTTAGCTCCCACAAATGCAGGAGCGTCAAATCTGAGCACAACTACGGTCTATTATTATTCGGGTTTTGTTGTAGCGGGTCAGGCTGTTGCTAGGATTTTGGGTCTTCCAGCCTCTGATGCCGTTCCATATTCGACCCAAGCTCCAATCGGCGCTGCAAGTCCTTCAGATATAAACGTTGTGTTAGGCTCAGACATTGCTGGATGACCTAGATGCGGTGCTTTTGGAATTTGCCAATGCATCAAGAACTGTGGGTGAGTCGGTAGGCTTTATCTTCGATTTCGATGGCACCTTGGCGCCTATTGTTGAATCGCCATCTAAGGCTCGAATGCACCCTCTCTTCGTCCCATTGCTGAGAAGGATAATTTCTTCGTATGATCTAGCAATTGTCTCGGGTAGGCCGATAGATTTTCTCCTCGAGCAGTTCAAATTTTTAGCTTCGCAAACGAGTAATTTTCGGGTTCGTCTCTTTGGCCACTATGGCTTTGAAAGTTCTGATTTAGAGGGTCTCTCGATTGAGCGTCGAGTGATCCCTGCTGGAGAATTGGAGAAACTAGAGGAATTTAGGAATCGATGGAAGCGCATGAGCTTCCCCGAAGTTGCCTTTGAGGATAAGGGAGTCTCTTTTGGTCTTCACTATCGAGGCGCCCCACAGATACGCCAGCCTTTGGGCGCATGGATCTCTCAAGAGCTCGCACAACTGCAAGGATTGATAATTCGTCCCGGCAAGATGGTCTTTGAAGTTGCTCCAGCATCAATGCCATCCAAAGAAGTCGTCGTAAATGAGTTGCTTAGCTTTACTCCGAGGGTTGTATTTAGTGGTGATGACTATGGAGATCTGGGAGTCTTTAGATTGCTACGCCTCGATAACTACTCGAAGCGATGCTTGTCTATCCTTGTGGCGAATGCAAGTGAGACCCCAGACGAATTGGCCGAGACGTGCGATTTAAAGACACAGTCGCCTGCTGAATTGGCTTTGGTTATCGATCGATTACTGGGGCTTTTGGACCAAAGCTAACTAGTTAAAAGCCCCAGGATGTTGTGATGGCTTTGCTTTTACCTAAGGTGCATTGAACCAATTGATCTGGTTAGAAAGCCACAACTGTGGATTGAACTCTAGGAATCGAGTTTTCAAATGCGAGTTGTGAGACTTTCTTTGTTCTTTGTTGAGCGCAAGCGACTGCGAGATTGCAAGAGCTGTCTCTTTGATATCGAATGGGTTGACGAGGGGGATGATCTCGGAAACGATCTCAGCAACTCCGGCGTTTTTGGAAAGGACCAGTACTCCATCGTGCTCGTTCAGTATTGTGCCCTCGCTTGCGACTAAGTTGAGGCCATCCCTGATTGGATTGACCAATAAGACGTCGTAGCTTCGAAGGATTGCTAACGATAGGGCAAAATTATCTTCCGAGAAAAGTACGATTGGGTCGCTCTCCAACTCTATCTTAAGCGGTCGTGCCAATTCACGGAGGTACTTATTGGCGCTTTCAACCTTTTCGTGGACCTCTCTGGCGTATTCGCCATAGTCAGGAATAGCCTCCCGGCTCGGGTAGCAGTTTGCAAAGTGCACTGTGGTAGCTAGAAGGTACGGATAGAACTTATACATCTCAACTATTGAATCGATTCCCCGGAGGATATTCTTGGATGGCTCCATCCTGTCTATTCGTGCAATTATTCTCCGTCCGTTAGCCAAGGCCCCTAATTTGTCTGCTGCCTCTTCAACTTGGGGCGTGTTGCCTAAGTTGACTATGTCGATAGCGTCGGTACCGAGTGGGTTAACCCAAGAATGTTTGGCCCGGTTTGCCCCAAAGGAACTTACGCAGTCTAAGTAATTTTGCTGCCATTTGGCAGCGTGAAAGCCAAGATGATCAAGGTTTGAAAGCGATTCTAGAATTTGTTTTGCTATCTCATTAGGAAGGACGTCAAGTTCAGACGGAGACGAAAATGGTGTATGTAAGAACATCGCCAGGGAGGAGTCAGGCCGAAGTGGTGCAAGAAAGTGTGCCACCATGAACATGTGGTAGTCCTGAAGGATAATCCGCGCTCCTTTTGGAGCGATTTCAGCGACACTTTTGGCAATTTCGCTGGAGTACTCGAGGTACTTTTTCCAACTTAAGTAAAAGACACTGTCGAAGGAGGGATTTCTTGAGGTTTGGAACATTCCATGGGTGAGATACCAAAGAACCTTATTGGAGATGTCGTTATAGGCGGCGTCGTAAACGTCAGGGGCTACTTCAATTGGCTCTAGCCCTTGCATGAATCTGCCAAAGAGACCATGGCTCTGTGCGTCGAGTTCGGCTTGGGATGAGATCGGAAAGCACCATTTTATGGCGCCATCTTGTGCCAGAGGGCTAAGCGCGCTCACAAGTCCGCCGCCGCCCCGTGAGAGAATAACATCCCCGCTGGGAGTGACTTTGGCCGAAGCGGGACCACGATTTGAAACGATAACTAATGGATCCATATCCCCTAAAAGCTAGTGCAATCACCACTCGATCCATTCGCAAACGCAATTGAGGTTCAATTTATTAAAAGCACGACACACTAGTGACTCGAACCACGAATGTCATTTTGGAATCGAATAGCCTTAGATGAGTGAAGGTTTTGATTCTTCCTGACAAGTTTCGTGGCACTTTGACTTCAGGTGACTTTATTGAAGTGGCGACAGCAGCTTTGACCCCACGCCATAGTGTGATCGCAAGGCAGATCTCCGATGGCGGGGAAGGACTTTTAGAGGCAGTTGGTGGTAGATCGCGCCCCTTGGTGGTAAGAGGTCCGCTAGGGAAAGATGTCGAATCCCGTTACCATCTGCTTCGAAATGGCGACGCAGTTGTTGAGATGGCACTGGCCTCAGGGCTGGCACTTATCGGCGGGGCAACAAAAAATGATCCTATTGCAGCTTCTACCTATGGGACAGGGCAGCTTATTAGGGCTGCGATCGAGGACGGTGCTACTCATATTGTGGTGGGCTGTGGTGGATCGGCAACAACCGATGGAGGCTGGGGCGCGCTTGTGGCGTTGGGGCCAAAGATCGATCTTCCAGGCTTGAAATTGACTGCGTTGGTTGACGTAGAGACGCCTTTTTTGGATGCACCGGCTGACTTTGCTCCCCAAAAAGGGGCCACGCCTCTAGAGGTTCGGTTTTTGGAGCGACGTCAGCTGGCTATTGCCGGTCAACTTTTGGATCGATTCGGAAGAAGTCCCCTTGGTCTTCCCAAGACGGGCGCCGCAGGTGGGCTTGCTGGAATGCTCTATTGCGCCGGGGGTGACCTTGAACTTGGCTTTGATTACTTGAGCGAGCTTCTTGGCCTAGAGGAGCTGATATTGGAGGCAGACTTAGTCCTAACGGGCGAGGGGTGCTTGGACAATGAGAGTTTCAACGGCAAGGTGGTTGGGCGAATCATCGAGAGATGTACCTACCTGTCTCGCAGGATTGTAGTAGTCGTTGGAATGATTGCGAGTGATTTTGATCGCAATCATTTAAGTGAGGGTGTCGAACTTGTCTCTTTGGCAGAACGCTACGGCGAGGATCGATCTATTATCCATACCAAAGAATGCTTGAGAGATGCCATTGGCGCCGTCTCGTTAGACTAGCTCGCTTTTGAGGTTTTGGATCTAGGGTTTTATGCCATCTTTGATGTTTGTCTCAGCTCATTTGCGTGAATCGAGAGGCTTTTTAGATCGTTTTTGAGGCATCTTTCCATGGAGGTATAGTGTGCATCATTTGCCAAATCAGGCAGTAAACTATTTGGTCAAATAAAACTAAATGTCATCCAGAGCGGTTGAGGGACGGGCCCGAAGAAACCGCGGCAACCAGTGTTAATACCAGGTGCCAATGCCCGACCGATGAGGAGGTAGACGTACTTGTCATACGTAAAATCATTGACCTGTAAAGAGTGCGGTCAGAATTACGAGGCTAAGGCGTATCACGTATGTGAATTTTGCTTTGGACCTCTTGAGGTTAGTTACGACTACGATGCGATCTCTCGTTCTATATCTCGTGAATCAATTGCAAGCGGACCGCTTTCGATTTGGCGCTATCGTGATCTTCTTCCCGTAGAGGGGAGCGACTATGTCTCATTAGGGGCAGGATTTACACCGCTGGTTCGAGCTGAACGTCTGGGGAGGGCCCTTGGCCTAGATGACCTTTGGATCAAGAATGACACCTTGAATCCGACTGGATCTTTCAAGGATCGTGTAGTTTCAGTTGCATTAACTAGAGCTCGAGAACTCGGATTAAAGGTCGCCGCCTGTGCGTCGACTGGAAATTTGGCTAACTCCGTAGCAGCGCACGCAGCCTGGGCGAATATGGACTCTTACGTCTTTGTGCCAGCCAATTTGGAGCGAGCTAAAATTATTACTACCGCCATCTACGGCGGCAACTTAATTGCAATTGATGGAAACTATGACGATGTAAATCGACTCTGTGCAGAGATTGCATCTGAAGTTCCAGATTGGGCTTTTGTCAATGTAAATGTTCGAACCTATTACTCTGAAGGCTCTAAAACTCTAGCCTTTGAAGTTGCAGAGCAGCTTGGCTGGCAAAGTCCTGACCATGTTGTTGTTCCGGTTGCATCTGGAAGTCAGCTGACAAAGATCCACAAGGGGTTCAACGAGCTCTATCGCGTAGGCCTCTTGGATAAGGAACCTAAGGTCAGGATATCTGGAGCTCAGGCCGCCGGGTGTTCACCGGTGGCATCGGCATTTGATCAAGGCGTGGATGTTATTCGCCCAGTGAAACCAGATACAATCGCTAAATCGCTAGCGATTGGTAATCCAGCAGATGGCTACTATGCGTTAGATATTGTGCGAAAGACCGGCGGAGCCTTTGGATCGGTAAGCGATGATGAAATTTTAGATGGTATCCGGCTTCTAGCACGAACTGAGGGAATCTTCGCAGAGACCGCAGGTGGTGTAACTATCGCGACGTTAGCCAAGTTGGTCAAGGCGGGCGTTGTGCAAAAGGGGGAAAAGACCGTTGCTTACGTGACAGGCAATGGCCTAAAGACTGTAGAGGCGTTGGCCCCCACGACGGGTCCCACCATCACAGTTGGCCCCTCACTCGATGGGTTTTTTGATTTTTTAAATTCACAAAGAAGGAGCTCAAAATAATGGCTATTACGGTTCGTGTACCTACTCAACTTAGAAGTCTTACTAACGGTGTGTCAGAGGTAACAGTAAATGGCGAAAATGTAGGTGAAGCACTAGCCGATCTAGGAGATCAATTTCCGGGATTGAGTGATCGTATCTTTGATGATTCAGGTGCGATCCGGAGATTCGTCAATATCTTTTTGGCCGATGAAGATGTGCGATTTCTCGATGGCCCACAAACCAAGGTGAGCGATTCCCAAGTTATCTCAATAGTGCCAGCGGTGGCTGGCGGTGCTTTTTGACCTTGATTGTCAAGCATTGAGATTCAGATCGAGTTGCTTTGAGATTTGTGGCCTTGAGCGGCCTTGAGCGGCCTTGAGCGAAGAATTTCTGACTCTCTTGGGTGATTAAAGATCCAGGCACATGGAAGGTACCATGGTGATCCATAGTTCCTATCTCAGAACCTTCGGCGTTGTTATCAACTTTTTTAGGTAAGTTCCATGGTGGCAATGGGTGTCGCATGCCAGTGGTGTGGGTGAAGTTGTAAGCACCACTGGGATTTAGTCGGTTTTGCAGTGTCGGTTGCACATATCTAGATTTCAGAGGAAGTAGCGTTGGCGAGCTTTTATTAGAGAAAGCTACATTAAATTTTAATTAGCACTCTAGTATTGAGAGTGCTAAACGGTGACCCAATGGAGGGAGCAATAAATGCCAAAATTGATTGCTTTTGATGAAGAGGCTCGAAGAGCCCTAGAGAGCGGAATGAATCAGCTAGCTGATGCCGTACGTGTTACCCTTGGACCAAAGGGACGAAACGTTGTTCTCGAAAAGAAGTGGGGAGCTCCCACTATTACTAATGACGGCGTCTCTATTGCCAAGGAGATAGAGCTTGAGGATCCATATGAGAGAATCGGCGCTGAACTCGTAAAAGAAGTCGCCAAGAAGACCGACGATGTTGCCGGAGACGGAACTACCACGGCGACCGTGCTTGCATGGTCGATGGTACGTGAAGGTCTGCGAAATGTTGCTGCTGGCGCGAACCCAATGTCGCTCAAGCGAGGTATTGAGGAAGCTGTAGAAGCAGCTGTTATCTCTCTCAAGGCGCTTGCTCGCCAAAGCGAGTCCAAGAGCCAAATCGCACAGGTCGCATCGATCTCAGCTGCAGACAATGAAATCGGTGGCCTTATCTCTGAGGCGATCGATCGAGTTGGAAAAGATGGAGTCATCACGGTTGAAGAGTCTCAGACCTTCGGCATGGAGATGGATCTTGTAGAGGGTATGCGTTTTGATAAGGGCTATGTTTCGCCCTATTTCGTTACCGATCCAGAGACGATGACCGTCGCAATGGATAACCCCTATATCATGTTGGTTTCTTCGAAGATCTCTTCGGTTAGAGACCTTCTGCCCGTGCTTGAGAAGGTAATGCAGACCTCGCGCCCACTAGTCATTATCGCAGAAGATGTCGAAGGTGAAGCACTAGCAGCTCTAGTAGTGAACAAGATTCGCGGAACCTTCAAGTCAGTAGCGGTCAAGGCTCCAGGCTTTGGCGAACGACGTAAGGCTATGTTGCAAGACATAGCAATCCTTACGGGTGGTCAAGTGATCTCCGAAGAAGTTGGATTGAAGCTTGAGAATACAACTCTAGATCTTCTTGGTCATGCCAGACGAGTTGAAATCTCCAAGGACGAGACGACGATAATCGAAGGCTCAGGCTCAGAGGATGACATCAAGGGTCGTGTAAGCCAGATCAAGACAGAGATTGACAATACCGATTCTGACTACGATAGAGAGAAGCTGCAAGAGCGCTTAGCGAAGCTTTCGGGCGGCGTTGCAATCATCAAGGTAGGCGCCGCTACTGAAGTAGAGCTCAAAGAGAAGAAGCATCGCATTGAAGATGCGGTTTCTACTACAAAGGCTGCTATTGAAGAGGGCGTTGTTCCTGGCGGCGGCGTAGCCCTTCTAAGATCGCAAGTGGCTATTCTAGAGCGAGCTGAGAAGCTTGAAGGCGATGAAGCTACTGGTGCTCGAATCGTAGCAAAGGCTGTAGAAGAGCCATTGAAGCAGATCGCTATAAACGCTGGCCTCGAGGGTGGCGTAATAGTTGACAAGGTTAAGAACCTCAAGGGTGCCGAGGGGCTAAATGCGGCAACTGGAATTTACGAGGATCTCTTTGAGTCTGGTGTTATCGACGCCGTCAAGGTTACTCGTTCAGCTCTTCAAAACGCCGCTTCGATCGCCGCACTGTTCTTGACAACTGAAGCAGTTGTTGTAGACAAGCCAGAGCCAAAGGGTGCAGCAATGCCTCAAGGTGGCATGGAAGACTACTAGGAGTAGCTCAAGTGCTTTTTTGAGCGCTTCTTTATTCGAAATTACTTGATCTTTGTGGGTAGGAACTTGTTTGTTCCTACCCACAAAGTCTTTTTAACTTTGATTGATTTTTCAGCAGAATTACAGTAAATGCCACTATCTATTAGTGTGCAGGGTTGAGTATCGTTGAGTTATGATATTCGACACAAGGGTTTCGGAAAAGGTTGAATTTGTCCGACTATAGGATCCGCAAGGTGACAAAGAAGTTTTTGCCGCTACGGCCCCTATGGCGCCCACTGTTTGGCGTGGGTCTATTTGGCCTGGCCCCAGTAATATTGAGCGCATGTGGTTCTAGCTTTGGGTTCTATAACTTCAAAAGCGCGGCTGGCGCCGATATGTACTTTAAGGTTCCATCGAATTGGACCGACTTTGGACCAAGGCAAGTCTTTTCTACTACCCAGACGACGATCTCTCAAAGTCAACTGTCGGCTATCGAGACGGGTAACTGGGCGAATGTATTCACGGCGCAGAAAATTAGCAACATAGCCAATTTGAACGGTGTCTTTTCTAATCAGCCTTTTGGAATCAGCCAAGCCACAAAACTTTCTGCGAGCCAGCGAGACACCTTCTCATTGGCCGGTATGAGGAAGTTGTTGTTGCCAGTTGACCCGCTCTCTTCGAGTAATACATACTCTGGGGCAACATATTCGTCACAAAGTTATAGTGAATTTGTGACACCATCGGGAATGCGGGGGTCGAAGATGCTTGTTTACATAAAGCAAGCTGGGAAGCCCACCGCAGTGCTAGATCAGGTCGCCGAAGTTGATTCCGGAACAAATTGGGTCTACCTAATTGGCGTTGGATGCGATTTGACGTGTTACAAAGCTAATAAGGCAACGATCAATGTAATAGTTAACTCTTGGAATGTTAGGAGCTGAAATTGATGAGGCCAAAAAATGGTCGTCGAGGTATGGGTAATCCATACGATGACGATGACGATTTCGACTCGCCAGAGTACGTAGAGATGAAGACACGCCCCAAGATGGAGCTTTGGGACCGAATCAAGTTTCTTTTGATTTTAGGAATTCTGTTTTTGTTTCTAACTGTTGGGGCTTCTTCGGCGAATCCGCTAATGTCAACGTGGCAGTCGATAATCCATGAGGCTAACGCCGCTTGGTGGTTGGTTCTTTTATTTGCCATCGAAGGGATTCGACAACTTCACTACCTCGTGGCCGAGCAGTCCCCAGAATGGAACACCTTTTTTAGCCAAGTACTTTCTTCAGGAGTTCAGCGACGCAGCGCGAATATGAACGATTGGACTAAATATAGGATGAGCAGAGCCCTAAAATACATTGGGGTTCTAGCGATTCTCGATATCTTTCTAGCAGCTCATTACCACCTTTCGGTCTTTACTGCTCTGTTCCAAGCTCCAGCTGCTCTAGCCTCCTCTATGCCCTTGGTATTGCAATTGGCCTTCGGCTTCGTCTTTGTCATTCTTCAATTTGTAGGCCTCTTTTGGTTTCTCTCCAAGGGTGGAGTAGACGTCTATTTTCCGGGTGACGTAAAGACTCGTTTTTCTGACGTCTGGGGCCAAGATGCTGTTTTGGAGCGCATCAAAGAGAACATCATCTTTCTAAAAGATCCTGATGCTATAGAAGAAAAGGGTGGATACGTCCCAGGAGGTATCCTTTTATGGGGTCCGCCTGGAACCGGTAAGACCCTCATGGCTGAAGCGGTGGCCGGTGAGACCGAGAATCCCTTTGTCTTTGTAGACCCAGGAGCATTCATCAACATGTTTATGGGCGTAGGCGTGATGAAGGTCAAAGGCCTTTTTCGCAAACTGCGCCGATTGGCGGTACGTTACGGCGGGGTCGTTGTCTTCTTCGATGAAGCGGATTCCCTTGGTTCTAGAGGGTCGCTATCTGGTGTGCAGGGAAATGCAAGCAACAGACACTCTTTTTCGTCCCATGTAACGGCCTGTAATGGCAGCTCATACTTAAGTCCAGCCTCTCTAGCAGAAGTTTTGCGTTCTTATCAAGGCGATTCCATAGCAGACCAGCCAGATTCTAGGGGTCGGTTATCCAGATTTATTGCTGGCGCAGGTGGCATGGGTGGGGGTGGCATGGGTGGTTCCGGGACCCTTCAGGCCCTTCTGACTGAGATTTCAGGCCTCAAGAAGCCTCGTGGATTTTTTAATCGTACAGTACGACGGGCCTTTGGCCTAAAGCCCAAGGATCCGCCCAAGTATCGTATGTTGATTATGATGGCCACCAACATGCCTGAGTCTCTTGATGAGGCATTGCTTAGACCTGGGCGTATTGATCGAATATATCGAGTGGGTTATCCGTCTAAGGTCGGACGTATTAGAACATACAAAGGTTATCTTGAAAAGGTCAATCATGAACTTACTGAGGACGAGATCGATCGCTTGGCAACCATTACTCCATATGCCACCGGAGCTACGATCAAGGATTTGGTAAATGAGTCTTTGATTATTTCGATTCGCGATGGCAGGGATTCGATAACTTGGAGGGATGTCGTTCGAGCTAAGCAACTCAAGGAGTTCGGACCGCCTGACGATGTCGAGTATATCGAACGTGATCGCCATGCTGTGGCCATCCATGAGGCGTGTCACGCTGTAGCTGCCGTCAAGATTCGACAGCACCTAACTATTGATATTGCAACCATTGAAAAAGGAAGTAATTTCCTTGGTCTGGTCGCATCGATTCCACCAGAGGATCAGTTCACTCGTTGGAGAAGCGAATACGAAGCCGACATTATGGTCTCGCTAGCTTCGTTGGTCGGGGAGAGAATGTTCTTTGATGGCGATAACTCTTCGGGCGTCTCTGGAGACCTTGAGTCGGCTACAACCGTGGCGACACTCATGGAGGGCTATTGGGGAATGGGGTCGACGATCTCCTCTCACGCTATATCTCAAAAATCAGGGACCGGATCGGCACGGCCAGGGGGCAAGGGTTCCGGTAGGCGCGAAGGCAAGGATCTTCCAGTAATGCTTGGCGATCGTATAGAGGCTAAATTGGACGAACTCTACCGTCGGGTTCGGATTTTGCTCGAGGACAATAGGGATAAAGTTTTTTCTGTAGCCCATGCACTCGAGGCATACAAGACCGTTACAGGAGAGGACATCACCGCGATAATCGAAGGACGACGCGGTCCTTTGCTTGACGGATCGGTCTATGGTGACTCAGCCTTTATAGCCAAGTTGGAGCACTATCACAATGCTGTGTTAGCAGCTCATCGCGACCATAGGACTCCTGATGTAAGCCTTCCTATGCCGCCTAATACTGCGGCATTGATATCTGGCGATTCGACCCTTCTTGTTCAAGACTTTGCTCTTGATGTTGTTGCTCCAATGACTAAGCCTGAAGAGGCTTAGACGGTAAGTCAGTGTCATTTAGACGAAGCTACAGTATTTACATGGTGCGGACAGACGGTTTCGAGCTAGGTTTTCGAGTTACAAGGCACTTGGTCGCCCTGTTATTGCGGGTGACCAAGGTTATTTTATCGATCGCAATATTATAAGGAGACAGTTATGTCTGAAGTGGTCTTTCCGCCCCTAAGTTCCCAAGATGAATCGTTTAGCCCCAAGGAGGGCTGGTCTGTTTTGCATCTTTTTTGTAAAGGCACTGCAAACTTGGATTTCGCGAGCGTCATGGTAGCTCATAAGTCGGCTGTTGCCGATGGATATCAGATTATCCCCTTTGGCCTTTTGGGGCATAAGGCGCAGATTGGTTTTCTAGCACTAGGGCCTAGTTTTGTTCGACTAAAGGAGTTTCAACGTGATTTAGAGCGCTCTGGATTGTCTGTGGTGGACTCCTATGTCTCTATGACCGAGGTCTCTGAGTATGCGAGCGGCATGCCAAAGGATCGCAAGGAGCCCAGACTTCATCCACTCCTACCTCCGAGTGGGATGTACAATATTTGCTTTTATGGTATGTCGAAAAAGAGAGGCGAGAAGGATAACTGGTACTCCTTGTCATACGAGGAGCGCGAGCGAATGATGTTTGGTCATGGTGCATCTGGCAGAGCTTTTGCCGGTAGAGTCGTCCAGTTGGTTACTGGCTCCACGGGAGTGGATGACTATGAGTGGGGAGTGACCCTTTTTGGAGCTCGCCCCGACGATCTAAAGGAAGTTGTCTACACGATGCGCTTCGACGAAGCGTCTGCACTCTATGGCGAGTTTGGCCCATTTTACACCGGAGTGATCGGGGACATCGAGAGTGTCTTAGCCGCCTCTTTCTAGCCCTAGATAGTGGTTGATTTTTCCTTTTGCCCCTGGATTAGCACCCTAGGGGCAAATTTATTTAGAAAGTGGGTTTTGGGGCGTGGTTGATGAACTAGATAGTGCCCTTGATGTGCTAGAGGAGATTCTTCTAGCCATGGGGTCGGTTGTGGTCGGATTTTCGGGAGGAATTGATTCCACGTATCTTGGTGTCTTTGCGAATAAGGTGCTCGGCCCGGAGAACGTTCTCGTTGTAACTGCGGATTCACCCTCTTTGGCAAGAAGTGAGTTTGAAGAGGCTAAGTCACTAGCTCTGGAGCTAGGTCTATCTTTCGAGGCAGTCTTGACGAGGGAATTTGAGATGGCGGAATACCTAGTCAATGATGAATTGCGATGTTATTACTGCAAGTCAGCGCTAATGGATCGACTGGGTCCGATAGCTAAAAGTCGTGACGCAGTCGTTATTCTGGGCGTAAACGCTAGCGACGAGGGTGATTATCGGCCGGGCCAAATTGGAGCAAGAGAGGCCGGAGCCAGGTTTCCACTACTGGAGGCACGGATGTCTAAAGAGATGATTCGTCAGCACGCTCTTGCCCTGGGAATTCCTATTCATGATAAGCCAGCCTCTGCCTGTCTATCCTCTCGTGTACCATATGGTACTGCTATAACAATCGCAGTTCTTAGCCGGGTTGAGCGTGCTGAGCGGGAGCTTCGATTGCGGGGCTATCGTCAAGTAAGGGTCAGGGACTTTGACGAGACTGCGAGGATTGAGGTTGAAATAGAGATGATGCCACAGCTGATACAGGAGGCAGATGAAGTCGTTCGGGCCCTAAAGAAGCTGGGTTATCTCTACGTTACCTTGAGCTTAGAGGGGTTTGTTTCGGGAAATCTTAACCGAGCTATCGGTCGATAACAAATAAGGTGAGAGAAGCGACTCGTGACCGTTTAAGCTCTTGAATATGGCACATCAGCGCGTTAAATTGATCTACCCCCCTGGTCTGGTTACTCAGCCCGTATTGGCTCACTTGGCTTTGGATCACAGGGTCATGGCCGACATTAGAAGGGCCAACGTTGAAGACGGCACCGGTTGGTTGGTATGCGAGCTAGAAGGCGATGCTATCGACCTTACCTCTGGATTGGCATGGCTGGTTGAGATTGGCGTTGAGGTGGAATCCTTGGGTGACGTAGTCGAATCCTGATTCGTGGTCGGCTTTTACCTAGATGGGTTTCACAGACGTAGCCGTCGTTTCTTGGCATAGCCGATGGTCGCTTTAGATCGCTTTAGATCGCTTTAGAGTGGTTTTTATGGCATGCATGGTGCTGGTCTAATTGGCTGGGTCGGTGGATATCTTATTTTGCACCCACAACTCCAAGTTCAATTCCCAACTTCTTGCTATCGTGTAGTTATGACTGAAGTCTCGTGGATTAGGCAGAACCCGACAGCATTGGTGAATCCTTTGCTTATCGCGGCCTTTGAAGGGGAGGATGATCCGGCACGCGGTGGTTTCATGGCGCTGGCGTACATGAGAGATGCATTTGATGCTGTGAGAATTGCAGAAGTCGACGTCGATCGTTTCGTGGACTATGATTCAACACGCCCATTTATATCAACTACCGATGGGATCGACCGTCATATAGAATGGCCCAAGATTGAGATCTACCAAGGCAAGGATGTCTCGAGCAATCGCGATATTATCTTGGTTCATTTTTTGGAGCCTCGCGTTGAATGGCGTAGCTACTGTGCGTTGGTCGTGGATGTCATCAATACCTTTAATCCAAATGACACGATATTTTTGGGTGGCCAAATTGTGAATGCGCCACATACCTCGCCATCTGAAGTTTCGGTTCGATCAAATAGCCCTCGGCTGATGAGATCCTTGGGGTTGATGTCAGATAACTTCGTAGGTCCTACAACTATGATGGGCGCCGCCCAGATAATATTGGATGGCAAAGGTGCCTCTGTCGCTACCATGTGGTCATCTGTTCCTCATTATTTAGTACAGACGCCTTCACCCAAGGCCGCTCAGGCTTTGGTGGCAAAGATCGGCGAGCTTTTCCATCTCGCCCTTGATGCATCGGAGCTAGATGGGGCGGTTAGCGATTACGAAGATTCCATTACCAAATTGGTGGAATCCGACGATGAAGTATTTAATTATCTAGCCCGACTCGGAATTTCTGAGACCGATGATGACGAGGCTGACGAAGATGAATTTGCAGCCATGGATCCGACTGCATACGCCTCTGAAATGATTGATGAGGCCGAGAGCTATTTGCGTTATATCCTGCGTGATACGGATAGGTGATAGGTGATAGTTCGATTCATCTGGTGATGCAATTCGGGTGATGCAGCTCGGGTGCTAGATGGTCGAAGCGACCTTTTGGAAGATGGCTTGTTGCTGGAGCTATCTATCTTTGGGAGATGTGACTCTTTGTTCATGATTAGCAATGGTTCATAGATAGCCATGTAGCCATGGTTGATTATGAACTTCGTATTGGCTCTATTACTTTACTCTTCGCGCCAGAAGGGGGTTCTCACCGTGTCAAAATGGGTCTCATCTATAATTCCGTCTATTGCGCGAAAGGCCATAGGGATCCACGATTCAGGGCGAACCATTGGAGAAGGGAGGTTGTTACGAGAAAACCAACCAACGTCCCGGCATTCAAGAGGATGCGCCTTGAGCTCTCCTCCTATGCTTCGACAGTAGAACATAGTTGAATACAAGGGAACCGCGGTATATCCCCTTCGCATACCATCGATAATGGCTAAGACCCGAACTACCTCGATATCGATTCCAGTCTCCTCTTTGACTTCTTTTGTGGCTACTTCGGATGGCGAATATCCAACGTCAGCCCATCCAGTAGGGTATAGCCAAATTCCAGAATCTGACCTTTGGATAAGGAGGATCTCGCCCTTTTCGTTGCCGACGATCGTGGCGATTGCACTTTTGGGAGTTACGTAACCTGGAATTCCATCCCCTACGGATTGGAGCCAATGGTCAAAAATCTCATCACCGCTCGACTCGGGGTCTATACCAAGGCCACTGATTTGGGCGCAACTTCGTATCTCTGATGCAATCTTTAATATCTCTTCGAACCTCTCGATCTCATAAAGGCTTTTTGTAAAGCCGAGACCAGTCCGAGCTGATCCTCCGAGGGCTTCGGCCCATCGTAGCAATGTAGTTCTAGAAATATCCACAACTCAAAAACTACCAACGATTTTATAATTGCGGTCCAATAATTCCAGAGATCTCCAGATAGCGTCCCAACTAGGATTTTTGAATCGATACTGTCATTGACGACTTTTTACCATTCGATCTTGGGGCTCAAACGATTTAGGCTGGATCGCTCAAAAGCCATCTTTGGATAAAGCCACCCAGACGACTTATAAGATAAAGCAATAACCTCCAGTTTGATCAACCAGTCTCTATGCAAATGCTGTCGGCCAGGACCCAAAGGCCATTTATCCTTGCCCGCTGAATTGAAAACTACCTCTTTTGGTTCTAATCGTGGCAGAGATGGTTCATTCTTTTGTGGCAGTGGCACTGATTCTTGGAGCTTTGCTCAGCCATGGCTAGGTGTTCTCAATGAATGGATGGTTTTCATCTGAAATATGGTTTGGGCCCCTGTGGGATCTGAATGAAAAGTGTGGATCCTCATAGACAAGGAGAAATTTGCACCGAGGTAGTTTTCAATTTGAGATATTCCCGAGGTGCTATGACCGCCATTGGGACCGATTGCACAGGTGGTCGGTTAGATTTTGTAAACCAGATCGGCCATATTGCGGCCTTTGGATCTGGAGTGGTATTTGAAGTGTTGGACATCTCTTGGTCTGGCTACTTTAAATGGCATCAATCTATTGGATCTCTAGAGTGTCAGTCTCTGGCGCTAGAGAGTCTTATAGATGAGTAAGAGGCGCTAAGTTTGATTCAATGCGAGAGCGAATCGCTCCGAGAGAATCTAGAGATAGTAAGTGATTTACCAAGGTGGTAGTGGTGGCCGAAGATGTGATGATTGAGTTGGCGAGGTCAGCTGATGGTGAGACTCTAGCGTCGCTTAACGCTTTGATTCCTCAACTTTCTTCTTCGGCGAGGCCGCTCGAAGTTGGAGACCTAAAAAAGTTGATCGATGATGGTAATATCTCGCTCCTTTTGGCCCGCGATCGCAACGGTGAAATATCCGGGACGTTGACGTTGGTAACCTTCTCGATCCCTACGGGTATTCGGGCCATCATTGAAGATGTGGTTGTGGATGGTCAAAAGCGTGGCATGTCGATTGGTGCCAAGTTGGTCGATTTTGCACTTGATCTTGCTCTCTCGTTGGGTGCAAAGACAGTTGACCTAACTTCGCGTCCGGATCGAGAGTCAGCAAATCGACTTTATCTCCGAAAGGGATTTCAGATCAGAGAGACCAATGTCTATCGTTTTTCTTTTTAATGATAAGGGCTGAATTTCAAGCATTATATTCAGAATAAACCTGCAGAATCCTAGAGTGTGATTCGACTAGGAGCTCTTAGTTGAATTTTGTGACGTTGTGTCTAGTGCGGTTGTGACTGGAAAATGCTGGGCTTTTGCCGCGGGATGAGGTTACGGCCAGTACTTGTTATCTCTGTTATTTGCCTCATAAAGGGTGCCCTGGCTAACATTGTGAAGGATAAACTACGTTGATGGCCAGGGGTTTCTTTGGCGCATTATGTCCATAGGCTTCAGTCGGAGTAGGGCCAATGATAAAGTGTCTAGGATAAGATAAGGGATAAATAATTCGCGTAATTTAGTGTCGAATACTTTGATAGATGAGACTAGATGTGTGTCAATATTATTGACCTATTTGTCTATTTAATTCGATAAAGTAACTTTTAGGTGGTGGATTTTGTCGCAAATGACCAAATTCTTGGGCGCCAAGAAGGTGCGGCTCGAATCAACTATATCTTTACTTAATGGGCTAGGTTCAAAAAGAGTGGGACCGCGTCTGCTGTAGATGGGTTAATGCAAGATTGTATTAACTGTTTTTAATTCGTCAACTTGCAGTAAAGCTCGAATGCTGTTTGGGCGATTTTCTGATCGGGCCTTCTGCAACAATTTGCGCTATTGATTTTTTCTCAAAGAATGAAAGTTATCTCGATTTTGAGCCTAGGACTTCCCTTGGATGAGCCTTGGGTCATCGGCGATGGCTTTTAGTGCTTTAGATCCCTTTTTGATGGTCGGGCGGCTTTGCCAAAGCGAACTTTGACTTTTTGGTGAATCCTGACTCTAGGGGAGTCGGAATGGTATTTGCCGTAGAGTTATTCTGATTGGAATGTTCTTTCTCGCATCTTTCGCCACCCAGCGCTTTTTTGCTGCAGGCCATTGGATCTCATGGTTACAGGTAAAGGTACGACGATGCTTAATCAGCCGGTGGCTTGGTCATGAGGATTTTTGAGGAAAGAAGCTTAACTTGATTTAACGGGTCGCCATTTTGGCAAATAATATATTACTCTCAGGAAAGTTATGGTCGATAGATCCAAGAGCAAGCGCGTGGTAAGACGCATTGAACCAAGATCTTGGCATCCTTGTTCAAAGTGGATGACTGGGTGTTTTCACCTGATGCCGACTCCTTTTTTTTAAATGTTTTGTGACAAATTGGTCAAATGCGTCAAATGTGTTTAGTCTTAGGAGTGGACATCATACGGTAATTTGCAGAGTGATTCCAAACTTGTTTATACTCAAAAAAGTTTTGAGCATTTCCACGTAAAGAGTAAACGGAGGCCATTAGTCGTGCCAGAATCGATCACGATCACCGATAACCGCAGCGGTAAGTCGGTTGAGATCCCTATTGAAAACGGTGGAATATCTTCAGATGCTTGGCGAAGTATTCTTCCCGGTACTTGGTTTTTCGACGCTGGTTTGACCACTACGGCCATGACCGAGAGCGCGATAACCTACTTAGATGGCGACGGGGGAGTGTTGCGTTATCGCGGCTATCCAATTGAGCAATTAGCCGAAGAGTCAACTTATCTCGAGGTAGCGTATCTGTTGCTGAAGGGAGAACTCCCCAATAAAGTTCAATACGACGCCTGGGTGAATGATATTACCCATCACACATTTATTCATGAAAACGTTAGAAAGCGCTTTCTGGAAGGGTTCCATTACGATGCACACCCGATGGGTATGCTTGTCTCTGCGGTAGCCGCCCTGTCTACCTTCTACTCTGATGCCAAGGATATTCACAATCCTGAGGTGCGTGAGAAGCAGATCGTGCGCTTGATAGCAAAGATGCCAACTTTGGCGGCTGCAGCGCACCGTTTTAGCGTTGGAATGCCCTTCGTCTATCCAGATAACGAGCTTCCATTCCCAGCTAACTTCTTGTCCATGATGTGGAAGGTTGCGGAGCCGCATTACAAGGCGAACCCGGTTTTGGTAAGAGCGATTGACGTCTTGTTTATCCTTCACGCCGACCACGAGCAGAATTGTTCTACGACAGCGATGCGTACAGCAGGATCTGCCCATGCCGATCCATACTCCTCAGCTGCCGCAGCTTGTGCGGCTCTCTATGGCCCACGCCACGGCGGAGCCAACGAGGCGGTCGTGAGGATGCTTACCGAGATTGGCTCGATCGATAATGTCGACGCCTTTGTTGAATCCGTGAAAGCCGGTAAGACCCGTCTTCAAGGCTTTGGCCATCGTGTCTATAAGAACTATGATCCTCGTGCGAGGATCATCAAGAAGGTCGCCTATGACGTCTTTGAGGTAACGGGAAAGAACCCGCTTCTAGATATCGCATTGAAGTTGGAAGAGACTGCATTGAGCGATGATTATTTTATCTCGCGAAAGCTCTATCCAAATGTTGACTTTTATTCTGGTTTGATCTATCAGGCGATGGGCTTTCCAATTGACATGTTCCCAGTCCTTTTTGCTATTCCGCGAATTTCTGGGTGGCTTTCTCACTGGTCTGAGCTCTTGGACCAAGACGCTAAAATCGTTAGGCCACGCCAGCTCTATACGGGTGCTCCTGAGCGAAATTATGTAACTATTGAGCAGAGGTAGCCTCGAGCCAACTTGTTGATGTAGCCCTATTTGTGAGTTAAATGCTATAGGGCTCCTTGTCTTTGAAGGAGCCCTATAGTTTTAATTGCAACTATCGCTGGTCTTTTGGCGTTTTTAGGTGGATCGTGATTTAGAAGTCCTGAATCTCTTGATTTATGATTCGCACTAACCCTTCCTGAACCACAGAGACGACCAATCGACCATCGCTCGAGAAGATCTGACCGCGAGCGAGTCCTCGTGATCCAGAGGCGGTTGGGCTCTCCTGGTCGTACAAGAACCATTCATCGGCCCTAAATTGGCGGTGAAACCACATAGCATGATCGAGGCTCGCTACCATTACGCCAGGTTGATCCCAAGATACTTTATGTGGAAGCATCACTGAATCCAAAAGGGTCATATCTGAGGCGTAGGCTATCACGCATGCATGTAAAAGTGGGTCATCTGGAAGAGTTCCATCTGCACGTACCCATACCCTTTGATAGGGTTCGCGCTTTTCTTGGGTCTTGAACATGTTTGGTTCGGTGATGTAGCGCTGGTCCAATGGCCGTGGCCTAGAGTACCACTCGCCCATCCTCTTGGCATATGGCGCCATCTTTTCTTTAAAGGTAGGCAGCGAAAGTGGATCTGGCACGTCGGGCATCTCGCTTTGATGATCGATTCCTGGCTCTTGAATATGAAAGGATGCAGAGAGGTTAAAGATCGCTTCCCCTCTTTGGAGAGCGATGACTCTTCGGGTCGTAAAGGACTTGCCATCACGAATTCTATCGACTAGGTAGACGATAGGGATTCTGGGATCGCCGGGCCTTAGAAAATAGGCATGTAAGGAGTGTACGTTTCCCTTAGAAACGGTTCGTCCTGCGGCCACAAGAGCTTGTCCAGCCACCTGTCCGCCAAAGACCCTCATTCTGTGCTCTTCGGGCGAATAGCCCCGAAAGATATTTTCTTCTATTTGGTCTAAATCAAGTAGCGTAATTAGCGCATCGAGAGAATCTGTCACACCTACATCTTTGCCTAAAAATCTGCAGCATCGGTCGGAATACTCAGAACATGGTGAGATTTTGCGCTTCAATAATTAATATTTTACAAAATGACTACTAAGTTTCGTAAGTTTTATCTGTACTGAAAGCAAAATGGAGCCTATCTTTACTGGAGGATATGATTGAAGAAGGCGGCAAGGTAGATATTTCTGGCACCTATGGAGCACTTCGCTTAGCAAGAAGCCGATAAAAGTTCATGAGATCAAATTGCAGTGGTAAGGGAGCTTTTGCCGCCTACCATATTTGCATCCACCGATATGACTTTCATCCATTCGCCTTATTTAACCCAAACTTGTACCACGCGTGCGGTATTTCGAATTTCATCACTTGACAGGGCGTCTATTAAATTGACACTTTCTATCTTTTATTCACTTTCAATTTAGAATATTGAGCGATCCACCTCCCTTGGGATGAGTAGATAGAGATCCTTTTGGAATCTTTTAAGCTGGCGTGTACGCAGCGGGTGAAATGTTCTTTTTTGTACTCCGTTTCATCGCAAGCGGATCGGCTACGAAGTTGGCAGGCGGGCCAAAGAGTTCTTCAAATGCGAGTTGAGGATGGCGCATTGCCTTACTCTGGCATCTGGTCAGCCTTTTGTTTAAACACTGGGATGTTGGCCAGTTCAGTGCGCTAACCACCGAGGAAATTTCCGGCATTGGACAAAGCCTATCCACATCAATAATTACTGATCGATGAATTCCAAAGGATTTCGTCGCCGTCACTTGAGGCTTTAGCTAACAAGAGGGAGACGAAGCTCTAGTCAACATCAAAGAAAAGGGACTAATTACGAAGGAGAGCCTCATCGGTAAAGTGGGAGCAATTACCAAAGAAAAAATTGAGGAGACCACAGGTCGCCTACTCTCAAGCTTCATAACTGCGCCAAGAGATGATTCATGCGAGGTGCTCAGTCTTTTGATAGGTATCTCTTTGGTCATTAGGAAGACAGATGGCCTACCCTTCTAACTGAGCGTCCGAAGGAACTTGTCTAACTTTTTCTAAGAGAAATTATCTAGTAAAGATAGCAGCACTTGCTTATGAGAGTAGGAAAGAGAGGCTTTGGGCAACCTAATTTTAGGAGTCAAAGACTCTTGGCGTAAGTTGAGCCATTGTTAGCGATTATCTTTATGGCCGTGATCATCGGAGTGCGTATGGATGAAGCCGTGATAACGTGAAGAGTTCCGGCTTTTGGAACCATGTAGCTACCTGCCCCATCTTGTACTTTACCGCTTTCAACGACAATCTGATAGGTCTTGCCAGCCTTTAGCCCATCCACTGTCAAGACCAACTGCGACCCCCATCCTCGCGGTTCAGCCACAATTGTTCCCACGGGTGAAGCCGCCTTATTGTTAGAGACGAGATTTACTACCATCGATGATGGAGAGGACGTTACTGTTGCAAGGTAAGACGGTGCCTTTGGTCTCAGGGCAAGCGTTGACAGCGAGACTACTGCAACTATCGAAGCTGCTATTGCTCCATATCTCATATTTCTATTTGACCTTCGCAACTTCGAAATCTCGACGAGAGCCAGATCACGGTCGACCTTAGATGATCGTTCTTCAATAGCCCTAGGTGGCACTATGAGTGCTACAGAAGCAGGTGTCGCTGAATGCGACCTTCGAATGATAGCGATTGTGGAGCGTATTTCACCTATCTCGCTCTGGCACTCAGTACAACTCATTAAGTGATCTTCGAGTTCAGGATTGCTTCCCGGCCCTTCTATCACATAGCCGCCAAGAGACTCTTTGAACTTGAGGTGTTCGTCCATCTGCACCTACCTCACCTCCTCGCCCATATTTTCTCGAGCCTTCTTCAAGCCATAATAAATGCGCGACTTGACTGTCCCAATTGGAACTTTCAAGATCTCACTTGCGTCGAACAACGATAGGCCCTCAACTACGACTAAATCAATAACTATGCGATGGTCGCTCGATAGAGCATCTAGTGCGTTATTGATCACGATACGGTCAACAACCATCGTATCTAGGTTGTAGAAGCCATCCAACTCTGTAGCATTGTCACCGTTACGACTATGGTTTGGGTCAGTATCGGTCGTGGCAGTCGAGACGTTTTCTTTACGTCTAAAGTTGTCCACCACTAAATTCCGGACCACCTTAAAGAGCCACGGTCGAGCGCTATCTTCATTTAATAGCGTTGGCGAACGTTGAAGTTGTGAGATCAATCTCACAAAACTCTCCTGAACGACGTCGAGAGCTTGACTGCGATCACCGCAGAGTGAGAATGCATATCCAACGAGATCATCTGAACATGACCTCCAAACTACATCCACCCGTTCTGATGCTAGCAATTGTTCCCCTAAACGTCTCGCAGAGTGCCGTATAAGAAAATAGAACACCCGTTGTGGAGATTAACCTCGAAACGGGTGTCCTATTTCAATCTAGCTAAAGATTTACGGTAAAATTGATTAGCCGACTACTGGGGCAGCCAGAACCATTCCACCAGTCGAACCCATGTAGCTTGCATCTCCGTAACTAAAGACGCCGCCATCTTGGGCAATTAGCCAATATCCGCCACCATACGGGGTTGCGAGTATGCCAACTATCGGCTGATTTAGCTTCATTGAGGCGGCCCCGCCATAGTAGCTTGCATCTCCGTAACTAAATACGCCGCCATCTGCTGCGACCAACCAATAGCCTTTGCCATCTGGAGTAGAAGCAATGCCAACTATCGGCTTATTTAGCTTCATTGAGGCGGCCCCGCCATAGTAGCTTGCATCTCCGTAACTAAATACTCCGCCATCGCTACTTGCAAATCGATACCCACCGGGAGTACTGCGAGTTACAAGTTCGTGGACACTGTTTTGAGTATCATTTAAGTAGTAGATAGCTAGCGAACCATCGCTTAAAGTGACAGCTTGGATTCCAAAGAGGCTGCCTGGTGGTTCGTTTGGAGCAACATTTCTCATGGCGTCAACCATTTTGGTCATGGGGTTGATCTCAACGATTGTATTGACTCCACCATTTGCAACTAGGAGGTCACCGTTGAGGGGGTTTATAGTAATCCCAACTGGCACATTCAAAGCACCGTTGCTAACAACCAAGCTTGTTGTGGGTGACGACGTCGATACCCCAGAAATTGCATAGACGCTGTTGTTATATGCATCAGTCGCATAGAGGGTGTCGTTGGCTTTGGAGTAGACGATCGCCGATGGCCCTAAATTTGTAGCCGACGAACTTGAACTTCCAGGGGCTGGTCCCCATGGAAGGCTGGCGAGAAGAGTAACTCTGTCCGCGCCAAAGTTTGGCGCGGTGAGGTTGGAGATAGAGTAGACCTTCCCGTCGTTGACATTACTCCAGTAAAAGACGGGAGATGACCCGTTGCCGTTGAATGCCTGACCCCATGGCCCGTTGAAGGAGTTGGTTACCTTATTGGATGCAGTGGTTTTGTTATTTATGGTTCCAGAACCATTGGTAGAAGCTAACGCTGCTCCGTTTGGGTTATTGTTGCCTAGAACGATTGATACGTCGCCGCTTGGCATCCCACTCGGAGTTGGACCAATATTACTCGTCCAAAGGGCCGCACCATTAGCGTTGAAGGCCAGCCCTGCTGTTCCAAAGAGCTGCCCTTGTGAAATGGTTGTCGTAACACCATTTCTAATCCGGACAATAGAACTGCCTGCTCCATTAGTACCGGCGCTGTTATTGAAATCGCTTACGATTACGTCGCCAGGTTGCCAAAGCGAATTTGAAGTAGGCACATAGTTTTGAGGTACGATAGCGATACCGTAAGGATTTGTATCGCCATTTGCCGAAATAGTTGAGCCAATATTTACATCAACTAGTGATGAAAGAATCGAGCTAGGTGAAGCCATTGTCGCAGATGCTATCTGTGGGGCAGCCACCAAAGTAGCTGCGCCTGAAATTAGCCCAGCGATAGATGTAAGGCCAGCTGCAGCAAGGGTCGGCATTAAGCCGAACCTCGAGACAGAACTAGCCCGCGTTGTTGAGTGTGGTTTTATTCTCATAGGCCAACAACGTCTTAGGTGGCCAAAAGGTTCAATCAATTTACGGATATTTTGCAAAATGCATTTCAACCTTTCTAACTCTTACCTCTGCTGAGACCAAAATGGTGCTGGACGTGATTGATCAGATATTCGATGAAGCTGGCAAGTGGATAGGTGAGGTCCTATGGCACTCTTAGATTTGTAAGAAGTACAAAGGATTTTTTGATTCGATTTCGATAAAAAATGGGCGTTAGTCACCTAAAGTGCGACTCCGGCCATATTGCCTCAGCTGAAGGTAGTCCGTTACCACAAACGCGACACCTCGATCGCCACACTTCAAACGTTTCTCAAGTCAAGTGTTGTGTGACGTCGGGGCTATCTTTCAAGAAAGTCATACCCCAATATCCGATAGACATCTTTGTCATCTTTCTGTCATCTAACAACAAGCGTGGTAGGTTGTCGACCCGACCTGCCAAATCCCTCCAAGTGGCGTCTTTTCCTGACTTTTCTTTATCCAATACTGGCTGGTTGACGCTAAGCAAGCTAGATATTGCAGTGGCAGAGAACCATTTATTGACAGGGACTTGGAGAAAATCCCATATGGGACCGGTACACAATTCCAAGATTAATTATTTCGGAATAGTTTTTGGCTCAAGTTACCGTTGCTATTCCTTTTGTGCCAGTGGGTGCGGGGCTTAGAATTCAAAAAGGTTTAATATCTACTTTTGCAATTGTCTTCTAGGTGGATGAGCTCTTGCCTTGAGGGATCAGTCGTAGGTGAAGACAGGGTAAAAAGGGCAAGAAAAGTGGCGACCCAAACCAATTTCCCCAGTGGCCTATGAATTAGCATTTGGGGTGGCGGTTGCTTTGCTATGTTCAGGTCACCCTAGGTACCTCTGCAAAATCACCTGAAGATGTTTTTGTCAAGGGTCGATATTTTCAAGACTATTTCTACACGAAGCCGACCAGCCTGATGCGATCTAAGGCGTGGTTAATGTTTTCAAAGAACTTGGATTTGCACAATGGGCTACTTTGTCAAAGGACGAATCGTTGCATGCAATAATTAGATGGAGCAGCACCTCAAATTGGAAATTACTAAAAATTTATCGTCAGACCGTCACGGACTGACCGCAAAAGAAGATATGCAAGTTACCCATTGGGGAATTTTAGATATCGCCCTAACCGATGGACAGCGAAACGTCATTGGTAGAGCGACTTGCAAAAAGATGTGGCTTTGTTGTCCTACAGCCATCAATCCTAGAACCAAACTCCAAGATGGTTCATACCTGTGAATCTTTATAAGGAGTTTTTCAATTCCAACTCTCCAACTCGTTACCTTCCTACCGCCGTGTTTAGGATATAAAGAGTTCATTTTGTCGTGAATTGTTTCACATTATCGCTATAGAAAATCGCAAAAGTTGTCGACTCTGATCTAGACTGATATTATTCATATATCTGTGGGCGCAAAAATGTGGTAATGGAATCTTGGGCCCGACGAGGTTTTATCGAAAGTGTTTAATTTGAAAAAGTTAAGTTCCCTGCTGCTTGAGGTTCGAGCATCCGGTAAATATGTAAAGGCGTTTCGATACGTTGTGACCTCTGGCGTCTCCGTAGTAGTTGCCCAGGTCGTTCTCTTTGTTTGCTTTGGTCTTACTCGACGTTTTAGCGCCACCACCTCAAATTTCATCGCAACTGGGGTTTCGGCAGTTCCTGCTTATTACATGAATCGCAATTGGGCGTGGGGTAAAAGCGGAAAGTCTCACTTTTGGCGCGAAGTCTTCCCTTTTTGGTTCTTGGCGTTTTTGGGCCTTGGTCTATCGATGGGTATGATCGCCCTGACCACAAGATTTGCTACCACTCATGGCTATACCCACTTTAAGACAGCAATTTTGGTAAATCTTGCTTCGATATTTGCCTTTGGAATTCTTTGGGTTGGCAAGTTCTTTATCTTTAATAAGTTTATGTTTACCAATGATGACATCAACTCGACCCTAGTTGCCAGTGGTGCCTTTGAAGCTGAAGCGGTCTGATCTGGTAAATTCGAAAGTTTTGGCGTTTGTTTTAAGGTTAGTTGATGGATGTTTTTGAAGCTGCAAAGCTAGTCGTTGGTATCGATACCAAGTCTTTCGAGGAAGCTAAAGCTAGGCAGTTGACCCTTACAAAGCCGCCTTATGCGCTTGGAGCCTTAGAAGATGTTGCGGCTCAAATTTGTGGAATCGCCTCATTGGTGCCGGCTAGAACTCCCTCTCGTGGAGCCCTGGCTATATTCGCCGGAGATCACGGTGTGCTAGAAGAGGGGATCTCTCCATGGCCAATGGAAGTGACTGCCCAGATGGTCGGAAACTTCCTAAGCGGAGGAGCCGCTGCCAATGTTCTGGCTAAGCGAACATCGACCAAGGTCCTAGTTGTCGACGTTGGAGTGGCTCTAGACCTTGTGCCAACAGAGGGTCTCATTATCCAGAAAGTTGCTAAGGGTACCTCCAACCTAGCTAAAGGTGCTGCTATGACAAGAGAACAAGCAGCCAAAGCAATTCAAGTTGGCTTTGATGTCGCCTGTGACTTAGTTTTAGATGGCCATGACATTCTAATCGCGGGCGATATGGGAATTGGGAATACAACCCCTTCAGCCGCGATTGTAGCCTTTATGGTCGGTGCCCCCGTGGCATCGGTGACGGGCTATGGTACTGGTATCTCTTCGGAGTTGTTTGAGAAGAAGGTTGCAATCATTGAGAGCGCAGTTTCTAGGACTGCTAGTTCGATAGATAGAAGTGACGTATTGGGAGTTCTAAGTTCGATCGGAGGCTTTGAACATGGCGCAACCGTTGGCTTTATAATCGGGGCTGCATTTTCAAAGGTTCCACTTGTATTAGATGGTGTGATATCAAATTCCTCTGCACTTCTTGCTCGTGAGTTGTCTCCTTTATCTCTCCAATATTGTTTTGCCGGTCATGCATCACGAGAAGTTGGAGCCAAGGTGGCTAATTCCGCGCTTGGCATGGAGCCTCTTTTGAATTTGGATCTTGCTTTGGGCGAAGGTTCAGGCGCACTCCTTGCGCTAGGACTGATTCAAGGTGCCACAGACCTCTTGGCGGATATGGCGACCTTTGATCAAGCCGGAGTTACCGAAAAGTAATCTTTGAAAAGTAATCTTTGAGCTTGGAGCGAAGCTATTTCTTGGCAGATCTTTAGGATAGGTGGATCGATCAAATGGCCGTTACCAATTCATTTATTTGACTAGATTTGGTTAGTCTTAGCTAGCAAGCTCAGCTGTAAGTTTTGCGCTGATGAGAGCGTCGATTCCATCTAGGAGATTTGGGGAGAGATCGCCCAAGTATCGCGAAACTGGGTTATTGAGAGAGAGTCCTATCTCGGCCGCTTCGTCGCAATATGTCCGTGCGATCTCGACGCTTTGTTCTAGCGCCCCAGATATTAGAATTTCGCGTCGCGCAAGGGAGAGTTCACCTAAACCAAAGGCACCTTGGCGGTTGGAATCTAGTAGCCGTCGCAATTTTGAGGATTCGCCTGCGTTTTCTAGGGCAATTATTGTTGGAAGTGTGTAGATTCCTTCAAGTAGATCTTGGCCAGGGGCTTTTCCGAGTTGGTCGTCAGAGCCTATAATGTCCAATACATCATCTCTTATCTGGTATACCATTCCAAAGAGATATCCGACTCGATCGAGTTTTTTAGCGACATCGTCCTCCAACCCGGCAGCTAACGCACCGATCTTGCAAGACGTTGCCATCAAAGAGGCGGTTTTCCCCGAGATAGCTGAGAAATATTCCTGTTGGGTCCGATTGGTTTCAAAGGCCGAGTTAACTTCGAGGATTTGGCCCTCACATAGTCGAGCTAAGGTGTCTGCAAGGAGTTCTGCTATCGATTGGCTAAGTCGAGCTGCGATGCCAGCTGCTCTTGCTAGAAGGAAGTCGCCAGCTACGATTGCTATGAGGTTTCCCCACTTTGCATTTACGCTGGTTACATTGCGACGGGTGGTTGCTTCGTCCATGACGTCGTCATGGTAGAGCGATGCCAAGTGTACTAGTTCAACCGCCACTCCGGCTAAGAGTATCGATTCATTAAGTTCACAACCGCCAGCGATCGCGGATGCCATCGCAAGGGTAGGTCGTATTCTTTTGCCACCAGCGTTTATTAGATGGGTGGCTACTTCGGATAGGCGAGGATCATCAGATGCGACAGATCGAGCTAGTAAAGCTTCGATTCGATCCATTTGAGCGGGATAGCCTTCTATAGGTATGTCGTAGAGTAAATGCACTGTATTCTAGGCTATGTGAAGTTAACCATAAAGTAGTAACGTGCGCGAAAAAAAAGCATTTAGTCCATTGTTTTAGTGACGAGATCGGGGTAATACTTCTCGTTGAAATGGATTATCTAGCAAAAGGTGTGTCAACTTTCACAGCAAAATGTTAGTTGATTGTTAACTGAGCTCTACTCTAGGTCGATAAAAGTTCGATACTTAGGTAGAAGGTGGTTCTCGGCGATGGCAAAGCTGTAGGTGCCCGGTGCGAATAGTGCGTTATTGTTGATTCATAGAGGATCTAATTTGGTAATTTGTTTGGCATTTTTAACCCTTTTGAGTCAGATCGAGGTTTTGATTGAAAAGATCTCCTCGATAGGGAAAGAAAACAGCCAAGTGAGTGTTTCAATACTTACGAATAGTTAATGAACAGGTCTGATATGGGTTTTAGCGAAATCGAAATTACAATTGATAGTGTTCTATCAGCCCTAGCGGGGAGGCAAAGTCTTGTTTGAAAGATTCACAGATAGAGCTAGACGAGTTTTAGTGCTTGCACAAGAAGAAGCTCGCCTTCTCAATCACAACTTCATTGGAACTGAGCACATCCTATTGGGCTTAATCCACGAGGGCGAAGGAGTGGCCGCAAAGGCACTCGAGTCCCTTGGGATATCTTTGGATGCTGTTAGATTTAAAGTCGAGGAGCTTATCGGCCCAGCAGCCGGCCCAGCAGCCGGTTCTCCGCCTTTTACCCCGAGGGCCAAGAAGGTTCTCGAGCTTTCACTTCGTGAGGCACTTCAACTCGGCCATAATTACATTGGCACCGAGCACATGCTTCTGGGATTGGTTCGAGAGGGCGAAGGTGTAGCCGCTCAGGTTCTAACCTCCCTTGGAGCCGATCTCTCGCGTGTTAGACAACAGGTCATACAGATCCTCTCTGGTTATCAGAATCGAGAGACCGCTGGAGCTAGCGTGGGCGGACAGACCTCTCAGGGCGAAAATTCAACGGGATCCCCAGTTCTAGATCAATTTGGCCGAAACTTGACGCAAATGGCTCGCGATAAGGAGTTGGACCCTGTAGTGGGTCGCGATAAAGAGATCGAACGTGTAATGCAGGTCTTATCGCGACGTACAAAAAATAACCCAGTTCTAATCGGAGAGCCTGGGGTCGGAAAGACTGCCATAGTAGAGGGTCTTGCCCAAAAGATAGTGGCTAACGACGTCCCAGACACTCTTAGAGGCAAGCAGCTTTACACTTTGGATCTTGGTTCATTGGTAGCAGGTAGCAGATATCGTGGTGACTTTGAAGAGCGTCTGAAGAAGGTTCTAAAAGAGATTAAGACCCGCAAGGACATCATTCTCTTTATCGACGAACTTCATACCTTGGTAGGTGCTGGTGCTGCAGAGGGGGCTATAGATGCCGCTTCGATTCTCAAGCCTATGCTTGCGCGTGGTGAGTTGCAGACGATAGGTGCTACAACCCTAGATGAGTATCGTAAGCATCTTGAGAAAGATGCTGCCCTAGAGCGACGTTTTCAGCCCATAAAGGTGGGAGAACCAGCCCTTGAGCACACCATTGAGATCTTGAAAGGTTTGAGAAATCGCTATGAATCCCATCACAATGTCACTATCACCGATCAAGCGATAGTAGCAGCTGCAAATTTGGCGGATCGTTATATTGCTGATCGTTTCCTTCCTGATAAGGCTATCGATCTAATCGATGAAGCCGGGAGCCGCCTGCGAATTCGTCGTATGTCGATGCCACCTGAGCTAAAGATTATCGAGGACGAGATAAATGGTCTAAAGCGTGACAAGGAGGCAGCAATCGAGCGTCAAGCATTTGATGACGCCAAGAGGATTGCCCTTCGTGAAAAGGAACGCCAAGAGGCAAAGACTGCGCTAGAGCTTGAATGGAAAGCCTCCGGTCAAGATCTCTTTGACATTGTCGATGAGGATGTAATAGCTGAAGTTCTTTCCAATTGGACAGGGATTCCGGTCTACAAGCTAACTGAAGCTGAGACAGCCAAGCTTTTGCGTATGGAAGACGAGTTGCACAAGAGGGTTATAGGCCAAAATGAGGCCATAAAGGCACTTTCTAAGGCGATTCGCAGAACTAGAGCAGGATTGAAGGATCCTAAGCGACCGAGCGGTTCCTTTATCTTTTTAGGGCCGACAGGCGTTGGAAAGACGGAGCTGGCTAAGACCTTAGCTGACTTTCTCTTTGGTGATCAAGATGCTTTGATTCAACTCGATATGAGCGAGTATATGGAAAAGCACACAGTTTCTAGGTTGGTTGGTTCGCCTCCAGGATATGTCGGTTATGACGAGGGTGGTCAATTGACGGAAGCTGTCAGACGAAAGCCGTTCTCCGTCGTCCTCTTCGATGAGGTAGAAAAGGCTCACCCTGATGTCTTCAATGCTCTTTTGCAGATCTTAGAGGATGGTCGTCTTACCGATTCGCAAGGGCGAACAGTTGACTTCAAAAATACCGTTTTGATTATGACTTCGAACCTTGGAACTGGCGATCTGCGCAAGTCCAGCGTCGGTTTTTCTAAATCAAGTGACGATGTGACCTATGAGATGATGAAGCGTCGAGTGAACGATGCTCTCAAGGCTCACTTCAAGCCTGAGTTTTTGAACCGTATTGACGACGTGATCGTCTTCCACGAGCTGACACAAGAAGAAGTTACAGAGATCGTTGATCTAATGATCATGCGTGTTCAGTCGCAGCTTGAGGCGATGGGAATTGGATTGGTCCTTACCCTTAGCGCGAAGGAATATGTGGGAAAGAAGGGTTACGATCCAGCACTTGGTGCCAGACCGTTGCGAAGAGCGCTCCAGAGGTTGATCGAAGATCCGCTATCTGAGAAGCTCCTTTGGAAGGAGTTCAACGCCGGCGATACTGCAGTTGTGGATGTCGAAGGTGATGAGTTGGTCTTTAGGAGAGTTGAGGGTCTACAACCGCCAGAGATCGAGCTAGCTGAAACTGGTTCTGGACAAGAACAGCAATAGATCATAGGTATTATTTAGGAACCGCTGAAATTGGCATCTTTATAGTTTGCATGGATCTTCAGATAAATCTTTGAGACCAAAAGATGAATTAGGATCTAAATTTTTGTCAGGTTTTCAATATGTTTAGATTGCTTCCCCTCTCACATCTGTGAGAGGGGAAGCTTTCTTTAAGATCTCTTTTGTAACTTCTTGAGAGTGAAAGGTCGCATTGGTTTTGGCCATTGGGTTACAACAAGCTGATAGCGTCTAAGGCAATGAAAGCTAATTCGAAAAACTCTCCCAAGTATGCATGTGGCGATTGCGGATCAGGATATGCGACTTGGCTTGGACAGTGCGGGGTCTGTGGGGGATGGAATACCATAGCACCCATAGTGCGGCCAAATAACATAAGTGGAGCCGACAAAAGAGTTTCGGTTGCTCCGAGTGTTCTTTCCCAGGTTGCAAATGGTCCGAGTGTTCGGATCTCTAGCGGACTGAGTGAATTTGATCGAGCGCTCTCTGGTGGAATTGTCATGGGTTCGACGACCTTAATCGGTGGCGAACCAGGAATCGGTAAGTCGACTTTGGCCCTAGTGGTTGCCAATTCAATTGGTAATGCTAATTTTCGAGTACTTTATGTAAGCGGTGAAGAGTCTGGCGCTCAAGTGGCAGGTCGTGCGAGCCGCATGGGCCTTGATTCAGGGGCAGTTGACTTTTTGCATGCCGTAGAGCTACAGGAGATTTTAGGGGTAGTCGCTAACTACGATCTGCTCATAGTGGACTCCATACAAGCTATTTACGACGGCGAGAATACAGGAATGGTTGGTTCGGTAAATCAGGTCCGCCACTGTGCGACAACCCTAAATGAGCTTGCCAAGGCGAATGGGATATGTGTTTTGATTCTTGGCCACGTAACAAAGGATGGCTCGATAGCAGGTCCTAAGTTGCTTGAGCATCTGGTAGATGCCGTTTTCGTCCTTGAAGGTGAGAGAAGTGGGCAAGATCGCTCGATTCGTTGCGTGAAGAATCGCTTTGGTCGCGTCTCTGAGGTCGGTTATTTCAAGATGGTCAACCAGGGCCTTGTGGATGAGCCTGATCCTTCAGTAGCACAGCTTCAAGACAGACTAGAGGGTGCTAGCGGTTCTGTGATTAGTGCCATTCGAGATGGTCTTAGGGTGAGGTTGGTTGAAATCCAAGCCTTAGTTGTCCTCAATTCGCGTGAGATCCCAAAGCGAGCTTTTCTGGGTCTCAGTGGCCAACGATGCCAGGTGATAGTAGGTTTGATTGAACATTTCGCAAAGATTCGTCTCGACAAGTTCGATATCTTTGTTTCACTTACCGGAGGCGTTGTCTCGGACGATCCCGGATTGGACCTTGGCATAGCAACTGCCATTGTTTCGGGAGTTTTAGGTCTTGCACTACCCCAAAATGTTGGAGTATTGGGTGAATTGGGGTTGACGGGTGAAGTTCGGCGGGTGAGCGGCGACGCCGAGCGTATTACAGAACTACAGCGCCACGGCTTTGATCGATCGATAGTGCCGAGACTCGCTGAGGCGAGCCGTGGGGCAAGATCTGTAACAACCCTGAATGAAGCCTTAGCGTCGCTCTCTCTAATCAAGAATAAAAGCTCCACAAACCATTAGAATACTTGTACATGTTTTCTAAGACGGGGCCCGAAATATCATCTACGCTGGCACTTGTATCGCCAGGTGCTCCTCTTCGTGATGGTTTGGATAGAATTCTGCAAGCCCGCATGGGAGCTTTGGTCGTCGTTGGAGATAGCGCTGACGTTCTTTCGATTTGTACGGGCGGATTTCTCTTAGACACCGAGTATTCCCCTCAGCGTCTCTATGAGCTTGCCAAGATGGACGGAGCCATAATTTTATCGGGGGATGCGCGCCGTATCGCTCGGGCCAATGTCCATTTGATGCCGGATCCAAAGGTTGTAACCTCTGAGACAGGAACGCGCCACCGCACAGCTGAAAGAGTCGCTAGAAGCCTTTCAATCCCGGTATTATCCGTCTCAGAGGAGCAGTCGGTAATAACAGCATATCGTGGTGATAAGCGCCATTCTCTGGCCTCAATAGGGGCTCTGCTCTCGAAATCGAATCAAGCACTAGCAACCTTGGAACGCTATGGACAACGCCTAGATGAGGTATTGGCACGACTGGATCAATCGGAATATACCAACCAAGTTCATTTTCGAGATGTGGTCCTTGTCTTACAAAGGTACGAGATGGTTCGACGGATTGCAGAGGAGATTGAGACATCCCTCGTCGAGCTTGGTGTCGATGGGCGCTTAGTCTCGCTCCAACTCAATGAACTTTCAAGTGGTTTTGAGCTTAACTATCGGGCGGTTATCGAAGACTATATGGGTGCTTGTTCTACTACTGAGGCCGATATGGTAATAGAGTTTTTGGGATCAATGGAGACCGACGATCTCTTGATTCTTGAAAAGGTAGCCAAAGGCCTTCTTGGGATATCGCTGTGCGCAAAGGTCTGGGGTAACTTCGATCGTCGCGACCACAGGCTCGAAGAGAGCCAGGTCTCGGGACGAGGAATGAGAGTTATGGCAAAAGCCCAAGAGCTACCCGTTTCGGTTCGATATGCCATTTTAGATGGCTTTCCCGCCGGGAGAAGTCTTGCTGAAGCCTCGGTTGAAGATTTGGTAGAGATACCAGGAGTTAGTCAGATCTGGGCTAGAGCTGTGGTCGACATCTTTGCTGGCGAGGACCCCAAAGTCCATTAGCAATAAAGTCCATTAGCGATTTACTTTCAGGGAGCTAGAGGTCATTGGCCCCGACCGTTGCATGAAGGCGTTGTGCTGCTTTTTGGCCTGACTCAATGCAAGACGGAAGACCGACGCCGTCGTATGCAGCTCCACAAATTTCGATAGCTCCGACTTTGGAAAGCTCTTCTCTCGCTGAGGCGACTAGCTGGGAGTGAAAAGGACGATATTGCGCAAGTGCATCCTTCCACCTAAAGACGACCGATTCTATCGGTGCAACTGTGGCACCTAAGACCTCCCCAACTTCTTGGCTGACAGCTCTAGTGAGATCTTCATCGCTCATCGATTCGAACCTAGTATCTCGGTGGCGTCCAATCGAGACCTTTAGTATCTCAAGGCCTGAATTATCGAGGTGGCTCCACTTTCGACTTGCAAATGTGATTGCCGTGATGAGCCTATTGTTTATCTTGGGAACTAGGACGCCACTTCCTTTGAGAGGGGCTTTGAAGCTTCCCTTCTTGTAGGCCAATAGGACGATTCCCACTTGTGAGTAGTCGATTCTCCCAATTAGTTCTGCGACCGCTTGAGATACTCCACCAAGAAGTGTGGTGGCTTGAGGGGCTGGCAGCGCAAGGATTAGAGCATCGGCGCTCAACTCTTGTGCTATCTCTGAGTCGTTCTCGGTTGCAATTGCCGTTGATTTGGTTCTAACGTGAAATTTAATGCCATCGCTAGCCAGAGCTATAGCTTGAGTAGACGTCATTATGGTCGCTCCCTCTTTGAGAAGATGGGCGACACCTCCTTGAACTAAAGTTTCAAGGCCGCCTCCAAATGATGCGAAGGGTATCTCACTCTTTGTCCCATCGGCCGAAGGTTTAGGCGGTGCGATCTTTATTAGCGATTTTGCTAGCGAACGTCCACTTTGGCTGTTATAAGACTTTAAAAATGCAGGCGCTACTGAGGCGAGTCCCAAATACTTGGTGGAGCCGGCGTTGATCCCACCCACCATGGGGTCGACCAATAGTTCGTCAACTTCGTGGCCAAAGCGAGCACGGATTAGATGAGATATTGTGGCGTCATCACCGATCTTTGTCTTAGGGAGTACAAAGTCCAACCCTGCGCGAAGTCGACCTTTTAAGCTGAGCATCGATGCGCTACCCAGAAAGGCCCTGATATCGACTGGAACACCCAACATGATGCCCGAGGGCACATCATGAAGACGCCCTTTGGCGAAGATGGTTGCTGAGAAAGTGCTGGGTCGAACGACTTGATCGAGGATATTAAGTTTCTTGGCGAGGTCGATTCCGGCCTGGCTTCGGGTGAGGAAAGAATCGGGGCCAACGTCGATGGAAATGCCCGCGATCATCTTTGATCGGATCTTTCCACCACAGCGATCTTGAGCCTCTATTAGGGTAATTTTGGTAGGGTCGACTCCCAAAGAGATTAGCTCTATCGATGCTGCTATGCCGGTGATTCCGGCGCCAACTACAAGGTAGTTCACTTGATGTGTTCCTCCCTGTTGGCTAAAGTTGCGCTAGCCCTTTCGTTTTTTCGAATCTCTTCTCCGTTTTGATGGAGAAAGTCCACAAGTTCAACAAGTTTTGTGGGGTCTGTTTCTGGAAGCACACCATGGCCAAGGTTGAAGACATATCCAGGTGCGAACGCTGAATCCATAAGCACTTGGCGTGCCTGTGAGATAATATTATCGACTGAAGTCAGACAGACTACTGGATCGAGGTTACCTTGAATCGCCACCTTGTCGCCGAGGCGTTTGGTTGCAGTTGTAATTTCGGTATTAGAGTCGAGGCCAACTGCACTTGCCCCAGCCTCTACGAAGAGTCCGAGCAGTTCAGAGGTATTGGTTCCAAATGAAATCATGGGAATGTTGAACTTTGAGAGTGATGAGAATATCTCTGAGGCACAGGGGGTAATAAATCGACGATACTCTCTAGGAGAGAGGGCGCCCACCCAAGAGTCAAAGAGCTGAATTGCATTTACTCCGGATTGAGCTTGGGCGCTGAGAAAGTCCACGGTAATCTCTGTCAAACGCCAAAGGAGTGATTCAAAGAGCTTTGGTTGGGTGTACATCATCTGCTTTGTCTTTATGAAATTTCGACTTGGCTTTCCCTCGATAAGGTAACTGGCTACAGTAAATGGACCTCCGGCGAAGCCGATTAGCGGGACTTCAAGCTCTTTTTTTAGAATCTCAATCGTCGAAAGGACATACCCGGTATCGGTTTTGGCATCAAAATTGGCTAGGCGCTTTAGATCTGATTCGCCTTCAAAAGGTCGATCGGTAGTTGGGCCGGTACCTGGAATAATATCGATACCGAATCCGCAGGCATGGACCGGAACGATAATGTCCGAATACAATATTGCTGCGTCTACCCCGTATCTTTTTACCGGTTGCATGGTGATCTCGGCGGCGAGCGATGGGTTTGCGACTGCATCTAAGATCGAACCTACTCCCCGAATTGCTCGATACTCAGGTAGGGAACGTCCTGCTTGACGCATGAACCATACGGGAGTTTTTTCTGTTTTGCCAAGGCTAAGTGCCTGAATAAAGTTTGACTCGCTAAAGTCAGCCATTTGGCTGGTTGAATCCATCTGTATCTTGCCTTTTATGGGAAATTGGTGGTCGAAATTCAAAACACCCTCTAGAGAGCGAGTGCCATCAGAAAGTTTTGAAGAGCGCCTTCGATTTCTACGTCTTTAAATTATCTATCTTCGAAGAGATCCTGGCCATTTAGAACCATCTTCAATATTCTAGATGGCAAGGCCCAACAAGTGATAAATGATCCATGACATTTTGTTTGCCTATTCCTGTAGTTGCTCTTATCGGCCTGGCCTTGCCATCTAGAAGTCAGTGACTGATACTTTAAATGCTCAACTAGCCTTTAATGGCGCAATTATGACGGTGTTGTTGAAGGGGTTTCAAAGAGGTCATCTCTCCTCTTTTAGCGCGGGGCATTTATTTGAAAATCGGTTGCAGCTTGAGTTTTGGCTTTAAGACCCATGAGAGGATCAATTCGTTTGAATACTCATCCCGATCTCGCACGTGAGCGAGACTACATAAAAAGGGCCTATGAGCGTTTGGACGAGATCCGTGCCGGCCTCAATAGCACTCTTTCGGATGCTTTTGAGCAAGAGCGCGGTGGAACCCATCAGGCTCGTACGGAGCGAGACATGGTCGTACGAGCGACACTCGATCGCCTAGAACATCTAGAATTTGGCATCTTGGCGCTGTGCTTTGGCCGGATTGACAGGGATAAAGATATCATTGGCCCATCTGAAAGTTTTTATCTTGGGCGAGTCGCTGTCGCTGATTCTGACATGGAGCCCTTGGTAATCGATTGGCGGGCGCCGGTCGCGGAACCTTTTTATAGAGCAACTGCTCGAAATCCTATGGGTATTTCCCTAAGGCGCCACTTTGAAATTAAGGATCGAGAGCTGATCGCGATAGAAGATGAACTTCTAGGTGATCTTGATAGTTCTGGTGGCCAAGGGGTGGAACTTTCGGGGGCAGGTGCGCTCTTTAGCGCCATGGACCGTGTTCGAACTGGCCAAATGGGAGATATCGTTGCTACGATCCAGGCTGAGCAGGATGAGATTATTCGTGCCCCACTTCCTGGAGTTCTTGTCGTTCAGGGTGGCCCAGGTACTGGAAAGACGGCAGTCGCACTGCACCGTGCAGCCTATCTTTTGTATACCTATCGCGCGAGGCTTGAAAATCAGGGGGTTCTCGTAGTAGCTCCAAATGCCACATTTGCGCGTTATATCGAGCGCGTCTTGCCTTCGCTTGGTGAAACTGGTGTAGAGATTACAACGATCGCGAATCTTATTGACTTGAATGTGGAGCTTCGTCGGGCAAACGATCAAGAGGCCCTGATTAAATCGGACCAAAGGATGGTTTCGGTAATTTCTAAAGCAGTTTTAGATCGAGAGCGCCCGCTCTCTAAGGATCTATCTTTTTATCTTGGTTCGGTTCAGCTTTGGGTTACCAGAGAGATGTCGATGAAGGCTATACGCCAGGCCAGAAGGAGAACGGGAAGCCACAACGAGAGGGCAAAGATTGTCGAGGCAGTACTCTCCCGTCAGCTGGCCAAGATCTATATAGAGCTTACAACAAGGTTTCAAAGAGATGAACTAGCAAAGTTTAACGAAGAATCTCAAGCATACGACCAGGAGCATCAAGACCTGATTATTGAGGCAGTCGATCCCGAAGAAGACGACGAGGCCGTGATAGCAGAGGTCGTAGGATCCATAAAATCTGAGTCGGAATTTATTAGAATCGTTACCCGAATTTGGCCGCGTCTGACCTCGCTTGAATTGGTGAACGACCTTTTTGCTCACCCTGCATTGACCCGTTTGGCATCAAGAGGAGTCCTAAACGAGAAAGAGGTTGAGGTCTTGACCTCTTCTCACAAAAGAGGCTACTTCTCGAGGTTTGATCTTGCCCTGGCGGACGAAGCTTATGTGCATCTGGGTCCAGTTTTGAAACGAAAGGGCCATCAGTCTGAGGTCAATCGTTATGGCCATATAGTCGTCGACGAGGCGCAGGAACTTTCATACATGGAGGCGCGCGTTCTTGCGCGTCGATCAATTAGCTCTTCTATTACTTTGGTAGGTGATCTATCTCAGACGACATCAATCTATGGTCAACGGGATTGGAATTTGATAGTAGCGCCGCTGTGCGGCGCAATTTCAAAGTGGAACTATAACGAGCTCAGTATAAACTATCGCACTCCCATCGAGATCTCGGACCTCGCCTATCGCCTCTTTGATCCAACTTCCATGGGTCTCGCGCCCACGGTGTCGATTCGCTCTACAGGTGTTGAGCCCAAGATCATAGAGATATCTGGCAAAGTTGAAAGTGAATCGATCTGGCGTTGGGTTGAAGCTGCCGCCACTGAGATTGGTAGTGGACTAGTTGGAGTAGTGGTTCCCTCCAATTTTGAGCTATATGAAGATTTGGAAAATTGCAGAGCTCTATGGATGCAAGATCACCAAGAGTCAGCTTTAATTGAGATTAGGGAACTCGATTATGCCAAAGGTCTTGAATTCGATTGTGTCGTGATAGTTGAGCCCACTTGTTTGGTCAAAGATGAGGCATCGGCGAAAGCCGCCCTCTTTACAGCGATAACTCGTGCCACCAAGAGGTTAACGATTATCTATGGCGAATACGAGAGATCGAAATTGTTGGAATGGAAGATTATTGGAAGTTAACTGAAAGGCTGCTCTGATCAGGTCGATATGAAATTATTTGTAAGATTTGATAGGCATAAAGAGGTTTGATTGATTTAGTACGATTTTATTTTATAGAACAGAGATCCTGACTTTCGGGTTAGTCTAGATTCTGCAATACTGAACAAAATGTCAGCTTTAGGGGTGACTGTGGCCGTCTAGGTCAGTTTGAACGTATTTTACGGGTAAGAATGGGGTATATGTCTCAAACTATCGCTACGCGCAGTGGCGCTGAAAGCGAACCAATTCGCTTTAATCGTCCATCGATGCTTGGAATTGGCACGATGGTATGGTTGTCGTCAGAATTGATGTTCTTTTCGGGTCTGTTCGCTGCATATTTCACCTTGCGCTCCAACGCAACGGGACCATGGCCTCCTGGTGGCATCAAATTGGATGTCATTCAGTCGGGTATCTTTACAATAATTTTGGTTATGTCTTCGGTGACGATGCAAAAGGCTGTATTTGAGGCCGAGCATGGTCGCAGAAAGTCCGCTATTTGGTGGATCGTATTGACGATCACCATGGGCGGTTCATTCGTGGCCAACCAAGTTGTTGAGTGGACGCACGTTGCCTTTAGCGCATCCACGAACTCCTTTGGATCTTTGTTTTTCGTGATGACCGGCCTTCATGGTCTCCACGTCATTCTAGGTCTAGTGGCAATGATCTTTTTGATTGGCAGATTGGCTGGTCGAACAGACGATCCAGGCGCTCTGCCTGTTATCCAGTCGCTCAGTTACTATTGGCACTTTGTAGACATCGTATGGATTGCTCTATATGCCGTGCTTTTCTTGACTCATTAGGAGTGGCGAATGTCAATACGCAAGACCTCTAAGACGTTGCTGAAAAGAGCAGGTTTGATTCCAATTGCTGTTGGGACCTTGACTGTGGGTGGGAGCATTTTGGCCCTTTATCCTCAAGCTAGTTCAGCTCAATCAAATAACACTTCTCATCTTTCAAATAACGCTTCAAACTACGGTTATACCGGTTCGTATATCTATGGTTCTAAGACAGGTGGCGGATCATCCAATAGTGCTGCCATCACTAATTTGACTCTAAGCGCCTCCTCGATTCCATTGGGGAAGTCGCTCTTTCTGGAGAACTGCTCGAGCTGCCATGGCACTCAAGCCCAGGGAAGTTCCAGGGCGCCTAACCTTCAAGGCCTAGGTGCAGCGACTGTCGATTTTTGGGTCTCAACGGGGCGTATGCCCTTAGCTGATCCTACTATACAAGCTGTTCAGAAACCCTCTCGGTTTTCACGGAGTCAAACTCTCGCCATCGACGCATACGTAGCTTCACTATCGAGTGGTGGTCCGCTGATACCCAACGTAAATCTATCTCTTGCCAGTGAGTCCGCGGGCGCAACGTTGTTCTCTACGAACTGTGCCGCCTGTCATACCATTACTGGAGCTGGGGATGCGCTAGCTTCTGGGGTTTACGCCCCAAGCCTCTCGGTCGCAACTCCTACTCAGATCGCTGAAGCCATTCGAACTGGTCCAGGAAACATGCCTCGCTTTGGTCCTTTAACTCTGTCCAACCAACAGGTTGCCGATCTAGCAAAGTATGTTGGTTACCTCCAACATCCTAATGATCGAGGCGGAATTGCACTAGGGCATGTTGGCCCTGTTACCGAAGGTTTTGTTGGAATCCTTGTTGGACTTGGCTCTATCATGCTCGCAGGTTTTTGGATCGGAGGAAAGAACAAATGAGCAAGGTCGATAACGAATCCCCTACTCCCCCTGAGGTTGCCAATTCACAGGTGCCAGAGCGCTCAACAAGATCGATTGAGATCTTAGTGGCGGTGTGTTTTGTGATCTCGGTTTTGGCAACCGTTGGTTTAGCTGTTACCTACTGGCTTGGTGGACAACCCCAAGTTGAAGGTGGACTTTTATTTGCCACACTTGGTGGAATAGGCGTTGGAATGGTTGCTTGGGGAAAGTATCTAGTTCCACAAGGACCATATGTCCAGGAACGCGATACCATCAAGAGCGAGATCTTGGAGCGTCAAGCTCTCTTGGAAAGTCTTGATCGAGGTTCCAAGGCGGTCGGGCGTCGACCCTTCCTTGGAAAACTCATGGGAGCTTCGATAGCCCTCTTTGGGCTGATAAACCTGTTTCCTTTTCTGCGATCACTGGGTCCCGTACCTAAGAAAGCTTTGACGACTACACCTTGGAGGAAAGGGTCGGCAGTAGTTGGCCCAGACGGAAAGCAAGTTACCTCTTCTACCCTTGAGGTCGGTGGCGTTATGACTGTCTTTCCATCAAATGACGTAGGTGGGGCCATCTCACAAACCGTCTTGATCAGAGTGGGCACGGCAAACTGGACCACAAGACCGGGGCGCGAGACCTGGGGGCCACTGGGATATCTGGCCTTTTCCAAGGTATGTACTCATGCTGGTTGTCCCGTAGGACTATATGAGGAATTGACACAGCAGTTGCTCTGTCCCTGCCATCAGTCGTTGTTTGACGTTTTAACTGGAGCAACTCCAGTCTTTGGGCCCGCCCCACGTCCGCTTCCTCAGCTTCCGATTTATTTTGATTCAAACGGTAATATGCACGCACAGGCTGGTTATGACCAACCTGTAGGCCCCGGATATTGGGAGCGCCCATGATTACTCAAACTACAGATTGGTTTGATGAGCGTTTAGGAATTGCTAAGTTCACGAGGAAATCTCTAAATAAGATCTTCCCTGACCACTGGTCGTTCATGCTCGGTGAGATCGCGATGTACTCCTTTGTGATATTGCTATTCACAGGGGTATTCCTCACCTTCTTCTTTGTACCCTCTAGCAAGCTGATTACCTACCATGGCGCCTATCTCCCAGATCGAGGCCACAAAGTCTCGGAGGCATTTGCTTCAACTTTGAATATCTCATTCTCGGTTAGAGCGGGATTGGTAATGCGCCAGATGCACCACTGGGCCGCCAACGTATTTATAGCTGCGATAATCGTGCACGTATGTCGTATCTTTTTCACGGGTGCCTTCCGAAAGCCTCGAGAGATCAACTGGTTCGTTGGAACGGGACTATTGGTATTGGCAATTGTCAATGGATTCCTCGGCTACTCTTTGCCGGATGATTTGATCTCTGGAACTGGCCTTAGAATCGCCTATTCGATTGTTTTGAGCGTTCCGGTGGTCGGAAGTTACTTGGGATTCTTCTTGTTTGGTGGGACATTCCCTGGTAATGCCATCATCCCACGCTTTTATACATTGCATATTCTAATTATTCCGGGATTGATCATTGGACTGCTGACGGCACACTTGGCTATTATGTGGCATCAAAAGCACACTCAGTTCAAGGGTAAAGGAAAGACCAATCGAAATGTTGTAGGTGTGGCGATGTGGCCTGCATATGCATTTCAAGCTGGTGGATTTTTCTTTGTAACTGCGGCGGTCATTGCTGCGCTGGGTGGATTGGTCCAGATTAATCCGATTTGGCTCTACGGGCAGTACGTTCCCTATCGGGTCTCATATGCGGTTCAGCCAGACTGGTACATGGGTTGGTTGGATGGCGCTTTGCGACTGATGCCTTCTTGGGAGATACAGGCCTTTGGCCATATGATCCCTAATGTCTTTTTCCCAGCGGTTCTATTGCCGGGTATTACTTTCACACTTCTTGGTGCGTGGCCGATGATTGAGCGCAAGATCACCAAGGACTATGAAGAGCACCATTTGCTCGACAATCCGAGAGATGTGCCGTGGCGGACGTCGCTTGGAGTTGGAATATTGGCCTTTTACGTAGTGCTATTCTTTGCTAGCTCCACAGACGTCTTGGCTAATAGCTACAGCCTCTCGCTGAACTTTGTCCTGTGGGCCTTTAGAGTCCTGTTGTTCGTGGTTCCTCCTCTGGCGGCATTTGTCGCATACAAGGTTGCCTCCGAAACGGGTGCGGTATCGACTACGGGTCGACGCAAACGGATACTCATTATCTCTCGTTCGTCTGAGGGTGAGTTTTCCACTACTGAGACTGCGCTAAGAGCTCCAATGCACGAGGAAGTTATAGAGGAACTTCCTGAAGAGATTAGGTATCACGCCATCAAAGACGGTCATGAAGAGTTGGCTTCGGCGATTGCCGTTGGTGCCCCTTCTGGAGGATCAACGATCTCCACAAACGATGTCGACCTTGGACCGCTACAAAGCGGTGGGACGGGAGTCTATCAGATTCCTCGAACTCCAAGGGGTGGAACGGGCGACCCCCGAGGGCGCATTTCTAGGCGAGATAAAAGAGAATAAGAGACTACGGACATTCGTTCTAGAGTTGCTAAATTTAGCTTTTCGATTTAACAACTCTAGAACTATGGACGCTGAGATGCTATGAATAGTGAATTATAAGTTGCGAAATGAATATAAAAGGGTTTGGTTTGAACTGTGAATTCTTATAAGAGAGAATCAGCGTTCGATGAGACGTCAGAGGCTTTGGATGGTTCTGGGGTACCATTAAAACGTACGCGAACGCTTGGCACGTTGGCTTTGGGCGGGTTGATTCTTAGTGCGTGTGGTCCAACTTTTGGTGCCTTTCGAGGTGCTACCACCCAGGGTCAGAGTATGTTCCATCTGTACCAAGGGTTTTTCTACACTGCTATTGCCGTTGGCGCAATTACTTTTTCCGGCCTTTTGTATGTCGTTTTACGCTTTAGACGCAGGACCGATACAATTCCACACCAACGCCATTCGAACGTTCCAATTGAAGTGATCTATACTGTCATACCGACATTGATCGTGATTGCCCTTTTTGTCTTTACAGTTCGATCCGAGAATAAGATCACAGCGGTGAGTTCTACGCCGAATGTCTCTGTGAAGGTGACGGCTTTTCAATGGGGATGGCGATTTACATATGCAAATGGTGTAAGTATCGTCTCGCAAGGTGCGAACTATCCGCAATTGGTTTTACCCGAAACTGAGACTACCAAGATCACTCTGGTCTCCCAGGACGTGGTGCATGGATTTTATATTCCAGCATTTAATTTCTCGCGCTATGCGCTACCAGGGGTTACGAATTATTTTGACTTCAATCCGACGACGACAGGGACATTTGTGGGACGCTGTTCCCAGCTTTGTGGTCTGTACCACGGCGAGATGTTATTTAGTGTGCGGGTTGTAACTCCCGCTCAGTTCCAAAGTTGGCTTACACAGCAGAAGGCGGCAACGGCATGACGATAGCTGAGGAAAAAAGAGTTGATCATGGCTCCGATGACCATGGCCATAACGAGCCCAGAGGCATCTATCAATGGCTGACATCCACTGACCACAAGGTCATTGGTAAGAGCTATATGTATACTTCGTTGGTCTTTCTTTTGATCGCGGGTTCTATGGCGATGTTGATTCGCATTCAGCTCACCGGACCAAACAACCACTTTATCTCCCAACAGGCCTACAACGAGTTGTTTACGATTCACGGCTCGATAATGCTCTATCTATTTGCGGGTCCTTTTGCCTTTGGTGGATTTGCAAACTTCATACTCCCACTGCAAATAGGTGCACCAGATATGGCATTTCCACGATTGAATGCTCTCTCTTACTGGCTGTATCTGACCGGTGGAACGACGATGTTGCTGGGGTTCTTTACAGCTGGTGGTGCTGCTGCCTTTGGGTGGGTGGCATATGCTCCTCTTTCGAGTTATACTAACGCTCCAGGAGTTGGCCCGGATCTCTGGATTATAGCGATTGCGCTTACGGGTTTTTCTGGTATCTTCACTGCAGTCAATCTGATCACTACCGCGTTCTATCTTCGAGCGCCGGGTATGACGATGTTTCGTCTGCCTATCTTCACTTGGAATATGATCGTGACCGGAATGCTGATTCTTATCGCTTTTCCGATTTTGACCGCAGCAATGATAATGCTCTATGCTGACCGTCACCTTGGTACTCACTTCTTCACGGTGGCTGGCGGAGGATCTCCTGTTATGTGGCAGAACTTGTTTTGGTTCTTTGGCCATCCGGAGGTTTACATCTTAGCGCTGCCTTATTTTGGAATCGTATCTGAGATTATTCCCGTCTTTTCTCGTAAGCCTGTCTTTGGCTACAAAGGACTTGTCTTTGCGACTTTATCTATAGCTGCTCTCTCCACAGGGGTATGGGCACACCATATGTTCACTACGGGTACGGTTCTGCTCCCCTTCTTCTCGGCGTTGTCTCTTTTGATTGCGGTGCCCACGGGTATAAAGGTCTTTACCTGGCTCGGAACAATGTGGGGTGGAAATATTGCCTTTGATACTCCTATGTTATGGGTTATTGGATTTATCGTAACTTTCGTAATGGGTGGAATTACTGGAGTCATGCTCGCATCTCCGCCGATTGACTTTGCAGTTCACGATACCTATTTTGTGGTTGCCCACTTCCATCAGGTTCTTGCAGGCACAGCGGTCTTTGCCGGTTTTGCTGGTTTTTATTATTGGTATCCAAAGCTGACGGGGCGTATGCTTCGCGAGAGACTGGGCAAAGCCCAATTTTGGCTAGCCTTTATTGGGTTTGGACTTACATTTATACCGCAATATCTGATCGGACTGCGGGGAATGCCACGACGCGTACCTGTCTATCTAGTTAGCGATCATGTAACCTTTCTTAATCGGGTCTCGACCTTTGGGGCGGCCATTACCTTTCTCTCCTTCGTTGTGTGGTTGGTAAATCTCTATGTCTCCTGGAAAAAGCCGGTGAAGGCGAGTGGAAACCCATGGGATGGCCACACTCTTGAGTGGGCAACAACTTCTCCGCCGGCACATCATAACTTCACCTCAATCCCTCCGATTCGATCCCAGAGGCCGGTTTGGGATGCTAATCATCCCGAGTATGCCGATTATCTCGAAAGTCACGACCCCAAGGGTTCGAAGTCTTCAGAAAGGACGAAGAAGCAATGAAGGTAGAATTTCGAATTTACCTAGGGATTGGGCTTTTTGTCCTCGTAATAACTACCATCTATCTCTTTTGGGCTAGAGAATATGGTGGTGCCACCATGCTGTTTGGCACCGCAGGTCTAGGAATTATGCCAGCCCTTTATATGGGTTGGTGGCGGAAGCGGATGGATCCTCGTCCTGAGGATTCTAAGGATGCTACGATCGCCGAGAGCCAAGGAACTATCGGAACCTTTCCAGGTCATACGATTTGGCCATTTGTGCTCGGTATGGGTGTCTTTTTTAGTGCACTATCCTTGGCCTTTGGAGCCTGGACCCTAGTTATAGGTGGAGCGCTCTTGATCTTTGCAGCTACCTCGGTCGTGCTTGAGTCAAGGCGGGGCGGGCTAGTGTAGCCCTAACTGGAGATTGCTCACGGGCTTTTAGGTTTTTCTTTTATGTCCGCCTTTTGATTGGGCGATTGACAAGTGAGAGGCTAAGGACATACGTCCTTAGCCTCTCATCATATTCAAAGTTGTTTTAGGTTATCATTACTATGTGTCTTTTATTACAAATAACCTTTTGACCTTGAGCGGCTGGACTGCCATTGCATTGATCTTTCTTTTGCCGGCATTGGAGTCTTCGGTATTTCTTGGTTTTATCGTTCCAGGGGAGACAGCAGTACTAGTCGGTGGTGTCTTGGCTTATGAGCACCATATCTCTCTATGGGCTGCACTATTAGCCTCGGTCATGGGAGCGATAATCGGTGATTCAATTGGATACTTCGTTGGCAGGAAGTTTGGACGACGAATCCTGGCTTCGAAATACGGTCGGTTTGTAAAAGCTCGCCATATTAAACTGGCCGAAGACTTTATCGCCCGCAGGGGAGGACTGAGCATATTTATTGGTCGATATGCTGCCACGCTTCGAGCGATAGTTCCTGGTCTAGCTGGAATGACGGGTATGCGCTATAAGACCTTCGCGATCTTTAATGTCTTAGGCGGAGCTACTTGGGCTATCTTATTTTCGCTAGCTGGATATTTAGCGGGAGCGAGTTTTCATCGCGTACAATCGATTTCAGGGATTGCGGGTTATGTCCTCATGGCCTTGATACTAGTGATTTTGGTCGTTGCTTACCTGCTAAAGCGGCGCGTTGGCAGGAAAATGCTGGGGGCCGAAGCCATTTTCGTCGGTCGGCCAGACGATGGCGAAGAGAGATCTAGCGAGGCGGAATAGGCGGCTTCGGCGAAGGAGAGTTGAGCAGATAGAGGGTATATCTTAGATTTCTGTTCTTGGTCGACATCTCCTTTGAGGTACGTTTGGTGTGATTTTGGAGTGCCTTCGATGGCGCCGTTAGCTCAATGTGAAGCGCACGCGTCTGAAACCCTTGCCTTTGTTTTCGATCTTGGTTATCGTCATTTGGCCAATTTTGGAGGTGGAGGTTACGTGGGTTCCTCCGTCGGCTTGGGTGTCTAGACCGACAATATCTACTATCCGAATGATCTCTAGCTCCGGCGGTAGCAAGTTGGTGGCTGTCCTTATGATGTTGGGAATCGAAAGAGCGATTTCGCGGGGTTGGCGTGAGGTTAGAATCTGGTGGTCCTCAAGAATTTCGCGACTACATGTCTCCTCTAGCGTCTCCTTGAAGCCCGTAGGTATTTCAGTTAAATTAAAGTCGGCGCGAGCCGATAGTGGTTCCATGTTGCCACCAGTTACCAAGGCTCCAAAGTCACGGAAGATGACGCCTGACAGTAGGTGTAACGCTGAGTGAGTGCGCATAAGAGCTAACCGACGTGGAGCATTGATGCGAGCGGTCACTGTCATGTTGACTTGTGGTAAGGGGTCCCCTAGGGCTGGGATCAATCTGAGGTCGTTCTCTTTTTGGACGCCGATTATTGAAGTGGTCTTGTCCTCGAAGGTTAGCGTGCCCTCGTCTGGAGGTTGTCCACCACCGCCGGGATAAAAAGCGGAACGATCAAGTACTATACCTTCTGGAGTTGCTTGGAGCACCTTGGCCTCGAACTCCAATAGATCAGGGTCTGATAGCTCCAGGCGGATTGTTCGGCCAATTCTATCTTCGTAGTCGCTCATAACTCTTCAATCTTAGCCCACAGGGTTGATTACAAGAGAGGTTGTGGACTGGTTGCACTCGCTCATTGGGGTTTTGTTATCTATGATTTTGGTTTAGTTCGTCGCTTTAGCCGCTCCATCAGAAATGGAACTGTATATCGTCTAAATGCGGCGATCTGGTCCATGGGCCTACCGGCCCGAATCGAATTGGGAATCATCCCTAAAGCTTCTAAGGGGTGCTCTGATAGCAATTGACCTATTATTAGGCGGTGTTGATGCCAGATTCGAAGTTCTCTCAGCAACTGTGGATCTAGATCTTGGCTTTGAGATTCCCTGAGCATTATCTGATCTGCCTTGCGCGCCAGTTTGCGAAGGTCTTTTGATACACCTTGGGGGCTATCCCTGTAAAAGACCAACGGTGCTCCGAGGACAAGAGAGTATCTATCTTTAGTAGCTCTAAGCCACATGTCCCAATCTTCGGCGGAGTCCAGTTCTGAATCGAAGCCATTGATTGACCTAGCGAGTTCTCTTTTCATCATTACAGTGGAGGTCTGGAATCGATTTAGAATTGCAATATCTTCTGCAAAATATCTTCTTTGTGATTTGATATGGTCGTCGAGCTTGGATATCTCTCTAGACCAATCAGTTGCAATTATTTGAAGATCGGGATTTTGTCTGGATGCCTCTATCTGTAATTCGAGTTTTTTTGGGTGCCAGATGTCATCGCCATCTAGAAAGGCTAACCAACTTTCACTGGCTAGTTCTATCCCATGATTTCGTGCTTTGGAGGGTCCACCATTTTCACGAAAAGCAATTTGAATTTCGCCAGAATAGCTATTTATTATCTCTTTTGAGCCGTCGCTTGAACCGTCATCTACGACAATAATCTCTTGGGGCTTGAAGCTCTGAGCTAGGACTGACTCAATTGCTGGGCCGATCGTTCCTTTTGAATTATAGGAGGTCACTATGGCCGATATAGATTCTTGATCGCTGGCTGGATTAGGCATGAGCGCAGTTGTCGCTTTGTGAGAGCTGCGATGTTGAATTGAAGTCGCTCTTGTTTTTTGCGGCAAGCAACCTAGCTGCCCTTGCCACCTCTTCTCGGTCGTCGAGGTGAGAGGTGGTTTCGCCGATTCTGATCGTTGTCTCGTGGCCGCGTCCCACAATTACTACTCCGTCGCTTTCGCATGCATTCATGACGGCATATTCGATTGCGCTGGACCGTGAGAGTTCGATGTGGACCTTTTGTGGGGGCATATCGAGAGTTCCAAGAAGTAGTTGTGTGATGATCGCTTCTGGGTCTTCATTGCCTGGGTTATCTGTGGTTAGTATGGCGCAATCGGCACTTGCTAGGGCAGCACCGAGACTTGGTCGTTTTAGGCGATCTCTGCCACCTCTGGCGCCTCCAACCGCAAAGACCTTGCCATTGGGTGGAAGGAGCGAGCGCACCGTTGAGATCAGATTTGCTATGGAGTCTGGGGTGTGAGCGTAGTCAACGACGACCATTGAGGGTTGGCCGGCCTCAACCAATTGGAATCGACCATCGACAGAAGAACATTGTGAGATTCCTTGGATGACTACCTCCGCAGGAGCGCCAAGTTCGGTGGCGGCGATGAAGGCGGCTGTAGCATTTAGGGCATTTATTGAACCAACGATATGGGTTGAGAGATCGAAGATTGAGTCCTTATGGATCAATGAAAATTTAGTGCCATCGGTGCTTACTTTGGTGTTTTCTATTCGATAGTCAGCATCGGCTGAAGTGCCAAAAGTTACCCTCGGCACTTGGACCTGGTGAGCTAGGCGGCGTCCCCATGTGTCGTCGATGTTTATGATCACAAAGCCGCAACGGTTTGCTTCAAAGAGCCTGGACTTTGCATAGTAATATTGCTCCATCGTTCCGTGGTAGTCAAGGTGCTCGGGGGATAGGTTGGTGAAGATTCCTATTCGAAACGACGTGCCTTCGATGCGCATTTGGTCAATGCCATGCGAAGAGACCTCCATGGATACGGTTTCTACATCGTTTTCAACCATTTCGGCCAAGACCGCCTGTAGATCAGGGGCCTCTGGTGTTGTGTAGGTGGAGCCATAGCGCTTATTTGCCGATCGAACTTCTATGGTGCCGATTACCCCAGTGCGGATTCCGCTTGCCGATAGCGCTGAATCTAAAAGGAAAGATGTTGTTGTCTTACCGTTAGTACCAGTAATCCCAACCAAGTTGATCTTTTTGGATGGGTTGTCATAGATTGCACAGGAGATAATACCTAGGTTTTGGCGAACCGATGGAACTATGAGGATTGAGATCTCCTCAAGTAAAGAGATCGTATCTAGATTTGCCTGTGCGATGACTATTCCAACCGCCCCCATGTTCAGTGCGGTTTGGATAAAGTTATAGCCGTTTTGGTTTGAACCTTTCATCGCAGCGAAAACAAAGCCTGGTTCGACCTTGCGTGAATCGTGTGATATCCCATGCACGACCTGATCACTACCGATAAGTCTTGCTCCATCAATCAGAGCTGCTATTTCGGAGAGTAGAATTGCCACTTATTGCGCTTCCGACTAGATCAAGCTTATACTTCAATCTAGCCTATTGTCTGAATTTAAAATTAGCTGAAAATCTCGTCATTTGAGACTTATATGATGGATTCGATTCGCATAAGTGGCTATTTCGTCCATTTTTTTGATGCTATTGGCTCTCTTTATCGATAAAAGCCCATCGATAGGTGGATGTGCTTGGTGGCGAGTCGCAATTTTTCCATAAGTTGATAGATGATTTTTCGTGGATCCACAAAGGAAGCCTAATTAGCAGTCGCATAAGTATTAGGGGTGGAAGGGTTTGTCTCACAGGGTCAAGCTCTTTTGTCTTCCCATATTTGTTGTGACAAATAAGACCCCAAATTTATTGTAATGCCAACTGTTCCTTATTGAAGAATCGATGTTTTCTTCACCTCTAGAGTCTTGCCTAAAAGTCAAGGCATTGACCTTTAGGCAAGGCCGTCATAGAAATGCGGTACAAGGATTCGTGGCGGTGGATGATTATTTGTTACCAGGTTAAGAGAATTGATGAAGCCAGACAAGAGTTAAATCTCCGTCATCCGCACAATGGGCATAGCTCATTTTCTGCGAGCAATATGGTTTGTTTTTTAGATGGCACATTTCACATGGACTAGGCGCTTTAGATAGAGAGCGTACCTAGTTCTTTCTGTGTGAGGGCGGCCGGGCCGTTCTAAGGTTAGCCCATTTTCGTGTTGGAGGATTTGGGTCTATCTTCTTTTGTCAAGGGATTTGGCTGCCTTTGGTCTCTAATAGAGTCTGAACTGCCGATAATTCTGAGCGGTTATGGCTTGACTTTTCATTGAGAGAGAGTTCTTTATAGCCAGCGATCGACCTTTGGGCGATGGTTGGCTGTAAAGGCGACGATGGCTAAATTTCAAGTTCGCATGGAGATTTCTTTGCCGATTCAAAAGGCTAATGCGGCTTCGAAGATAGTTCTCCAGTAAAAACAATCAATGGTTGACTTTTTGGCTAAGACAATATGTAGTTGTTTTATCTCAGAGAAGCGGGTAACTATTAATTCACTGGTTGTGTCTGTTTTTGATGATGACCGAGATGGTGAGGCGCCTGATAGGCCTGCATCTACAACTAAGGCGAAAAAGGTTCTTGAGCTGACCGCACGCGCTGCGAGAGGACTGGGCCACGATTGGATCGTCACGGAGCATCTGTCGCTTGGACTAATTATTCAGGGGACCTCGCTCGCTGGGGAGATCTTGTTGGAAGTCGGTGTTACGCGTGGACGGGCCGAGTCGGTTGTCATAAGGGTAATTACTCAGGAGCGTCAATTTCATCAAAGGCCAGGTGAATCTGATATAGCGCTTAGCTGAGAGTCCAAATAAAAATACGATAGAGGTTGAAATTGATGGCAAGGTGTTGCTTAGGTCGGAGTTCACTCAAGCAATGGTGTATATTTTTTATATCTTGATCGCAATTTGGCAAGGATCGTTTCTCCATCTGTAAATCTGGCTTTTAAAACAACGACTTGCCTACAAATAGGGGACTCTTCGATTTATTTTGTGAAGATCAGGGCAAGAGGCCAATAGCGGAGTGGAATGGTTGGAATTGATTTATGAATTGAAAAATTGCTGATTTTAATTTGTGGAGCTCTACTAAGTAAATTGGCGCAATTGACTTAATGGATGAGAGTGCGCCCTCGGCAGGATTCGAACCTGCGCCACCGGCTCCGGAGGCCGGTGCTCTATCCCCTGAGCTACGAGGGCAATCGTAATAGTCCTTGGAGTATCTCTTTTCAATCCTAATGGCTTCGTGACTTGGACTTGAGCCTTTTTGCAATCTCCCGTAGAGATCTTAAAGACCAGATCAACGACTTGTTTTGATATTGATCTGCTTCAAGAGGCATTTAGGGTTGTGCCATTTGGTTGAGATAGGACCAAAATTCTCGCTAGGATCCTAGTTTTTTGGCGATTATCTTGAGGCGCACGTAGTCGATAGATTTGTTTGGTAACTTCTCAGCCACTTCTTGGATAATCTTTTTTTGATCTATTGATTCGTATTTGGCAATCTGATCTTTTAATACAATTGTTCGAAGAAAGGTTTCGAGCTCGTCCTTGTTCTTTAGATAAAGTGGATCTTCCTCCAGAACTACAGATTCCGGAGAAAGACCAGCGGCTTGGAGATTTTCTTTAGCATCAGCCACTGACGAAAAGTTCCAAATCTCTTTTGCATCTGCGCTCGTTTTAGAGACCTCTTCATAGCAAGCTATGACTTGAGCGATATTTGTCTCCCCACCACAGTCAGCCACTAGAGGGCAATCGTCTTTTAGGATCGCGGCGATATTTTTAAAAAGAGTGAGATGATCGTGAATCCAGTGAAATGCAGCAACGCTAATTGCTCCATCGCAGCTATTTGGCAGTCCAAATGGCGACAATAGGTCGGCCTCAATAACTTCAAAGGTGCCAGGGTGGTCCTTTAGCTGCTCTCTTAGGGTCGCTAGCATCGCCCGGGATCGCTCGACCATTATGACTTTTCCCTTTGGTAGAAGTTTGGCTAGGGCAAATGAATCTCGACCAGTCCCGGCTCCTAGGTCTGCAATGGTCTCATTCCCAGCTAAGTCGAGGTGGCCTATAGCTTTTTTGCCCCAATTCAAATGGGGTAGTTCTAGGGTCGAGTAGGTCTTTGAATCCCAGTCATTTAACAAATAAGTTACCGCCTTTTGCTTTTTTACAAGGATAACATCCAAGTGTGGTCACCGGATGCACCTCGACAAATAACGCTTTTTTGTCATCGGGGTCCGATCTTCGTAAAAGAGGCAATTTCCTAATAGGATGATTTTTTAGATGTTTAGGAGAAGACCGCTTTGTTAAGGATTAAAGACCATCTAAGAGGACTCGTTGTTCAGGCGTTGGGCGACCTCGGAGTCGACCTTTCCACCGTAAATTTTGATGTCACAGAACCCGCTCGGGCGGAATTTGGAGAGTTCGCCACTAATGCAGCCATGGTGGGCGCCAAGGTATTGGGAACCAACCCCCGAGATTTAGCCAGCAGACTTGTGGAACAGATTCTCAACTCATCAAGCCCATATCTAAAGGGAGCTGAACTAGCGGGACCAGGTTTTGTCAATTTTCGACTCAACAACAGCTGGCTCTATGAGGACGTGAGCGCTGCTTTATCTATGGGGGTTGATGGCTATGGACGAAGCGATATCGGCAAGGGTAAAAGACTTCTCCTAGAGTTTGTATCGGCTAACCCAACGGGGCCACTTCATCTTGGAAACGGGTGGTGGGCTTCCTATGGAGACTCTTTGGGACGACTCCTTGCCTTCGTGAACTATGACGTATCGACTGAGTATTACGTAAATGACACAGGGGGACAGATTCGCGCACTGGGTGAATCTCTGTTGGCGCTCGCAAAAGGGGAGGCGGTTCCCGAGGGGGGATATAGCGGGGAGTACGTCTCCACATTGGCTAGAGGTTACGATGGCGACCTCAATGATGTCACTGCCGCTGGTAAGTTCGCATCCGACAAGATCCTAGTAATGATCAAAGAGAGTTTGTCGGATTTGGGGATTACCTTTGATACCTGGTATTCCCAGGCCTCGATTGAAGAGTCTGGAGCTGTTGGCGAAGTAGTTGAGCTTTTGAAGGCAAATGGCGCCATAGAGATTCAAGATGGTAAGTCGGTCTTTATGGCGACTCGTTATGGAGACAATCGTGATCGATTCTTGACAAAGGCAAACGGAGACTATACCTATTTAGCTGGCGATATTGCTTATCACTATGACAAACTTGTCCGCCGAGGCTTTGACTATGCGATTGATATCTTTGGAGCTGACCATCAGGGCCAAGTCCCGAGTCTCCTTGGGGCGATGAGTGCGTTAGGTTGTGAGTCGTCGCGCCTTGAAATACTCCTTGGTCAGATGGTCTCTCTCCAAAGAGGGGATGAGGTTGTCAAGTTTTCAAAGCGAAAAGGTAACGTTGTGGATCTTCAAGAGGTGACCAAAGAGATTGGCGCTAGCGCGATGCGGCTTTTGTCGTTACAGACTTCAATCGATCGCTCTAGCGTAGTTGATTTGGCAGTGGTGACCTCTAAGTCAATGGACAACCCTGTCTACTACATCCAATATGCGCATGCTCGAATGGCTGCGATAGAGAGGATGCGCATTGAGCGAGAGATTCCAGAGCCACAGATAGAAGATGTCGATCTTTCGTTATTAGTGCACCCCCGAGAGTTGGAGCTTCTCAAGATACAATCTCGCCTAGATGAAGTGGTCTCGATAGCTGCTACAGAGCGAGCTCCCTACAAGATTGTAACTTGGCTGCGGGACTTCGCAGGAGCCTTCCACGGCTTCTATCACGATTGCTCTGTCTTGGGGGACGGGCCGGAGTTGACTCAAGCACGCCTATGCATGGTGCGGGGCGCTCAGGTCGCTATCAAGGTAGCTCTTTCATTAGTTGGAGTCGAGGCTCTGGAGCGGATGTAGCTAGATTCTAAAGGTGCCTTGGTCCAATCTGGCGAAGTTACTTTTATTGGCGATGGCCAAATATATATGGTTTGAAATTAATTTGAATGGATAGAGTCTGATGACCAATTCGACCGCGATCTCACCGCATCTCTTGCCTTCAGGCTGTTCGATTCGTGAAGATGGAAGGGTGGAGATGCATGGTGTGGCGCTCCTAGATATAGCCAAGGAGTTTGGTACCCCTTGCTTTGTCTACGACTTAGATCACATCAAAGCTCGCGCGAATGAAGCTAGGGGTGCTGCTCCTTGGACTGTAGCTTATGCCTCTAAGGCATTTCTATGTCGAGAGCTCGTGAGAGTCTTGGATCGAATGGGCTTGTCGATGGATGTGGCCTCGGGAGGCGAACTCGCGGTGGTCATCTCTGGAGGTCTCGATCCAGGGCGAATTATATTTCATGGCAACAATAAGTCGCAGTTGGAACTGAGCGAGGCAATTGACTACGGAGTTGGGTTGGTCGTGGTCGATTCCATGACGGAGCTTGAGCGACTCGAGTCAATTTGTCGAAGCCGGGGTGTTGTGGCGCGGATCCTGATTCGCATAACCCCTGGAGTAGAGGCACACACCCATGAATTCGTCATGACTGGTCAGGAAGATACCAAATTTGGCTTCTCTCTCAAATCAGGAGAGGCCGAACAAGCGATCGAGAGGTCGATCCGATCTGACTTTCTTGACTTTGTTGGAATCCATGCACACATTGGGTCTCAGATATTTTTACTGGATTCGTACTACAAAGAGGTGGAGGCGCTCTCGGGGATCATCGAACGCTACCAACCCGCTACAGTGAATCTAGGTGGTGGCCTCGGTGTCGCGTACCTTGGTGATGAACTAACACCGACATTTGACGAGTGGGCGAGGGTCCTCTATGGCGCCTTGAGCGATCTTAGGGTTGATTCAAAGACGCAGATAATCGTTGAGCCCGGCCGTTCTTTGATCGCATCCTCGGCCCTAACCCTATATCGGGTCGGAACGATCAAGGTTTTGCCTGGTCTTAGAACATATGTATCTGTGGATGGCGGAATGAGTGATAACCCTCGCCCTGTCCTGTATGACAGCGGATATGAAGCATTTATGCCAGGCTATGGGAGCGCTATCAGGGATAGCTGCGTAACCATCGTCGGAAAGCATTGTGAGAGCGGTGATGTCTTGATTAGGAATGCCTGGTTGCCAAGGACTTTGGCGGAAGGCGATATCATCGCAACTCCTGTTACTGGCGCATATGGATATTCCATGGCTTCAAATTACAATAGAGTTCCACGCCCCCCAGTCGTCTTTGTCGATAGCGATGGCCCGCGACTTGCAATTCGCGGAGAGACCTACGAGGATCTGCTTCGACTCGAGATTTAGTTTTGTTACTCGGAGGGAAGCTCCTATCTTCTTGGGCGTTACTTGTCACTATGCCTAGAGATCGATTTTGGCCCGTTGGGTATCGCTCTTAGGAGAAGGCTAACCATGCTCTAGAGCTTTGGCGATTATGATTTTTCACCAGTAGGAGCGAAATTGTTGCTAATTAATAAAATTTCATCGATCAGGCGGTGAGTCAAATTCCAGTACGTATAGGTCTTCTTGGCTGTGGAAACGTTGGAGCAGAGCTTCTGAAGTTGCTTACCAGAGATAGTGAATTGATTCACTCTCAAACAGGTGAACGATTCGTTGTTACTGCCGTGGCCGTTCGGGACTTAAATCGGCCACGTCCCGATTACGTCGATCGTGAACTGCTTACAGATCGTCCTGAGGACGTAGTCGCCTCCAGTGATGTGGATATCGTTGTCGAAGTTATGGGGGGAATCTCTCCTACGAGAGAGTTGATTGAAAAGGCACTTTTGAGTGGCAAGACGGTTGTGACTGCCAATAAGGCGCTTTTGGCAGTGGTTGGAGCTGAACTCACACAGATCGCAAATAGTGTAGGTCGAGATATCTTTTTTGAAGCAGCGGTAGCTGGCGGAATTCCTCTGATACGCTCGCTTAGAGTCAGCTTGGCTGGCGAGCGAGTTAGACGTATCGCTGGAATTGTCAATGGCACTACAAACTTCATTCTTTCAGCGATGTCTGACTCTGACTTGAGTTATGAAGATGCATTGGCGCTGGCGATGGAGGCTGGATATGCAGAGGCTGATCCATCTGCTGACGTCGAAGGTGACGACGCTCGGGCCAAAGCGGCAATTTTAGCGACTGTGGCGTTTGGTCGGCTGGTTCGCTTTGAGGATGTGTATCGAGAGGGAATTACCAAGATAACCTCTATGGATATCGACTTTGCTAAGCGACATGGTTTTGAGATCAAGCTTTTGGCTATCTGTGAGGTGCTGGATCAGCCTGGCGACTCATCGCAAAAGATTGCAGTTCGAGTCCATCCTTCCCTCGTTCCTAAGGATCACCCCCTTGCACTGGTCAGAGATTCGTTCAACGCGGTATTTGTCACCGGAGAAGCGGTTGGCGAGCTGATGTTTTATGGCCGAGGAGCCGGAGGGCTTCCAACTGCAAGCGCGGTTTTAGGCGATGTGATCGATGCGGCCCATAATTTACGATACGGCGTTACTGAAAGGCAACTCGATAGAGAACCAGCACATCTCGTCTCTATTCATGAGATGGAGAATCGTTTTTATATAGCTGTGGATGTTGTGGACAAGCCAGGCGTTTTAGCTGGGGTTGCTTCCCTCTTTGGAGAGAACAACGTCTCAATTCGTTCTATGGAGCAGCTAGATATGAACGAAGAAGCAAGACTGGTCTTTATTACTCATATGGCTCCAGAGAGCGCTATAAATGCGACGTTAGAAGGAATTAGGAGCCTGGATTCGGTACGTCGGGTTGCAGGGTTTATTCGAGTCTTTGATCCTAGCTAGGTAGCCAGTAAGCTTCTAAAACTTAATTTGATCGATGGCGAAGGCCAAAAGGGTGTGAAATGCAAAGTTCGACGGGAAAATTGTCCTCATCTTCTCTCAATTGGAGAGGGCTGATAAATGAATATCGGCACTTTCTTCCGGTTGCTCCAGATGTAGAGGTGGTTACCCTTGGAGAGGGGGCAACTCCGCTGATTTATGCGCCAGTTCTCTCGGGGATGACAAATGCAAGTGTCTATCTTAAATTTGAGGGAGCCAATCCAACTGGGTCATTCAAGGATCGCGGAATGACAATGGCTATTACTAAGGCCAAAGAAGCTGGATCGAAGGCAGTCGTATGTGCCTCGACTGGCAATACTTCCGCCTCGGCGGCTGCTTATGCTGCCAAAGCTGATATGTCTTGTCTTGTCCTTATTCCAGCTGGCTACATTGCCCTTGGAAAACTCGCTCAGGCCTTGATCTATGGAGCAAAGGTGATCCAGATTAAAGGGAACTTTGATCGAGCGCTCGAGATCGTTCGAGAACTTGGCGAGACTAAGGCGATAACTGTCGTGAACTCGATCAATCCATTTCGAATTGAGGGCCAAAAGACCGGCGCCTTTGAAGTGATCGATCAACTTGGTTTTGCCCCGGACTATCATTTCATACCCGTAGGAAATGCTGGCAATATAACTGCATATTGGCGTGGCTATAAAGAGTATGAAAAGGCTGGCCTAAGTCACTCGTTGCCTAAGATGATTGGCGTGCAGGCTGCAGGCGCTGCGCCAATCGTTCTAGGCCATCCAGTTTTGGAGCCCAATACCATAGCCACTGCGATTCGAATTGGAAATCCAGCCTCATGGGAGCAGGCTCTTGCTGCCCGCGATGAATCTGGCGGAGATATTTTTGCCGCCACCGACGAGGAGATACTTGCTGCATATCGCCTTTTGGCCAGTCGCGAATCCATCTTTTGCGAACCAGCCTCCGCTGCATCGGTAGCTGGTCTATTGAAGTCTAAGGTGCCAGCGGGTGCCAGGGTTGTTTGTGTTCTGACCGGAAATGGTTTGAAGGATCCCGATACTGCGATCTCACAAATTCAGGTACCTACAGCATTGGATGCAACTATTGAGGCAATTTCAGAAGCTGTAGGTATCTAGTATTCTTGAACTGAGTTTTTCCCATGAAGACCTAGTCAAAGATTAAAAGACTGATCGACCAAGAAGGCCCCACTGTCACTTAGGAGTACAGCTGAAGTGGTAAACCAATAAGATTTCGGGATATTTGCCATAGGGGTTGGACTCGGTGGGTCTTCCTTGATTAAATGGTGACGATTTGCTATCTATCTTCACTATGGCCACGAAGGAGACATATCGTCAATTAGTTGTCTAAATTGTGGGGTCTCAGGAGTGTTCAATCCAAAATAGCGAAATTGCTCCGATTCTGGTGGTGCTAAGGCACCAAAGACCATCAACCGAGAGACTGAACAGATGCGCCAATCGCTTATAACATTTACCTCTCGCGACACGATGGAGCGACCAAAGTTATGGTCAACTTGACGAAGGTGACCATAGCGTGTTGTGTTTTTATTTGACTTGCTTGTACAGCTTCACACATTCGTACACTCCTTGTCGGTGGAAAGTAAATGCTGTCAGGTCTTTGCCTCTTATTCAACCTTCGCACAAACTGTTGCATCTAAGCAAAGCAACCTATCTCTGACCAATGAAAACCTTTTCCAAATGATAGAATTTTGAATTGTTCGTTTGTTTCGCAGAGCCAGGGTGCTCGGATGAACTAAAAATATTCCCCACTTTTCCTCCCAGAAGATGGTTTTTTCAGAAACTGTGTTATATTCAATAAATAGTAAGTGTTCCTGATTTGGAACGACTCCCGGTTTTACCGAGCCGTCTTTGGCGGCTGTCGAATCAGTCACTAAGCTCCTTTGTCCTAAACGGACAGTTCAATTGGTTTTTCAAGCGACATTGGAACACGCACTTTTTATGTTTAGACGTCAGAGCTAAGAGAACTAATACGACAAATATCTCTTGCCTGACGAATGTGAATTGAGGTTTCATATATGACAACCCCTACTATCTCCGATAAGGCCGTTTTGGAGAAGAAGAAAAATGATGAGCTCATCGGAATAGCGAATTCGTTGGGACTTTCTCCATCTCCAAGAAGCAAAAAGGCTGAATTGGTTGAGCTAATAGTGTCGACGGTAGTTGTCTCCCAGCCGGTAGGTTCTCCCTCATCTGATCAAGGTTCCACCTCACAGTCGCCCCAGGAACAGGCTAATAGGCCTGCGAGGCCCCGAGCGGGTATGGCAAGCAGGAGGGCCCCGGTTGCTGAATTATCTGATGGCGATCTGTTTTCTTCTACTGAGCCAAAGCAAGAGAAGGCGTCGACGACATCAGTTGTAGGTGATTCAGAGGATTCTGTGGATCAAAGTCGTAATGCACGACTAATTCGCTCGAAACGACCGGCGAATGCAGTAGTGGAGACGGCTCCAGTTTGGAACGACGATCTCGTAAAGACGACTGTATCGCCTCTGGTAAAGTTCGAACCAGTCGCGATTCTACCTCCAATCGTGGTTGAGCTTGATCCAGCTACCGCTCCGTCACGTAACCACAATCGCACTAACTCGAATCCTCAGCAGCCTCGCCGCCGTGGAAACGATAATCGCACAAGTGGTCAAGATCGGTCGGCCAACGAAGGTGATAGTGAAAGCAATTCACCGCTCGAGGAGGTCGTCCTTGGTGAAGTGGCACCACGTGAGAGCCAAAGGGAGTCCAATGGCCGCGAGAGTTTTGCTCGAGAGGGTTTTTCGCGCGATAACCAAAGCCGCGATAACCAAAGCCGCGATAACCAAAGCCGCGATAACCAAAGCCGCGATAACCAAAGCCGCGATAACCAAAGCCGCGATAACCAAAGCCGCGATAACCAAAGCCGCGATAACCAAAATAGAAATGATGGTCAGAGGAACGATTCAAATCGCTCGATGGATTCAGACCGTGGCGGCGATCGGGACATTGATGCCAATTCAACCAGGCGTCGCGAAAAGCGTCGCAATGGCAGGACTAACCCGAGACAAGAAGGGCGAGATGGCGAGACCAGGGGGTCTGTTGATGCTTCGAATGCAGAGTTAACCGATTTTTCTGGTTTGTTAGACTTGCGCGACGAAGGTTTCGGGTTTATCCGGGCTAATGGCTACCTACCTTCGCCAAAGGACGTCTATGTCTCTGTAAACCTAGTTCGAAAGTACTCCCTCAGGCGAGGTGACATGCTCGAAGGTGGTGCTCGAAGCGCGATAGGATCTGAAAAGTATCCAGCTCTAGTTCGCCTCGATACGGTAAATCGTCTTGATCCAGATGAGGCGAAGCTGAGGGCAAAGTTTGAAGAACTTACCCCTCTCTTTCCAGATGATCGGCTAAAACTTGAATCCTCGATTGACCCCCTCAATGTTACTGCTCGGATTATTGATCTCATAGCGCCTATCGGCAAGGGTCAAAGAGGGCTGATAGTCTCCCCTCCAAAGGCCGGCAAGACTACGATAATGAAGGAGATCGCCCATTGTATCGAGGCGAATAATCCTGACGTATATCTAATGGTTCTACTCGTTGACGAGAGGCCTGAAGAGGTCACTGATATGCGTCGATCTGTGCGTGGTGAGGTCGTCTCCTCTACCTTTGATAGACCATCAGAGGAACACGTAGCCGTAGTCGAATTAGCCATTGAGAAGGCTAAGCGAATGGTTGAAATGAAGCGCGATGTCGTTATCATTTTGGATGGTATAACTAGGCTCACCCGAGCCTACAACCTTGCTCTTCCTGCGACCGGTCGTATAATGTCAGGTGGAGTTGACTCAGGTGCGATCTATCCTCCGAAGAAGTTTTTTGGTGCGGCAAGAAATGTTGAAGAGGGTGGAAGTCTCACCATCTTGGCGACTGCTTTAGTGGAGACCGGATCCAGGATGGACGAAGTTATCTTTGAGGAGTTCAAAGGGACCGGTAATATGGAGCTACGTTTGGATCGCCGCTTGGCAGAACGGCGAATATATCCAGCAATTGATGTAATTTCATCTTCGACGCGTCATGAGGAACTCCTCTTTCAGCGAGATCAACTAAATCAAGTCTGGAAGCTGCGCCGAGTTCTCAATGCTCTTTCATCTGAAGGATCGAGTGCTCCGGGCCTTGAATTGCTAATCGACAAGATCAAGCAAACCAAGTCGAATAACGACTTTCTGGCTGAGATCGCTAAGAGTCCAGGGGCATAGGAGGAGTCACTTTTGTTGGTAATGAAGTCCTGGACCCTAAAGCTAAGGTTTTTTGATTTCTCCCACTATACTCCTTAAGGCTATGAAACCGGAAATACACCCTCATTACGCTGACGCACAGGTTGTGTGTTCATGCGGCAACACCTTTACAACTAAGTCAACCAAAGATTCAATGCACGTTGAACTCTGCAATGAATGCCACCCGTTTTATACGGGCAAGCAGAAGCTTGTAGACACCGGAGGCCGCGTAGAGCGCTTCCAGCGTCGATATGGTGTTCGTCGGGGTCAGACACCTGTTACAGCTGAGTAAGTGACTCTTTATTAGGGTCAAATTGCGCTCAAGGGAGATAAGTCCATCGTGCAAGGTAACAATGTTTCGGCCTTGGCCCTTGCATCCATTGCACGATCTGTGGCCAACAAGCTTGGCTATTCAAGTATCACGGGCGATGTATCGCAATTTATTAATAGTTCAAAGATAGCCGGAGTCGCCAGTGGCGACTCCTTGGTTATTGTAGTGGGTGGCCGTATTAAATTTGATGCCACCGCTTTGGTGGTCGCATCGCATAGAAGCTTTGTTCGACGGCTAGAGATAGTATTTTTAGATCTTGGGGCTCAACGTTTTGATCGCCAGACTATCACACTTGCGGCGGGTTCGCTTCGTGCTCAGATGAGTGGCTTTGACCTAGATGTGCAATTTTATCAAGGCAGATCGATCGAATCTATTCACCCGATCGATTGCCTTACACTGCTGGAAGCACGAGACTTTACCGACTTAGAGCTGTCATTTGTCCCAGAGGACTTTCGCAGGGACGTCTCGATTCGTTTTGGCGAGAGATACCTAGAGTTTGAGGGTATCCCTTATGCCAGGATAGATGCAATAACTAACGAGATCTATCCAGGAGTCTCCTTTGCAGAGGCTCAATTGATCGAAGAGGTCAATAACTATGATTGGAATTTGAACCGAATATTGAGTTCATGCCGTGATGTAATTGCACGAGACCGGCGCTCTGGTGGTTTTAGAGAAGTTGCGACAGCTCTAAGTTCGCGGTGGCTGGCATCTCGTATGTGTTCGGAACCGAGCGATTTTGCAATGGTCTCGTTTCGACGAATTGACTTTCATCTAGCAGGCCACGAAGGCGTGGACCCGTTTGGCGACTTGGAAGCTATCAAGTCGGGGTTTTTTGGCCAGGGTCGGGATCCTGTAGATTTTTTAGTCGGAGTCAATGCCCAAGGAGACGCTGAACTATTTGCGATTAGCGCGTCGATGGACATATCTGTTCTTGCCAAGCTGCTTCAAGCGGCCGCTTCGATTCGCTCTTTATATGGCGATTTGAGCCTTAACCTTGTCGTAACTGTAGAGTTAGTTAAGGTTGGCGTCTTCTTTGACTTATTAAAATTATCCAAGGTGAAGGTAACACTTTGGCAAATCTTGGCTTCTTGGCGAGAGAAGCTTGAAGTGGAAGTGGTGGATTTTGGAATACAGTGATCGGGTTGCGAGCCTCGAACGAGAATATGAGAACGTCGTAGTAGAGCTTGGCGATCCCTCTGTCTATGGAGATCAGAAGCGCTTCAAAGAGTTGAGCCGTCGCCACAAAGAGCTAGAGGCGATAGTCCTTACCTATAGAAAGCTCAACTCCATAAAGGAAGATATCGATTCAGCACGAGAGATAATTCAGATCTCAGAGGCCGACGAGCTTAGCGCCATGGAAGACGAGTTGAAAAACCTCGAAGGCCAACAACGAAATCTAGAGGAGGAGCTTGAGCTCTTACTCTTGCCTAGAGATGCCAACGATGGCAAGAACGTTATTTTAGAGATTCGCGGAGCTGAAGGAGGCGAAGAGGCAAACCTCTTCGCAAAGGATCTCCTCGATATGTATCTCCGATTTTCTGATCGCATGGGTTGGAAGGTGGAAGTGCTAGGGGCTGACCCGTCTGAGCGTGGAGGGTATAACGAGGCAGCGCTTTTGGTCAAAGGTGAAGATGCTTGGCGCCGACTAAAGCATGAAGGTGGCCCGCACCGAGTGCAAAGGGTGCCAGTTACCGAGTCCCAAGGCAGGATCCACACTTCATCGGCGACAGTTACAGTTCTCCCAGAGGCCGATGAGGTCGATGTCCATATTGATCCAAATGACCTGAGAATCGATGTCTATCGTTCAACCGGTCCTGGTGGACAGAGCGTCAATACAACCGATTCTGCAGTTCGAATTACTCACCTTCCTTCTGGAATGGTGGTTGCCATGCAGGATGAGAAGAGCCAGATTCAAAATCGCGCTAAGGCCCTCCAGGTGTTGCGTGCTCGACTGCTGAAGATGGAGCAAGACAAGCAAGCTGAGGCGCTTTCAAGTGCCAGAAAGAGTCAAGTTGGCGGTGGTGGTCGAAGTGAGAAGATCCGCACCTACAACTTCAAGGAGAATAGGGTAACCGATCACCGTATTGGGCTGACCTTGTACAAGTTGGATAGGATCTTGCTTGGTGAATTGGACGAAGTCTCTGATGCTCTTCTTATCGACGAACGCTCTAAGCAACTTTCGGGTAATGAGGGGTAGTAATCCTCCTCGGTATCGTTGATCCCTATACCTTATCGATGGGCCTTAGCTGCTAGGTGAATGTTTTGAAATTGATTGATCTAGCGCGGCACTACAGCGATCTCTTTGATGGATTGACGCCTTCTATATGGGTTATCTCTGCAGTGGCACATATTCAATACGAAGATGTTGTTTCTGGTGAGATCGAGTCGAATGGCGCAATAGAGAAAGAAGTTAGAGACCGTTCAGCGCGCTATGTCGGCGGCGAACCTCTGCAATACGTGATTGGATCGTGGCCATTTGGATCTCTTGAACTTAAATGTGATCGACGGGCCTTGATTCCACGGCCTGAGACCGAATATCTCCTTGAGGTGATATTGGATCGTTTTCTGCCAAAATTAATTCATTCAGTTTTAGATCTGGGCACGGGTACTGGAGCGATCGGACTGGCTCTTGGAGCCTCAGGCAGATGCGAAGAGGTTGTATTGGTCGATTATTCCAATGATGCGCTTGAGCTCGCTCGGGAAAATTTGGAACTGAATCGAGAATTGATTCGAGCCAGCGTCGCCTTCGAACAAGGCTCTTGGTACGAGGCGCTAAGTGGCCGGGAGTTCGAACGATTCGACATGATTGTCTCTAATCCACCCTATATCGCGACTTCAGAGTTGGATCTTTTAGATCCACGGGTGAGAATGGAACCCCACCTTGCGCTGGATGGAGGTGGTACCGGAATGGTTGAAATAGAGACAATCGTCGCCGGTGCCCCTCAATTTCTGGCTCCAGATGGGATCTTAATTCTTGAGATTGGGGAATCACAAGGGGAGCTTGCTTGCTCGTTGGCCAATCGCGCTGGTTTTCGATCTGTGAGAATCGAGCGTGACCTTGTCGGCAAGGATAGATACCTTATAGCTTCTTGACCTGGTCTCCGTGATTTATTTAGGATGATTAGATCAGCCCTATTACTACTTTGGCGCACGCCTTGATTTGTAAATTAAAGTTTGGCACTTATGGGCATTTAGATCGATCTAGAGTCATCCGAGTTCCATCTCAAAAGTTGGCCGGTCTCGGTCTATTTCACTTACTTTTGGACCAGTGGTGTTTACGATATTGATGAAGATCCGCTGTAGAAGCTCCACTCCTTCGTAGGGCACTTTATCGATAAAGAGTTCCTTGACTATGGAGTTATAAAGGGGCGACGTGTTTTCGTAGATGGCCATCCCTCTTTCGGTTAGAACTGCGATTTGTGACCTGCGGTCATTTGACGACGATTTACGCTCCACCCATCCAGAGGTTTCGAGACGTCCAATAAGATGGCTCAGCCGACTCCTTGAAAATTGGGTATGTGCTGCTAACTCGGTCATACTCTTGCCAGATCCGTTGGATTCAGCCAATAGGGAGATTACGATGAATCCGCTGTGAGTTATTCCCGATGCTGCTTGCAGGCCGGCATCTATGTAGGCGTCAAGCAGAAGATTGGCTCTCATGAATGCGCGCCAAGTCATTGATTCGCGCTCGCTTACTATCAGGTCTGTTGTCAAAATGCCTCCTCCATGGCTCAGCGATTGCGACTCGAATCACCTATGACTATTTGGGTTGATAATTCTTTCAAGTCGATAAAGCTCTCCTAGTTGGGACCTCTCGAGGGGTAAAAGCTGCTCAAAAGGGTCCAACAATTGAAGTAGTCGACCGATATCGTATCCCCCTTGAACTTAGGGATGATTATTTGGGTAATTCTCTAATTATAAGGCCGCCTTTTTGCTCTTCTGGTTTGCTGGATCGATTATTCAAGTTAAGATTCCTATGAATTTAGGGATTGGTTTTTTGATTTCATGGAAGGTGAGGGGGAGTCAGAACCGAAAAATTGGTGCTTAACATTGCGGCTAAAGACCGTGAGGATTCTATTTGATTTAGGACAATCGGCAGTTGAAAATAGATTTTGAAGAGGTGCGATTGAACAAGCAGGCTGATTCAAAGGACTAATTTCTATGCCAATCGCAAGAGATACAAGGTGTAGTGTCGCTCGATATCTTTTAATGTGGCTAAATCATTCTTTTATTGCGTTGTCGGTGGCCCATTAACAGGTGCCAACATCGAGATCTTTTGCTGACCTCCCTATGAATTTGAAAAGGGGAAGACGACATTTTTGGTACTTGAGTTTTTAGGAGGTCGGGCTATGATTTTCTGAGCTGCTTGAAAGATCGCGTCTAGCGGGCGGCCGATAAAGGTTGGTTGGTCGTACTCGGTGGAGCTTGAATAGTTGAGCCTGCCCATTTGGCGTTGGAAGCGGTTTATTGCACTTAGTGGGTCACTATTGATTCAAGGGAGAATTGGCCCGATTTCAAGATTTGAGTAGATGTGCGATTGTATCGATGGTGTCGACTATAACGTCTGTTTCGCTCAATAGTACGGCAATTGGTGAGTCGATCTTTGCGAGGTCCTTCCTGTTTCTCCTTGTTTTTTCTAGGTCGCTAAACAGCGCGATTTGAATGGACCTGAGGTCGGGGAAGACGACTGTGGCTGCGTTTTGATCTCTTATGCGCGCGATAATTATCCCAAGTGCTTCATCTATTGCGTTCGCGAGTTCCAAAAGGGTAGGGAGATTGAGATCTGAATTGGGAGCGCTGACGCGTAGCGCCAGAGAACTCCATGCGAGCTGATCTGCACCAGAGATGATACTCGCTGCGATATTTGGTTGGATCTGAGCTGGTTTTTTTGGTTCGAAGAGCCAGCGCTCCATAGAGGCATCTGCATTGGATCGGGACAGTCGTGCCTCTAGTCGAGCGCTTTGAATCGCTCCTCGATCTTCATCCGAGGCCCTTTGCCAGTAATTTAGGACCCGTTGAAGGTATATTCCGTGGCTGGATAGAACAGTTGCTAACATTTCAGGGACGAAATCGCGCTCCCAGGTGGGAAAGACGAGATAGACAATTATTGCTATCACAACGCCTCCGAGGGTGTAAAGCGCTCTTTCGCCAGCGAGTGCCGTGTCCGGCTGCCCTGTAAAAGATAAAAGAGAAACGATCAGTGCTCCCATTAATCCGCTAAATAGCGTATAATTTGCGCCAAGTACACTAACTGAAAGTGCATATAGAATCACTGATATGAGGGCTAGCTCACTAGGTGATGGCGAAGTGAGCGCAATCAAAAGGGTTAGTAAAGTCACCCCCAGAACCGTTCCTAGACTTCTTGAAATACCATAGGTGACAGTTGTATAGAAGTCAGATTTTAGAACGAGTGCTAGCGTAACTATTAACCAATAGCCATGACCAATTGGGGAGATGTGAGAAAGCGACTGCGCTATTACTAATGCTCCGGCGAGACGGACGCCATGTCTCAGTGGGCCAGATGTCGGTGTTAAATTGGCACGCAGAGTGGAGAGTGAGGATAAGAGGGAGACGGTACTAGCTCTTAGCCATCGAGGGCTGGGCGAAGTTGGTGCTTTTCCGACAGGGCTATAGGGGATCAAGGTCATTCCAGAGGCTGCTTTGGCCAATCTTACAGAACGCCTAACTTGGCCGGTAAGCGAGTTCGCGATTCTGATGGATTCGCTAATTTGAGCGTTTAGCCAGGGTTGTTGACTTGCAGCCAGAGACTCGTCTAGCTTTTCCATGATTCTTCCGATTCGCCCACGAGGTAATTCTGGTGATCGAGCCTGGGCAATCGCACCTGAGATCACAGAGAGAATGGAGCCAACAATTTCTAGAAGTTCACCCACCAGGGCTGAAGCGGCTTCGCCCTCGAGGTCATCTAACCTTATTCGAGCACGGGCCAGACTTGTGAGCTCGGTTCGAAGGCGATCTGTTACATCTGCTAGTTGTCGATAGGCTGCCATCTCTGATCGCCCACCAAAGGGCTTGGGATCAGTTAGGATCGCTCGAATATCGGTTGAGAGTTGCAGTCTGTTCATTGTAATTGGTGTAGCACCAAGATCGCTGGAGTATTTTGATAACGAGTTGAAGACATCAGACAATGCTTTTCGTTCTACCGGAAAGCGCGAAACTGGCCAAATAATTGCGACAAGGACCGCCTGAAGAACTCCACCAGAAAAGATCCATAACGATTGCATTAGGGCGGCTTTTGGAGTTAGCACAATTTGGCTAAAGAGGGCGAAGCCGACAATTGATTGTACGCCAACGGTGGTCGCGCTTGCACCAAGTGCACTAAGTAGTCCTGCTAGAAGACCCAGTAAAGCAATAACCAAGAGGTCGATACCTACAGTTCGACCAATTGTCGAACCTAGGAATGCAACTATTGCCATACCCAGACTTACTGCAAGCATTACGTTAATTCGACTGCGGTAGGTGCCTTGCAGCGAGGCCATTCCGGCAATTAGTGCGCCAATAGCCATTGTTACGCCGCCAAGCACATGTTTAGTTAATATTGCGACGGCCAGTGGAATAGCCATCCCAACTGCTGCTCTAAGTCCAGTTCCTGGTGAGAACTTGCTCGAGTCGAATCTTCTAATCTCGTTTACAATAGAAATGCTGCCGCTCCTTTGGCTGGATCAATAACTGTCCGTGGTGATGAGCTCGGGTTTGGGCTGTTAGTCGCATTTGTAATTTTAATTTCACAGCGTTGTTTTGGCAGCCAACGATTTGATTAATTGATTTGTCGATACTCAGAATGGGGTAAGTATTATGGTAAAAATGCTACCATTGGCATAATCTTTAAACGACGTGATGGATATATGCTCGGCAACATCGAGAGATTACCAGTATAAGCATTTAGCCAGTTTAGGATTTCCACTGCTCTAAATCTGCTCTCGAAGGGTTGTCACTCAGCGTAGAATTCGGCAGGACCTTTTGGAGGCAATGTCTCGAATGCCATAGCGGTCGTACTTGTCCCTTTGGATTTGACACTCCTGCTAGTGACCCCATAATGAGCAAGCACGCTTTGGCCCTGTAATAGAGATTGCGATTGCAAAGCAGGCATCTCGAGACAAAGTGGAGATATGTTATCGTTCCCTTAGACACCTTCGCCCTCCCGTTGACTTCATTGTCTGGCTTCGAGGAGGTAGCAAGTTCGGGAGTTGACGAGAAATTGTGCCATCTTACCCAACCATCGTACCCTAGGAGCAGGCAAATCTCACTCGGGAAGATCTGAAGCATAAGAGGCTCTAAGGTGATGATAATCGTTATGACACATAGGATCAATTCCTTGCCAAAGATATCCAACGCCGAGGTGATTGAGGCTCTCGGGGCAATTTGAATAGTCGTTTTGATAGCTGCGTCTTTGTCTCTTAGATGTCATGTGAGCGGGATTCACCGGGTAAATCAGCTATGATGTTGTCTGACGCGCCTGTAGCTTAACGGATAGAGCATCTGACTTCGGATCAGACGGTTGGGGGTTCGAATCCCTCCGGGCGCGCAATTCGTCCCTTATTAAGGTTTCTTCACTTTGTTTTAGTGAATCTTTTCCCGTTGTCGCAATGATTTAGATGAGTCTCCCCGCTGCAACAATGAATAATGAGGGTTAGCCTTCTGAGAAGAGTGAAATGTTGTCGGTGAGATCCAGTTTCCGCTCCCTCGTGCTCTTCGGGTGCTCTTAAGTTAGTTCTGCGCGGTTTTATTCAGGTTTGGGATAACCTTTCTAGCTTTCTCAATACTTGATTTGCTAGGGTTACTTCTCCAGTTGAAGTAGTTGCTTGCACTCCGGTTGTGCGAGACGGATAGTCCTTTCAGCTATGTCTTGTGAGCCGTATTTGTTTGATAGACATTTAGGGACGCAAGGTAAGTTGTGTGAATCACAGTTCCTATATAATGAATGTTCAAGGTTAGACGTAGTTTCCAGTTTGCTTTTCAATTTCATTCGACTAAGCAACGGCTACCGCGACCGCTGTTCCTTCTCGTAGGCCATATCCGTCGTTGGTATTTGTAATTTCCTATCTTCTTCCTGTTCGGAGCGATCCTCATTTAGCGATGGATCATCGATGAATATGGCCGTGACTTGTTTCAAAAGGAGGATCGGTAGTCTGTGATTTTTACATAATTCACCCCATGATTGGTTAGCGTTATCGCATTACCTCGGTGAAATCGTAATGATTATTGCGGGGATATTTCGATTTGTAATTTTTTATGTATCGCGAAAAGATAGATTCTTCCAAATGGCTGTAGTTCGTTGGGCATTCTACTCGCATGGGGGGCACAAATAACGTTGTCCGGTCCTGTCCCACGATGCCCTGTGCTGCGTTCACGACTATCGAAGATTGCTTTCACCATCCAATGACGCGGTAATTTTTGGACCGAAAGCGCGCAGAATTTGAGTATCAAATTTGGTTGGTCCGGTTCATGGATGTACTGAGACTTTGAGTTACTCCAAGATGGACAAGGTTCATGGCTTGGGTTGAAACTTCCATTTAGAAGAGATCAATGTGACATTAGGTGCAATATTTATCTTTGGAATACGTTGATTCTTCCTTTGGAGAGAGCCGTTGGCAATTTTATCTATGGCTGGAAGAGATAAAATTACGTAGAAATTTAGTGGACTCGCCCGCATGTAGTCCATGGATAAGCTTTTAAGGTTCTATATCCTTAATTGTTTTTGGTGTTTGCCTGGACCCGGTAGTAAATGATAACTTCAAATCTAAATTGATTCTCACACGTCGTTCACTGTCTCTTACTGTTAGGGCGAGCATAATGAGAGTGGCTAGGAAATTTGCCAATCGAATCTTTTGAGGATCGATTCGTCTTTGTGACCTAGACCCCTGTGTGGATAGAGGTTTGATAAATGAAAGATATGAAAAACGGACAAGCGCCCAGAGCGCACGGCTTTAATCGGCTTGGAAGCTCCATGAAGCGACGGCCATTTGTTTTTCTAGTAGGTGGAGCTGCTTTAGGAGCAGTTGGCCTTTTTGCGGGACCAACCATTGGGATACAGCTCGCTTCTTCGACAGCTACAACTGTCGGAACTTCTTCGCTAACTCCCAATGTCGCCGCCGACCAAGCTGCAACTAACTGGGCTAATACCAATGCCCCTGGGACAGGGCAGGTCGTTATTGTAAAGACCGAGTCAGATACCGAAGGGGCATTAAACACACCGGTCTTTGATGTGAAATTGATTGCGGCCAACGCAAACACATATTCAATTACCGTTCAGGCATCCAACGATGCTATATTGTCGGCGCATCTGGCTGAAAATTCGATATCGCCAACTAGCTCTACAGTTGCGCCAACTAGCTCTACAGTTGCGCCAACTAGCTCTACAGTTGCGCCAACTAGCTCTACAGTTGCGCCAACTAGCTCTACAGTTGCGCCAACTAGCTCTACAGTTGCGCCAACTAGCTCTACAGTTGCGCCAACTAGCTCTACAGTTGCGCCAACTAGCTCTACAGTTGCGCCAAGTTTGCTATCTACAATTTCGGGAGCGGACCAGGCAGCGACAAGTTGGGTAAATGCTAACGCACCAGGTGCAGGATCTGTTCAAATTATAAAAACTGAGCCGGATACCGAAGGCTCATCGCATATACCTGTTTTTGATGTCAATGTAATTGGTGGGAATGGGCACGAATATGCCGTTACCGTAGCACAAGCCAATGATGCTGTGATCAACGCACATCTCACAGAGAGTCAACCTAAGGTTTTGACATCTGTAGATAAGAGCAAGACCTCTAGTAGTGATCACTGATTATTTTGGTTCCATGACTGAATCAAAGCGTTATCCTTGCGGGGCAGAGCTTTAGCTAGACAATTCAAGTGGACTAAGAGAGCCCAAGGACCGGTCGTGATCGGTTCCTTGAGCTCTCTTTTTTAACAGAGGATATATTCGGAGCCTCTGTTTCGTGGCGTGACCGTGGCAAAGAAGCTCATCTGAAGGTCGATTCGAGGTCTCAGAAAATTCGATCAAAGTATTTTAAGACGATGCTCTTCGAAGATGATCGGCGAAGTAAATGGTGCGGATAAAAGCACAATCTGGCGAACCCTGAGGTGACAAACCTTGAAGATGAGTGATAATCTTGTATGAAGCCGTTAGTATAAAATCCGGAATCCTTGGCGAATGAGAAGAATTGTTCGGAAGCCGCAAGTGGGCTTCATCGTGAATAACGTATGATTGTGGATAAAGTAGGAATCTACTCAAATCTTAAGTCAAATCTGCCCGATGAACTGGGGTTAATCTTTGGCATGAGCGATTCTAGGCTCTAAAATCGCGTACGGCGTCACCAGCAATTGTGACCACGTTTCTGCAGAATTACCACCGTTTGCCAAAGATAGAACGTCGTCTAACCCAGTTGGATCCGGTCTGGGTGATTGCTTATGTAGAAAATTACGCGATCAAAAAACATTCGTCGCTAATTTTCACCTCGACTTTCTGCCACCGACCACCTCGACATATTTGCGTAGTGCGTCGATCTGCAGGCGTTTGATGTCGCCATGGTCGATCGGTGAGACGCGATATGGGCAATCCCAGAAGCCTCACGTAGCTCGCGAGGATACGACCGGACTTCCTCTAGCATTCGTTTTTGTGAGCGTCCCGTCAACCGCAAGGTTGACGGGACGCCTTGCGGGTAGGTTTTGCAAACTGATATCACCTCTTCCAACTTCTCGATTTATCTCCCGCCACAAGTAGAACTATATGTCTTTTGAGCTTGAAGCCGAAGAGAATCCTCAACTCGCAAATGATCCCTAGAGTCCGGCCTTACCTCTCGCATGCCCTTTTGATATGGTGTTTTTACGGTATCGACCAATGGGCTTTCAAGCTTTTGGTCTCGACCACACAGTAGCAATCACCGGTTTTCAAATGTTCCATTCAAGGTAGTTGAGCCAGGATCTCACGAATTTGAGATTCACTTCCCAGATGTGGTTAGTCCGCAACGTATAGGGTTTAGAAGCCAAGGGTTTTTAGGATTTGTCAAATAAAGTGGCGCTTCTGTGAAGATTCGATAGCAACCGTTAGGCGCGATACTCGTCCCTCCCTAGGAGCTAATAAGTTTAGGTATGAGCGCGAGCAGAAATAGAGATGGCGCGTCTAACAGGGGGAATGTTTTTAGTTAGATTACGAGTGGAGGTGATAAGAGGTCTTTCCAACCCACTTCACCCTAGTCAGAAGCTAATTATGGAATGGAAAACAAGAGAAGAGAGTCACCAAGGATCTTCAAATGGGAAAATCCATGTCAAAGAGTACGTACCCAAACAGAGCCAGACTCGCCTAGATCCGAAACAAATCAATGATCTTGTTGTTGCCTACCAATCAGGAAATACCATCAAAGAACTCGCTGTCCAGTTCCAAATCTACCATACAACTGTATCAAAGATACTTGAACGACGTGGGGTTCCAAAACGGTATCGTCCACTCGCTCCTGAACAGATAGAATACGCGATCAAGGCTTATCAGGCTGGAAGCTCTTCCAAGATGATTGGTGATTTGCTCGGAGTGGATGCGAGCACAATCTGGCGAACACTAAGGCGAGAAGGTGTGAACATGAGAGATTGTCACGGGAGAGACGTAACTCGAAGTAATCGTTGACATCTTTATTAATATCGACTAGTTATTTAGAGTATGAAATGGGGACTGCGGATGCGGGCCCCATTTTTATTTCAGTCTATTTTCTTGGCAAAATTGTGATACCGATATTCTCCCAGCGTCCATTTATATTTCTAACTTTTGAAAAGACACTGTCATAACTTAATTGATGCCCAGCTCGTTCCGGCTTATTTAAGTAATGTCGAGCAATTGGCGAAGCTACCATATCAGCTATTTGCAGACCTGCTATATTGTCAGATTTTTGCCGAAATTGAATAGCACTGTCAAGTTTCAATTTAATCTCAGCGGGCTGAACCTTGTTAGTGCCTTCAACTCTGGCGGCGAGGTAAGCAATCTCTAGCTGATTATCTAAAACGCTATTTCTGCTCTCGGCTACAATGCATTCTTTTTGATTATCTGAAAGATCAAACACCAAACGGTTCACCAAATTATCAAAACTAAGAAGATACGAATCTTTGGCTTCGAGTCCATAATTGGCAAAATATTTGCTTTTCATAATGACACAGGCCACAATGCTGATCTTGCTACGTTTCAGAAAAACCTCAAAATCCTGATAGAACGCATGGCGAAAGTCACTGTCTAAAAATCTCATGTAAAGGTCGCTATGGGCGCTTTGCGGATGAGTCATCTCCTGAGCGTGGAACACAATATCTTCGGTATCAAAATGCTGCTTCTTGAAAGTATTCAGAGCAACTGATAACTCCCCATCATGGTATTCCACCTGAAAGCACAATTCTGGGATTAGACATTGTCGTTCATCCAGGACATCCCGTAGCATGGATAACAAGATCGCACTCGTTTAGCTTTCAAATGCGATAATATCTCGATAAGAATGCTTGATCCTAAACCTCACATGCAGCACCTTGATATCCTCATACAGGACTTTCAGAAGCTTTTCTGGCTCGACGAGAATGGTCACGAGCAATTTATATGGGAGATGGCGGAAACTCTGTTAGTACGACTTCAGGCGGCAATAGAACGTATTGCTCCAACTGACTCTCCTTATCGGCGAAATGCCGACAATATTGATCCAGATTCTTACTTAGTAAGTCGGGTAAGAACTCTCTACGCAGTCGCACTTGCAATTCATGAAGATATGAAGACTGGATGGTTCGAGTCGATTGAAGCGCTTGCACACGGCGATACCTTCCATGATTTTCTTTCGCAATCAGAAGAGCTCCTCAACAAATCGTTCACAAGTGCGGCTGCCGTCATAGCTGGCTGTGCACTCGAAACTCATCTTCGTCAGCTTTGTGAAAAGGAAAGCATACCGATAGTCAACTCAGACGGCAGACGGATAAAAGCCGAACTCATGCGAACCAGCCTTTACTCAAAATCCATCATAAAAAGTTACGAAGCTAAACAAGTTGCGGCCTGGCTAATTCGCAACGACGCAGCACATGGTGAGGACAGCACATTTGATCGTTCCGCAGTCAGCTCAATGATAGTGGGGATCGGAGCTTTCATTGAAAGATATCCCGCTTAATCGTGGTATCCCGATCAACCTCGGGCTGTAACGGTTGGAGTGGACCCCGGATTCCTGACAGCTCTAGAATCGGAGAGGAACCCGTTTACACTCACACGACTGTGGTCTAATAAACAGGGGCCATATCAGGCTGTGCAAAGGATTGGGTCCACCAGAAAAGGAAACACACATGGATAAATATCCAGACATGCTCTACCACTACACAACCGCGAGCGGCCTAATTGGGATCATCCAATCTGGTCAACTTTGGGCTACTCACCGACAGTTTCTTAATGATAGCTCCGAAGTATCACGCGGCGACCATATCCTAGAAGAACACGAGTCAGATGTCCGCACCTTAGTAAAGGAAAAATGGCCTGACTCAGACCGAGCGGTAGAAATTGGAGAGGAGTGGATCAAGCGAGTAAAAGATTTCCATCAGATAGCCGGACCATTCCCTTGGTTCGTCGCCAGCCTGTGTAGTAAACCTGATCTACTCACACAATGGATTACATATGGTCATGAAAGCGGTTACTGCGTAGGAATTTCAATAGACGGGCTAAAGCCAGCATCGGGGATTCTCAGATCGGTCATTTACAAGCATGAAGCTCAACTAAAGAAGTTGAGGTCTTTGGCGGCCAAATTTCTATCGGGCAAGATCGAAAATTCGCAGTTCCAGAACGAAACTCCGGACGAATCCGAATTTGACAATCTGATCACCAAAGCAATTGGTGAACTAGTTAGCTTCAAAAATGCTGCATTTAGCAACGAAAATGAATGGCGGATTGCTAAATGGGCAGACAAGCCGGACCAGATCGATTTCCGATCAACACCAAGACTCGGCGTGATTCCCTACACAACGATCGAATTAGGAAAAAGAGATAAAAGCAGGATTCGCGAAATATGGATTGGCCCGACGAATCTGGGCGATGAAGCCGAGCGTGCGATAGAGCTACTTCTTGACTCGCAAGGGTTGCGAGAGAATGCCAAAATCCTCAAATCCAAGATTCCGCTTCGGTGGTGATGGCTGGATAAACAAATGAGGCGACAAACTCCTCGAATCACGGCGAGAGCACTTCGAAAAGATGCACATGAATTTTGGATTTTTGTTACATTAATCCTAACACGCATTGGCTATATCTCCTCTGACCTGGTGGAACTATCAGAGGCTAATGCAGAAAAATGGATCCTCATAACGAGCCTATTATCAACAGATTCACAACTATTGGCACCTGACTATCAGCCCACTCTAGGCGCGGACTACAAGACAGCCTTCGAGATCCGACAACGTCAGAAACGACTAACATGTGCGGACGTTGATAAAGTTGTGACTGCCTACGTCGGAGGATCCACCACCTATGAAATTGCGCGCCAATTTGGCGTCCATCGGTACACGGTAAGCCAGCATCTCAAGGGACGAGGCATCAAGTTGGGTCAGCGGAGCTAATCTCGGCGCAATTCTACGCAAGACACTGGACACTCCGTAGAATGCCACAAAGCAAGATGACGGAGTCTGCTACAATAGCCGTCTCGTTCACATCAGGATTCGTCGAATGCTTTACCTCGTGAGCAAACGCCGTTGCCTTCTTGGCAAGCCCACGCAAATTCTCATTAACCCTACCCGGCAGTGCATCCTCAATAAACCGGGCAATGCGTAGATCAGTTTTGTCATAAGAAAGTGCTTCCTCGCCTATCCGAACATGGACACTCGGGTCGTATACGGAATCTGCTAGAGCCCCGATAACACGTACGCATTGAAGACCTATGGCCGCATAGTTTTGTGGTGTCGTCGCACTGGCAAACGCTCGACGAAGCTCTCGCAACTCTTCGTCTACAGTTGGCCACCCTGTTGTTGCTTCATTACGGATTGAAGACGTGGGACCAGCAGGCGTTTCAACATCAAGTTGAGCAAGAAACTCATGGATTGGGTCAAAGATCTGGGACAAAATAGCTCGCCTAGCAGCCCAACTACCGGAGCAGCCATTTCTCAACCAGTATGCCTTAAAGCTACTGTAATCATGGAAGGGAATGTCAACTATGACTCTGAGCCGGTTAAGGACAGCCTTAAGTACTCGTATAGCGACTTTAATTTCATCCTGCTGGACTGATACGATCCCGTCCGTCCCACACGAGATAAGATTTTCGTGAACCAGATTAGCAAGCGGTATTGCCACCTCAACGTCGGATATTCCATCCCCGGGTCCACTGAGGAATGAACGTACAAAGTCTTCTTTAAAAGCACCTCTACCTGTTAGATCACCTGTCCAATCTGGCTTGTCCTCAAAAAAGTCATCGATACGCATTGCTACCATATTACTAACGTCACACATGGCCATGCGAGCAAACAAGTACGAATGCAACGATGGACTAATTTACAATCGGTACGTCCCGAGTTCCCTTATGCAGTAGGCGACGGGCAAATTCGCATTCCCGTGCTCTCGCACAAGCACTCCTTCATCAGACGTCTGCCAGCATCCAAATAACAATGCCCGACGCGCTACCGCCGAAACGGCTGCCCCTTGGCGTAGATGTTGACCTGAAACCACGGACTCACAGCCAGGACGCGATTCTCCCGTACCAGAAGCGAACGAATGAGATGGCTTCCCGTGTACGCCGTACTCTCCCAGTTCTCGTCTTCAGCAATCAGTTTCCCCTGCAAGTTTTTACCTTTGAAGATTTCTCCACGAAGCTCATTAACGCTACGTGCGTGACCGCCAGTATTGGCGACTTGCCACCATACATCTACATGGTTCGGCGCAACGAGGTCTGCTTTGAAATGCAGGTTATGGCCTTGAAGCAACAGCTCGCCATCATGAAGAAGTGGTCGCCTAGTCTGGCCTCGCTTGCCACGCTGCACAACTGCCTTGATCGATATCTGATAGCGCGAATCGTAAGCCTCAAGCCATCCCATTTGGGCTGGGGTTTGCGCATGGCTGTAATCAAGTAACTCCAGCCTGACATCCTTCGGACTAAGTACAGGGAAATCGTTACCAAGAAGCTCCCGACAAGCATCTGCTGCCTCCATTATATCTGTAGTATTTTGTATAGTCGTGGCCCACTCCACCGCTTCCTTCAACTCGACCACAAAATTATTAAAGCTCTCAGCGGTCCATCGCTTGGCCAAGTTTTCACTTGGCAATACTGGATTGGGAACGACAGGCGGAACTCTGAGTCGACTGAGATCGGAATGGAGCACCTTGAACGTTTCAGCCATGCGAGACGCATCATCTCCGGTTTGGGGCATGTACTGAGACACGAGCACCTGCAAAACAATCGATTTGACCGCATTACGGACTGGCTGTTGTTCGTCTCGCCAGCGTTTCATCGCCATCACGGTTCGGATGTATAGTGGCCCCTGATTTCGGCACCACTGCGTGTATTCAGCAGGTGCCGTGCCGTGCCAACCATCCTCTCGGCGAGGAGCTTCCAACGGCGGCGTGGCTTGACCGCTCCATCGCACAGGAACAACGTCCACGTGGAAGGAGCCGACATGATCGTGCGCGTACTCGAGGCGGACACACGGCTGCTTGCGAGTCACTCGGTCACTGAAGAGTGCGGTGGAACGAAAGGCTGTTTCAAGTTCATCAAGCGCTTTGTCACTAGACACATTCGGACCAACACAGACTGCAACAAGGTCGATATCGTATTCGCCGCCATCGACTGGTTCAACCACCGTATTGTTCGCGTATGAACCCTGGACAAAGACATTGGCTGAGGGTACGCCGTACTGCTGAACGAGAAACCGTGATATTGCCTCAGCAGCACTGTTCATGCGACTTATTTGGGGTTCACCGAGCGAAATATTCTGAAGAAACTGATTGAAGTATGCACCAAGATCAACGCTCATCATTTCACCTCACGGTTCCGATATGCTAGAGCGATGCGCCGCCAGAAGTATGGCGACAGATGCGATCTCACGTCGTTGAGGAACGCCTCCACGTTCGGAGCTAGATCGGGATGGTCATCGCTGGGAAGCGAGTACTCTGCGGGATCGCGGATCGACTCTTTCCAGGCATCACGGATCAGAAAATCGGTCTTAGATTTGACTGCCTTAACAAGACGCTTGTAGCTACGACTCATGTACTTAGACTCGCTTCCAATCCATGCTTCGTAATAGCTCAGTTTGTCTTGCAGATCATGAAACGCGGCAACAAGGTCGTATACCTGATTCCCACTTCGGCGACGGACACGGTAGAGCATTTCCTTCCAAGCAACAATTGCTTGAATCGCCTCGCTGTAAAGGGTACGCCGTCGCTCTCGCTTCGCCACCATGTAAGCAATGAGGGCAGACAAAATCGCTACAACAACTGTCGTTGCAGTTCCTATTAGCGCGATCTCGTTTGCAGTCCACTTCATAACAATCCAATTATCTCATTTAGGACAATTTTCTCCAAGCTATTGCCTCCCAGTTTGATGATACTTGACTGGTGTATCAGCGTTAGATAACTGTGATGACTGATGGCAATCAGCAGTCCAGCTCACTGAGACGATTAGTCATTGGTAGGCATCAACTGCTACTCGAATGGTGCCTAGGGATTACACACCCGCACACGCTGTCTACATTGTTGATCATGAGGTTTAGACCTATTTAGCTGGAAAATGGAAACCAATCTGGTCTTCAGTGAACAACGCTTTTATCTCCTTAGACTATCCTTTCTAAAAGGGGTCCGCCGCGTCCCAATGGCGGAGTTAATTCATGACGATAAATTATCTTGTGGACCGCTATCACGAGTCGCTGGTACACCGTTATCTCGAGCTCGTTCAGCACGGACCTGACTACATTCATCGCATCACAGATACGGTACAGATCAATGGTGACACGGTAAATCGCTCTCTTAGTGTTGACCTCACAATTCCAGATGATCTCCCAGAACCAAATGCAAAGACGGGTGAACCTCGGCGTAGTCGATCCTCATTGTCACTTGTTCCGCTGATGCGTGGTCGGCGAGGCCGACTCTTCGACAACCTCAACGTTACATCAGCTTCTGGTACCTCACTGAGCGTACTCGCCCAGGAGGAAAATAAACTCCTCGCCTCTCTAATGTTGGAAACTCAGTTTCGTAAGATTGTTCCAGCAAACATTGGAAACCTCGAACCCAACTTTGATACCGTATGGAAAATTGGACAGACAATCTCGAATATTCCGTACATGGAACCGCCAATAGCTAAAATCATATTTGACAAGTACTTCGGAAATACGGATCAGCTCAAGATGATTGGTATAACGGACGACAATATGACTGACCTGCGAAAACTTGCGGAGTTCTTCGTCTATAGCTTTCTCACGACGGCAGAAGTGACTGCTGGGCCGCTAGAAAAAGTCCTTATTAAATATTCATACGATTCAAAATATCGCGATGATGCCCAATATCGCGATGATTTCGAAACCCCCAACCTTATCTCTCGAATGAGAATGCTCTTGGGACAAAGCCCCTACAGTCTACGCTTCCGCATACCACTAGCTTTTAATGCTCAGAGTTACCACTTTCGTATGGATGCTCCGCCGAACTGTTATTGCGCGGTACAGCGTGTGCTAGCTCGTAGCGGTACTGCTCTAACCGGGCCAGACGGGAACCCGGTCCATCATCTTGAGGAATGGGAACCCCCACATAAGCGAGTCCAGTATCGGAGCACTACCGCACACCCAACGATCTATGCCCACATCTATATACACGGTCTTCACAAGGTTGACCATGAACCTCTGTTCGCGCGAGTAATCTTCTACGAGATTCCACCCGGGAGTATTGGAACCGTCACAATAATCTCGTCTATCACTGCCTTCGCACTCCTTGTCCTGACGATTGTCTTCCACTGGTTGGTTGCGGCACCATCCGGCCAACCGGCGATTGCTGGTCTAGTTGTCGCCCTCCCTGCAACGGCCGCATTCTGGCTTCAACCGACGTTCGAGAAACGCGACCTCGTTACTGCACCGCTTTCCTCTAGGGTTGGGCTTCTGGCTTCGGGAGGTGTTGCGTATGCTTCTGCTCTACTGCTCGTGGTCGCCGATGCGTTTTCACCAGTACCAAAGCCACTACTTTGGGTGCTGCAGGGTATAATGACGGTGCTAGCGGGTCTGGGCATATATATCGGCGTCAAGCTTGCACTGATATGTCGACATAATATTGCCACTTTTCGAAAAATCAAAAATTGATAGAGGAGGGTGGTGTGATAAATCTCTCAGTTTCGTCAGCCAATAAGGTATATAATGGTGGCTATTAAAAGAGAACGCTATGTGTATCCTTTTAGAGGATTAATGAATATCATATGAAAAATCACGAGGAACTACACCAAGAGCCAGGGGAGTTGCCAAAATTCAAACTCAGTGCGCGAGAAATTGACGATTGGATCGATAACGCACGCTTTGTCACACCAGTCGGAGGTGAGATTGTCTTTGAATCCGCCGAGACATTTGACTACCCTTTCGAACCCTCCTCACCAGAAGATACGAGACTGTTGCATATCGCACTCGATGAGGTGCTTGCATACCATCGCACACATAGCGAGATTATAGATGTGTTTCGGGAAACACTACTCGATAAGTTGTTAGAATCCGGTGACAACGTAGATCTTGATGAAATTATTGAGAAAGCCACTGAAGCAGCGAGGAACGAAAAGGCGCGCAAAAAGCCAGATTCTGACGACCAATTTCCCGAGTAACAGTGTAGAAATCGATACGGTTACCCGACTAACTCGCATAACGGATGCAATTGTTGACGAATTGCCACTCTTATAAAGCCCTCACTAAGTACTCTAGATCGTAATTTCGATCAGGTATTCCTTGAGCATTAGTCCACTTGACAGTCGGGCTTGGTGCTGAAGCGCTCCATTAGCTTGGCCAGCGGTCACGAAGCCGCTCGACTGACTTATTGCCACGATGGCTACTGCCGTTACCGACCACCCAAAAGACTCTCCGTGCTGAAGCGTATGGCTCGATCTCCATTACCTGTTCCACCCAGACGTCTGAAAGGTTCGATACCTGTGCTACATCAGCTTCTGCGGCTTCGGGATCTCCAATTCGACCAACCAAGCTGAATAGAATAGAGCCCAGTCCCGGCAACTGGTCGGAAATCCCGGTTCTAAGATCGGAAATGATAACTAGAAACCCAGCGACAATCGATAATTAGGCGGCCTCAAAGCTAATGAAAAGACGCAAGGACTCCCGTCATGCAAGTATTAATTCTGGGTTAGATGAGAAGTGACTCATTGCTAATTTGCATCGTTAAAGTTCGCTTATTTGGTACGTTCAGCTGGGCAGCGCCCCACCGGTGACTGCGCTGCACCCAATCGCCCAAAGGGTCTCAGTTGCTGCTTCCACAAACAGTTGCAAACTGTGTCGCTTGTTGCTTCTATTTTTCATGTAGTGTACCTCCTCAGCTCTTGTTTTGCTCTTTGCGCTGTTGCTCAAATAGCGGACAATAACGAGTGTGGCCGTCACCAGAAGTAGCGATACCCAACCAGGCGATACCCAGCTCAACGTATCAGTATTATTATACCAACTTTGTAGTGTTTAGCGACAAACTATCAAAATAGTGTCTAGGTCGTTGCAGTTGTCATATCCCGCTCTCCAGCCATCAAGTCACAGTTCCCGGGAAGGGAAACGACTAGTCTTGCAATTGTTGGACCATAAAGGGCGAATGGTCCACGCGCTTCGATTGCTCGCCGGGCGCTCCGGTCATTTCAGGAGTTGGGCATAGGAGTTCGACGAACTCTTCCATGTCTGAACCGTTAGCCTATTCTTAAGGTCCCGGTCATATTTGGAACGCGAATGCAAGTCGTGTACTACAGTGGGCATGGCGCCCGAGGTCAGTGGCTAAGACGCCTGCCTTCAAAAGCCCTCGTAGCCCTGGGGCACCTAAAAGCAGGAGGTGTGTGTTCGAATCACACCGGTCGCCCGATGGATCTGCAAATGGGCGTAAGTCCAGCACGACGTGAATTCAAGAATCTACTCGGTCAGACTAACCACTTTCTGATTACACTTCTCGTTGGCCTCGATGCCGTGGCAGAAGGTAACGCCAAACTCAGCCAAACATTTTCCACCACCTGGAATCCACACGATCCCAAAGTATCGGCAATGCGAAGTCGCTCCTTTGCTCTTAAGGCAACGCTTGCTTGGACGGTGGATGCAGTGGATACCTATTTACATCTTGCACGGCGTAGCCCGAGGATAATGAGTCAGGCAACATGCAACCGGTATGATGGAAAGAAGCCCCTGGAGTCGAACGTAATGATCGTCGCTCACGATACCAACCAGGATCTCAGTCCCGCTCCGTATTTATTATCAGCCGCAATCGTCTGGCGCAATCGTCTCGTGCATTCTCTAGGGGATAACAAACTTCAAAGCGATAAGCAGAAAATTCTTGCTCAAGCATCTAATCAGATAAGCAAGGAATTTCAAGGACTTGATGTACAGAAGATCCTCAGCGCTCTTGACGAAAAAGTGAGTGGCACTCGGTCGCCTTCGTTCAAAGAGGTAACTTCTTTCGTCAGAGCAGCCCATACTTTTGTGAGAAATGCAGACGAAGAGATGCTAACGAAACTGGATTTAAGGCAGTACTTACTGGACGTATTGTACACTTACGTTACCGTTGATCCAGACTCTCGATATTCGAACGTTTGGGGGAAAATTCCAGCACGGCGTCTCGCTGCAATTCGTCAAATCGCGTTTCAGTACGGTATGACTGAGTCGACAGATGATACTCAATTGACTTTGGATAGCGACGTATTAGAGGAAATTGCCCAATGGACCCCCCGAGAGGCTAAGCAGCAACTCTCAGCTCGGGCCTAACAAACTGACTGACCGTACCAGTGTCCGAGTGCTGCTGGGCTTCGCAGATTCCTTGAACAGCTGTCATACCTTTTCTCGGCTCCACCGGCAACGCGTTGACAAACATACTTAAATTATCTCATTGTGGCGATATTAGAGCAATGGGGCAGCCTGTAGTTCCTTACGTGCTGAGACAAGTTGCCTAGTGTTTGGCCATATTCACTTCTCCGACTTTTCCACACCCATACCGATCTCCACCCACTGGCTCTAAGTCTCTATTGACTTATTCGCGCTCATGCTTCATATTTATAGCTAAATATATAAAAGCGCATATTTGATGTATAGAAATAAATCAAACCAATATCAGCACACACAATCAGAAAAGAGTGAAACTCTCAAAGAGATTTGCTAATGGCACGTCTCCCTATTCCTGGTAGTGATGATGGTACGTGGGGAACTATCCTCAATAGTTTTCTTGATGTTTCTCATAACCAAGATGGTTCGCTGATCCCATCAGCTGTGGCTGCTGCTGGAGCTGAACAAACCGCCAACAAAGGTAAACCAAGTGGTTATGCAGCCTTAGATGCGAGCGCTAATGTTCCGAGGAGTCAACTCGCTAATGTTCCGACAGCTCCAGTTCAATCAGTCAATAGCCAGACTGGTGCTGTCAGTCTGACGGCAGCCGATGTAGGAGCTGATGCGTCTGGCGCCGCCGCTACTGTGCAAACCAATCTCGACACAGAAACTACGCGAGCTGAGACTGCTGAGGCAACCAAGCTTCCACTTACCGGTGGAACAATGACTGGCCCGATTGTCGGATTTGAGGACAAAGGCGGTCAAGTCTTCAATGTCAAGGCTTATGGAGCTAAGGGCGATGGAGTTACTGATGATACGGCAGCGATTCAGGCGGCTATTAATGCGGCGAGTACAGTGTTTGGAACCATTTTCTTTCCTCCCGGTAAGTATTTATGTGCGGGGGCTCTAGTTTTCGCGGCAAACATGATCTTCTCCGGCTATGGTGCAACGCTCCTCCCGCAAGATTCATCCGTAAACTTTTTGGTCTATGTGGGTGTAAACCTCAGCGGGTACGTAGGGTTCTTTGGGTTAGGGATAGACGGTTCAGCTATGACAGGTGGGAACAGTCTGCTAGTTATGCACAACGCGACACCGGAACTGACTGACATTAAGGGAATGACGTTTTCTAATTCCTCGGGTCCAGCCCTATTCATATATACGGCGCCACCCACGTTGATGGGATCTGTCAGGATCGTTGATAACTACTTCACCAACTGTGCTAGGAACGCAGGGCCAGTCGCAGTTATTGACGCTGTTACCAACTCAAAAATTTCGGGGAACCTATTTTCCGGAAGCCACGAGGTGGACATGGATTTTAACGGAAGCTCGTTCTTGGACATTAACGATAACGTTTTTGTAAATGGCAACTCAATCGCAATTAACGGGGGTGCGTACAATTACTCCGTGAACATTCGTGGCAACGTCATCAACAACGGGGCATATACGGGCATCTATCTGTACTGCACGACTACTCCGTCTCGTGGGGTGATTATTGATGGAAACATCATTGACACCATCCCGTCTACTTCAACAGCTAATGCGGCGATTCATGTTTACAACTCAGCCTCTACCCCCATGCGTGATATTTCGATCTGTAATAATTACATCCGCAACGTACCAAGAGGCGGGATAGATGTTACTCTCACGGAAAACTGTATCATCAGCGGAAATATCGTTGAAAACATCAACACTGGTGGAACTAGTGTTGAGCAGGCGGTTGTCCAGGTGGACACCGGAACCGCGGCACCTTCCCGCAACATCACCATTTCGGGGAATACCTACAGGGATGATCGGGGAACACCCCCTGCTCTAACGTATGGGTTTAATGCGACGTTTGGAACCGGGTCAGTGTTGGAATATACACGCGTCCTTGATAATGACTTCTCGCAAGCGGTTGATCCATTTGGTAGTTTCCCTCTTGGCGTTGGGGTAAGGTTTGCTGGCAACCTCGGCTACAACCCCACTGGCCCACAAACCGCTCCAACAGTTCCAGCATCAGGAACCGCTCTAACAAATCCTTTCCCATTCGACTGCAATGTTTACACTTCAGGCGGTACTGTGACAGCTATTGCAGTAGGAGGAACTACGACAGGCCTTACGGCTGGATCGGTGTTCGTTGCAGCCGGAGAGATGATCACCCTTACTTATTCAGTAGCACCTACATGGGTATGGATAGGAAACTAAAGTCTTCTTTTTAATAAACGGATTTAGTCAGTCTTGACTGTGTCATGTTGCTTAAGTTTTCCAAAGTATGATCAACTAAATTTGGGATCACTGTAGTTCGATTGACTATCTACTGGTTGACCAATACTATTAGTCGATTGACCACTTGTTGGCTGATAAGTAACCGGTTGATTAATAGTGCTTGGATTAATATTGTTAGTTGATTGACCACTTGTTGGCTGATTACTTATTACCTGACTATTTAACTTATTACGTTTATTACGAATTAAAATCCGTATTATTAATGCCAACAAACAAATTAAAGCAATAACCGTCAGAATGATTGCAATCCACAGACCAGCGCTTATACCTCCGGGACGTGGCGAATTGATAGGAGTAGGTGCAGTTTGACTTCCCGCTGACTGTGTAGTTGGAACTGACTGACTGTTTACTGATGAAGTTGTTCCTGGTGATGTTGAACTACCGATCGGTGAGGATGTTCCACTATTACTATTGGTATTAGTACCGGTTGCTGAATAGGCACTACTGCCATATTGGTTACCACCATAAACATTTGCGAAGATAATTAATCCACTTAGTTGGTCCATAACTTGATACTCAACTTATTGTTATTTACTTGCATTATACAAGTATGATACATTTAATTGTATAAAGTAACAAGAAGGTAATTATGCTTCATTATTTATTCGGTCGATTTGCGTTTCTTGATCTAGGAGCCCCAGAGTTAGTTGTTATTCTAGCAATTTTACTTCTACTGTTTGGTGGCAAGAAGCTGCCAGAACTGTCTCGTAGCCTAGGCGAGTCAATGCGTGAACTGCGCAAAGGCCTCAGTGGCGACATAAAAGACGATCACAAAGATGAGAAGAAAGAAAAAACCGAACCCAAAGACAAGGACGTGGCAGCCTAAACCTGTCGATGAACGACGACCGTTTATCGAACATCTCCACGAACTACGTAAACGAGCTATTTACGTAGCTATTTCTATACTTACTTTTGGTACGCTCGCTTATTTTGTACAGCAGTCAATTGTTAATCTCTTGCTTAGACCAGCTCGTGGTCAACGTTTCATTTATACATCGCCTGGTGGAGGTATTACGTTCTTATTCGAAGTCTGTGTTGATGTAGGTTTAGTTTTAAGCCTGCCGGTTATTGTTTATCAACTGCTTCGTTTCCTCGAACCACTGCTAGATGTGCAGACTCGTCGCTTAATCTTTCGCTCAACCATGATCTCAGCAATACTTGGTGCTCTAGGAGTTGCTTTTGGCTATCAACTGGGTTTACCACTAGCATTGCATTTCCTGGGCCACCAGTTTACTACCACCCAGATTGCACCGCTCTTTACTATATCTGAGTACATGTCATTTGTGACGATTTACCTGGCTGGTTCGGCATTACTGTTTCAGCTACCGCTAATACTGGTCATTATTAACAGGATTAAACCTTTGTCACCCCGTCATTTGTTTAGAGCTGAGCGTTGGGTGATAGCTGGTGCTTTCATTATCGCTATGTTGATGGCTCCTACTGTCAATATCATCGATCAGCTAGTCATTGCTGGACCAATGATTTTTGCCTACCAAATAGGAATTGGCTTCGTGTGGTGGACTAACCGAAAGCCACATCGTCCTAAGCACATTCAAACACTTCTTGAAGAGGACCGTGCTAAACAGGAGAAACGAAGACAACAAGCAGTCTCAAATCCCAGTATTCCAGATGCAAGATACAACTATCGACAAGCTCGCCGACCAGTGGTTGCACTGCAGCCAGCCCGACGGCAAGTAGTTACAGATTTTGATTTCGTTAAGAGGCGACCGATAACTATTCCACGAACTTTAGCCAGACCTTAATTATTTAAGCCAGAAACTTGTGGCCATAACAACCATGCAAGATTCCTTACCTGATATTAAATCAGTTCTCAGTTGTAAACAACAAACAGCGTCATACCTGTTCGTGTCAAGCTACGGTGTTCAAAAACTCAGCTTACATTCCACTTATCCACAGGCACCTATTGACTCATTTATTAGTAAGACTTATGCTTAGAAGTAGATAATAAATAAAGTAAAGCCAAACAAACAATGAAACAACAAACACCCTTACACCAGCTACTAGAGCTTGAAGTATCTCGCAAAGAGTTCTTGGCTACTCTTGGCTTCGGTGCCCTATCGATTATTGGACTGTCTTCAATAATCAAGTTCTTGACTGGTCATAGCGGTAGTACTGTGAGTACGAAATCCGTTGGTCGCGCACGTGGTTACAGTTCCAGCGCTTACGGAGAATAAATAATTCTCTGGATTATGAATAGTTGCCAAGGTCTGAATTAACTCCCGGACAATTACTCCCGAACAACCGAACGCAAGAGAGCCTTAACCTCTTCAATTGCTCCCTCCAAATATGTAGAACTCCAGTCTTGAGTAGTCGCCAGAGTTCGCGCAAATGTCCCGATGGCCAACTCGTCCTCAAACGGCACAAGTCGCCCTTCGAGTTGCCGACACAGAACAAGCCGGGCAAGATTCTCAGTTGAATGGATGGATAATGCAGGGACCCAGGGCGAAACGTCGTCCGTATGAGAAAACTGCTGGTCATTGAAAAGCTGACGCATCTCTAAAGTAACATCAAGTAATGCCTGTAACAATCTTGCTAGCACCCACTCGCTTTAGTATGCAGGCCTCTGGAAGGTTACAGATAATCAGACCTAGCAACAAACGGTAGTGCACTTTTAACGGTACGGAGTGCAGTTTTAGAGTGCAGTTGTGATTGTAAGTGGAGTGCATCATTGTTGGTTAACACAACCGCTCAACTGCCCCCTGAAGATATGCAAAGAGGTGATTGAAACTTAAGAATCAAAAGTTATCTGCTCTTGCAATTTATTGTAAATGTCAACCTGAGCGTTAACATCAATTCTATTTACAAGCCAACCACGGATCTGCGCCTGTCTAATAAAATCGTTGATTCTGTTGATGCCACTTGTTTCTTTCAGGGTAACGACTAGTCCAAACTTAATCCCGTTGCCATCTCGTTTCGACAGACGTTCCTTAGTCTTCACACTCACGCCCCATAGGCCATCTTTATACGCCTTTCTAGCAGTTAGGCGGTCACCATACTTCTCTCGTATGTGTTTAGTGTTGTCCCATTTACGATACAGACTTCTAGCATCAGATTCGTAAATATAGTGGCTCTTACCGTCATTAACGCTTTGCATATTTTTATCGATAGGCTTTATGCCTTTGTTGGTCATCCTCCCTATGGATATATCTAACTCTGTGTTTGTGTAGTCAACTCCTTGGTTGATAGAGCAGTTGGGGAAATAACACAGCGTAGCCTTCGTTACAAAAGGATGCTTATCTTTATTCAGTGGTACGGGCAGATTATAAGTATATGTATCATACTGTTCTGATACCCCACTCATAATAAATTTTATCTCATCGTCTTTTGATCTAACGATATCTTCGATACGCACAGGTACGGCGCCATGACCAACAAATGGCGCTAGCGCCGGATCATTACCGGTATCATTCCAGTCGGCGGCGGCATCGACTATAAGTGCCTTTGCAACCTCACGACTTAGGCCTAAGACTTCCATCAAATAGGCTACTTTTCGACTTACCCATGGTGCCGCGAACGACGTACCGGCCATAAATGCCTCCCCAGTAGGCTCGCATACACGTATCCTGTCTTTGCCATCTCCGCCTAATGCACTGACATCCGGCTTATTAAAGAAGGACAATACCACACCCTTCCTAGAGTAAGAGGCGCGATTTCCAGTCTTATTAACCGAGTTAACCACTATTGAGTTTATGGAATCTGCCGGAGAGCCTATCAACCTTTCTGTTTTAGTATTGTTATTCGTTCCGGCGATAACAAAAATAACGTCGTTGTTGAATTGGATTTCATCCAACATAGCAGCTTCAGGTGATATAAAATTCTGATTTATTTCTCGCTCTGAACCCAACGATAGATTCCACACTCTTAAATCAGGGTTTGAATCAACAATTTGCTTAATTTGCTTTACAACAGTAAAGGAGCTAAACGGTTTATTAGTTGCAACTCCAAAATGACGGACCCTGAAACGACCGCAACCATCATCTAAATCAGGATTAATGACATGACCATCTACAATTATTGATGATACCGCCGTACCATGCCGAAAATCGTCTTGATCTACTGGAATATTTGGATCGACCATATTGCGAAAATCAACCCACTCAGCGAAGTAGACCCTATCATCAAATAAGGTATCTATAACACCTATGGTAGGCTCATTTGTAGGTGAGTCAATCTTTGCAGGTATATGTTCTTTATCACCATCTTTCGTTACGATATCGTCGAGACTAAGCTTCGTTATATCTTCCACCGCCATGGCAATTAGATACGGAGCTTTTGATTTCAGTAAATTTATTTCGTCCGGATAAAGCAAAAATGTGGTGTTATCAATAATTTTGTCGGGAGTAATATTGATGCCAATATTTTTCATAATGGCAATCGTGTCTTCGTCGGTCTTATAAATAGTGACTATCTGATTGTTTGTTGCATTTGCAGTGTTGTCTGGCACACTGAAGCTTTGAACGTAATATGAATCGACAATGATGTTAAGGAACACCGATTTGCTCAGACCGTAATCCGCAAACTTTATTCCTTTCGCGTCTATATTCTCAATGTCGGCATTGCTCACTGTACCGCTAAAAATACTGTCGAGTATCTTGGCGGTGTTTTCTACCTTCTCTATAGTGTCTTTAATAAGCCCGTCACTTACGTAGTGGGTGATAATGTGCTTCTTGTCACCGCTAGTGGTAAAGCGAGCGCCTCGCACCAAATCGTTTGGTTTAACAGTGCCCTTGGTAAAATAGCCGCTAATTCTGTTACTCTTCGCAACCACGCGTATATAGTTCACATCTATCAACGCACCTGTAATGAGCTTCTGATTGTCCCAGTACTTGCTGAGGTCTTGCAGGTCTTTTATCAGCTGTTTTAGGTGATCAGAAGTAACTGACTGCGAATTTTTGGGCACATTGCGCGAGCCTGGACGGTTACCATTTGGTCGTTGTTGAAAAGTGCCTCGTAACTGCAGGACATCGTTCATTTATCTACGCCTTTAGCTCTCGGGATACTTGACTCTTGGATACACCGGTTAATATTTCAATTTCGCGCACCGAAAAGCCTTCATCTTGAAGTTTCTTTAGGTCATCAGTGTCTGACTTTACGGCTTCATAGAACTTCCTCAGATAATCATATTCACTCGATGAATCGCTGAAAGCAATTGATGTTTTAATGATGTTTTTTAAGTCACCAGGATAGGGTATGTGATCCATAATCGCGACTATTTTCCTGAACAAACGCTTATTACGGCCAGCAAACGTAAACTTAGACAGTAACTCATTAAGAATTGATTCTGCTACATCGATAAGCTCGTCTCTACTGTAACGGTTAAAGTTAATTATTGAGTCAAACCGCCGGGTTAGAGCCTTATCAAACTTACCGAAAAGATTAGTGGTCGCTATAAGGACTACACCATCAGTAAGACCGTCCAGACCCTTAAGAACAGAAGACGTAACTCTACCCATTTCTCGAAGGTCATTTGAGTTAACTCTGTCCAGCGCTATTGCGTCTATCTCATCAAATGAAATTACTACTTTGCTCGGGTCAGGAAGTGCACGTATCTCCTGGAACACTGCTGCTATATTTTTAGATGTCTGTCCAAGTTTACTATCAATAACACTGTCAAAATCGATAGAGTATAAATCACGTTCCAGAATGCGCGCAATCTGCTTAACGGTTTCCGTCTTGCCGGTCCCAGGCTCACCTTCAAACAAGAATTTGTTGATGCCGGCGTTATGGCTTATTGAGTTGATTATACCCAGCACGTCATTCTTGATTAGCGTAGGCAACGGCAGGGCATCACCAACCAAGCTAATCTTGCTAAAAAATGGTAAATCGTAATCACTACTCTGCGGCACAAAAGTATTAGTGCCCGACAGCAGCGCCATTATGTATTCTGCCAATTGAGGATCTCCACTTTGGTCAAAGAACCTAGCTATGCTGTATGCTTCATTTCTAAAGCCAGCTTCGTTATGCTCAGCATGGAATTTTATTAGATTTAGTATGTCTTTTTTTTGCATTTGTTCCTTCATGCTCATATGGTAACACGTCTTGGGACACATGTGCAATAAAATGGGACACAAACTATTGATTTAAATTTACAGCTGGCGTACCATAGGGGTAACCAAGCCTCAAATAAACTCAGATCTTGGGGGGGACCTTGTAGGACATCTTTCAAACCCTTTGTCAACCCAATCTTCCCTGTTCGTAGAGCTGCAAATGGTTAAAGAGTGGCCTGTTCGATCTCCTGCATCAAATTATAAGACCGAAGGTCCAAATCAACAAGTACAAAATCGACTGACTTTTGAGCAGATTACTGAGCTTGTGGCAGACTATCAAGATGGATCCACCATTCTGGACCTAGTTGAAACATTCGGCATCCATCGAACGACAGTTCTCCGACACCTCAAGTACAAACAAATACCACGGCGACGTTCGCGAATGAATCAGATCGAAATTGAAAAGGCCGTACGTCTTTATACACTCGGTCAGTCATGTGAAAGTATTGCATTCGAACTAAGAGTAGGGGCATCGACGATTCGACGAGCCTTGAAAAAAGCGGGAGTTGAGTTACGAAACCGAGTGAGTAGCTGAAGTAACTCACTATGTCCAAGATGTTTCAACTACGAAACCATCTCATACTACGTTGAGGAATCATGAGTTACACAGCAGTGACTGGCTAGAAGGTCCAGGCCATGCGGGTGTCTATACGGTTCGTACTTCAGTTGTTCAAGATCTCCCCCGATAACCGGCACTCGTTTACCACTTTTGGTTTGGACCACGAGTTGAAACCCTCCCCCATTCTCTGATGCGCTATTCAGTTTTTCATACAGCTGCGCAAGAGAAAATTTTATCGGATTTAAAAGCTGTGACACAGATTCATCAACTTGAAGACGGATTGTATGGTCACCTTGCGTCCAAACAGCGCCCTGAACAATCCATGAGGTGCAGCGGTTGTTGACTGAGTTTGATGAACGTTTGTAACCAGGGCACATAATCGAGATTCTTACGTGGTTGTCTATGAGCTCATTTTGAGGTCGACAAGCTAAATCTCTAGCAAATGCGACTGTCGCTGAATCGCGTTCTCTATCGACGAAGTCGTTTAGAACATTGTCACCCGTTGGTTCGAATGCAGACACGTTCATAAGCCCGAGCTTCTTTAGTCGACATACAATATCCTTAGAATTTGGATCGACGACAACTACGTCGACATCTTTCTCGGCAAGCGTATCAGCGAGCAAACTTCTGATAGCAAGATCACCTTCGGGGAGAGAATAGCCAATGATCACTATCCGCGTAGCTTTTGACAAAGCTGATGCTGCGTCTTGCCAGAGTTGGCGCATCACGGCATTAGTAAAAAAACGTGACTTGGCCATGAGCGGCGGTACGACGAATGGCTCTCTTCCGGGTATTGCACTTCGACGATCCTCTGAGTTATCGTCCGGAGTGGGCTGACCAAAGTGAGTTAGTATAGGATAACGGAGGAGGCTGGTGCCAGTGAGATCTCCTGGCACCCAATACCAATCAAGGGAACCGTGAAGCTTGAGGAGCTTCAGTGTATTGACACTATTAGATACAGCAGGGGTGGACGATATATTTTGACCATTGACTCTCAAATTTTGGTATGTATTTGCGTTGGATGATTCAGCAGTTGGTGGCAATCCACCAAAACAACTATTTGCGGTAACCGAGCCACTTTCGGTCGGCACACCAGCGCTTTCTAACGCTGTTTCGAAGAGAGTGTCGTTGTTGAGGGTGACTAGGGTAGTTTGTCTTCGGTGCATCAAAACCACAAACTCCTCAAGCCAGCGCGGCAATGGGTTTTTCAGGGTACTGATTTGAGCTTCTTGTAGGACTTCCACCAATGCTCTGGTGACTGCTGCGTACTCTGCTCCCCGTCTTCCCTTTTCGACCACACTAGGGAGCGTTACAACACCAGTACTTTGGCTGTTATTGCTGATGTATTCACTTACCATCTTTCCGAGGCAACGTTCCAATGGCATGGCGTTATTTACATTCCGGGAAAATCCTGCCCCAAGAAGGACGACTTCTTTGCCCTCAGTAGGTGTGGTCATAAAAACATTCTATTACTTGCAAGACATATCAGCGAAGACTGGCTTGTCAAGTGTACTGTCCACGTTGATTGTTCTGGCCCAAAGACCGGGTTGAATATTGTTCAAACCGTTCAAGCAACGATAATTTCGGTCGCCACCCCGCTGTCTGTGGTGGCGGTATTTTCTTCTTCAACGTCCCGACAACTACCAACGTCTGACGGTATTCCTCGGTCCGACTTTTCCACACCTAAGTTAATCTCCACCCACTGGGTCTAATATTTGCAACTTGTTGGTATCTCTGCTATATTATGAGCTTTGCATGTCGACCAATCCATGTCGTCGAGCTCGATTATAAGTGACGGTACCCTTAGTTACTTGCATAATCGTAAGTATGAGGTATATAATGACATCAGTGAAACTACAACCTTATGATTATATCAAGAGTAATTTTATCAAGATTATCGTTATCAGGGAACATTAGGCATCATGGAAATTTATCATGATCCATCCGAAAGTAATCCTCTCAACAAAAGAGGTCTTAACGAGCACATTGACTTTACTGATAAAGACCTTCAGATATGGAAACCTTCTCCAGCCTCTATAAGTCCAAAATCACCCGTGCCTAACTGGGGAGCGATGATCACAGTTCGATTTCCAAAAGGAACAGTTCAACACCCACAACTACATAATCGTATTAGTCAAGAGATGGGGCGAGCCTGTGGCACAATAGAAAACAAAGAAGATTTATCTATTATCTGCGACGCTCCCGGTGATACAATTGCTGAAGCAATAAAAGATGCACAAGCTATGGCATCACGTCTATTGTCAATTCTTAGATTATCACCAGAAAGCTACATAGCCTGTAAATTAATTCCTACCGATGACTCTGATCAAGAACCAACTACCAACCCAAAGAACAAACAAACTGAATTAAAGCTTATTTTAGATCATACGACGTAAACCATACGCGCTTTACTTTCTTCAAAGGCTATCGCAATGAAGAATGACCCTCACAAGACAAGCAGTGACTGTGCATCTTTAGGCCAAAACAGGTAGCAAGCGATACTCTTCTTGGGCTTGCGAACTTTCCAAAGAGTTTCACTTTTCTAAAACTCCATTGACTGTGATAAACTATTTAACAATTCAGCGTCACATGGGTCCCGTGAGGCCCATACGAGGGGGGGGTAAGCATGAACGATCCCTATGGGCAATACCAGACGGATGACGAACTGCTCACAAAGATCAAGTACGAATTCTCTTGCCGAGGCTGGCGGTTTAGATACTCAAACCTAAACATTTGCCTCGGGGAATTAAAATTACATCTCAGTACTTTTGAAGATGATTTCGATAGCGGTATCAGAATTTTTCAAAGCTATGTCAATGAACGCAAACGTGCTGGACTTGATGTCAAAGGACTCTATCGTCTTTCTGGTGGGCTTCCCGGAGAGGAGTTTGATCACAACGGAATGCACGTCAGTGACAAAAATTAAAGTTTGAAGTAGTAGAGCTTGAAGTATCTCGCGAAGAGTTCTTGGCTACACTTGGTTTCGGTGCTCCATCTATCGTCGGACTGTCAACGATTATCTAGTTCCTAAGTGGTCATAGTGGTAGCGCCGCGAATATGAAACCAATCGGTAATACACGTGGTTACGGTTCCAGTGGTTACGGTTCCAGTGCTTACGGTTCCAGTGCTTACGAAGAATAGTTAATTTTCTAAAAGATTCAGACTCGTCAAGGTTTAGATTGATTCTCAGACAATTACCCAATATGGTCGACAAAACGTGGGAAAAGAATAGTCAAAATTCAGCAACAGCTGGTTGATGAGGCTCTGATCGATGAAATGCCAACACTCTGGCAGACTGACCGATCTTTTGCGCAGGCGGATAACCCTCTCGAGACAACGGCCACTGCAGTCAACCTTAGCTAAAGGAACCCATGATCTTCATTCAAAGGGCCGCCAGTTGCCTATCGACAAATGCACTCACACCTGGTTGGATGTGATTGACCAAGCGTACACATTCGGAGATCCCGTCCGAAGAGGGTTTGATTCGTAACGTTGACGGGGCGATCTCACATGCTGGTCTGAGTGCTGAGAATGGTTTTGTAAGCTCGGTGCAGCGGGTAAAGATAGACGTCCTTCACCGGTAGTGCTTTGGCATGGGTGCGGTCTAGCTTGCCGCGACCTTGGGTCTTGCCGACTTGGATCCAATTGGCTGCTCGGTAGCTGGTACCAGCAAAGCGACCAGTCTCGACAAAGGTCTCGACGAGCACCGGGGCATAGCCATAGGCGACCTGCCAGTCATCACGCAGGCGTCGGGTAACTTTGGCGAGGATCTTGGAGGCGAGGTTGGGAACCTGGATATAAGGCAGGATGAGAAAGCGCGCGTTGCCCACCACGAGGTGCAGCCGGGAACGACGAGTCTTGTCGTCCCAGCCGATATGGGTGTCACGAGGAGCGCACTTCCAGGCCGACGCACCAAAGGAGAGTGCAGACACAAAGCCACAGTCGGCTTCTACCAGATATCGCAGTTGTGCCCCAGCGAGAGGCACGTATCCGAGGTAGTGGTAGCT